>CAZICN010000047.1:0-20775 GCA_964537655.1 uncultured Aestuariivirga sp.
TCCCATGGAGGTCCAGCTCGACGGCCTGGTCTGGCGCGGCCGCGCCTTCGGGCGCCAGATGCTGAAGCAGAAAGCGGGAGCGATCGTCAATGTCGGCTCGATGTCGGGCTTCATCGTCAACAAGCCGCAGCCGCAATCCTTCTACAACGCCTCGAAGGCGGCGGTGCACCACCTCACGCGCTCGCTCGCCGCCGAATGGGCGAAGAGCGGGGTCAGGGTCAATGCGGTGGCGCCGACCTATATCGAGACGCCGCTGACCTCGTTCGGCATCAGGGAGAACAGGGCGATGTATGAAACCTGGCTGGAGATGACGCCGATGGGACGCGTCGGCCAGCCCGACGAGATCGCGTCCGTCGTCCACTTCCTGGCGTCCGACGCAGCGAGCCTGATGACGGGCTCGATCGTGCTTGCCGATGGCGGCTATTGCTGCTGGTGAGGCGGCGTCCGGTCACTGCACGGAGACGCTGATCGGGATCCTGCCGGAGAAGGAGCCGTTCGGCGGCGGCGGAAAGGACGTCGAGGCCACGACCGACCTCGCGGTGGAATCGAGCCGGGCATTGCCTGACGAGGCGGTCACCGAAGCCGACCGGACGCCGCCGCCGGCGCCAATCGAAAAGGTGATGACGACCCGGCCCCGCGTGCCGCGGCCCAGCATCGACTGGATCGTGGCGCGACGGGCGGCAAGCCGCGACTGGACGAGCGAGGCATAGGATGCGCTCGACTGCCTGCCGCCGGACGACACCGAGCGCGACGCGCCCTTGCGCCTGGCGTCCCTGCTCAGCGTGGATCCGGCCACGGCCGCGCGGCGCTGTTCCTTCTTCTTCACCGTTTTCCTGGCGGCCGGCTTCGGTTTGCCGGGAAGAGCGGGAGCTTGTGGCGCCGCGATGACGGGCTTCTCCAGCTCGACCGGCGAGGCCGTGTCGGGGGCCCGGACTTCGGGCTGGTTGTCCGGCGGCTCGACGGGTTTCACTTCATCCGGCGTCACCTCGGCCTTATCGGGCGCCAGTGAGGCCATGGCGCCGACCTCGGTACCGGTCACGCTCTGCGCTTCCCCCGCTTCGATTTCCCGCGCCGGCTCGACTTCCGCCGCTTGCGCGGCGACGGCGGGAGCAACCTCTTCGGCGGCTTCACTGGTGATCTCGGCCAGAAGCTCGATCTCGACGCCTTCCGGGGGCGCCGGCGGCTCGATCGCGGGCGTCAACATGAAGGCGGCGGCCGCGGCGGCGTGGATGCCGACCGCCAGGAGGACGCAGACGAGACGCGAGCCGGCGCCGAGCCCGTTGACCGTCATGGCGTCGAGGCCTCTGGGATGGCACCTTTGCTGGCAATGAGCGAAAGCCGGGTGATGCCGTTGAGCGCCAGCTCATCCAGCACGGCGACGATATCGCCATAGGCGGCGGTGCGGTCGCCGCGCACATGGACGACGCGATCCTCGGCGCCGATCATAGCCTTCAGCCGGATGACCAGATCGGCACGTTCGATCGCCTCGACGCCAATCGATAGCCTCCCGTCCGCGCCGATGGTCAGCACGATGGGAGACTTGGGATCGGTCGGCTGGGCCGATCTGGCCTGCGGCAGCTCGACCTTCATGCCGGAACTCATCATCGGGGCGGCGACCATGAAGATGATGAGCAGCACCAGCATGACATCGACCATGGGCGTGACATTGATCTCGGCGAGGGGCGCGAGATCATCGCCCTCATCGCCGGCGGGCAGATTGAAGCTCACGCGATCTTCTTCCGCAACGCCGGGACCGGTCCGCTTTCGCGAGCCAGCCGCGTTCCATAGTCCTCGATGCGCCGGTTCAACGCCCGCGAGGCGAGGCCGAAGGCCGCGATCAGGCGGTTGTAGGCGAAGGCGGCCGGAATGGCGGCGGCAAGCCCGATCGCGGTCGCGGCCAGCGCTTCGGCGATGCCCGGCGCAACGACGGCGAGACTCGTGTCCTTGGCGGCGGCGATGCCGGCGAAGCTCGTCATGATGCCCCACACCGTGCCGAAGAGGCCGACAAAGGGCGCCACCGAGGCGATGACGGCGAGATTGGGCAGGCCGCGCTGGCCGGATTCGACGAGTTCCTGGGCTCGCCGTTTCATGGCGGCGGTGATGGCACTGCGCCTGTCGGCCTCGGCGGCCGAGCCTTGCGCCGCGTAGGCCTCCTCGCGCCCGGCGGCGAAAATCCTGCCGATCAGTTCCGCCGTCCGGCCCTTGTCGGCGCCTTCGCGCCTGATGGCGCGGCGCAAACGGCCGAGCGTCCAGAGGGCTTCGAAAATGATGATCCAGCACCACAGCGATGCGGCGAGCAGCATGACGATCACCGCCTTCACCACAGGGCCCGCTTCCATGAAGAGCGCGACCGGCGATACTTCCCCACCCTGCATGTCACTCACCTCACCTTGGAAAAACCTTGTCTGGATTTTCGCTGGGTTGAGGCCTGGCTGCGGAGCGGATACTAAATACCCGACTTACCGAGTCAAGTATTCTGTTGGACCCGGGGTGACGCCCCGGATTCGGGATTTTGCCTGTATTTTCCCTGTATCCGGCGGATCTATGCCTTCGGATAACGCAGGAGATAGGTGTCCATGATCCAGCCCTTCTCCTGGCGCGCCGTGGCGCGGGCTGTATCTATTAGATCGGCGACATTCTTGAGCTTGCCCGAGATCAGGATCTCGTTCGACGTGCCGATATAGGCCCCCCAATAGATTTCGACCTCGGGGTCGACGGTGCGATAGGCGTTCTGGCTGTCGAGCATGACCACGGCATTGGTGACGCCCGGCGGCAGCCCTTCGGCAAGCTTGCGTCCGGTGGTGATGTGAATGGCCTCGCCGATCCGGTTGATGGGCAATCTGTGCCTGGCGACCAGGGCCTGGACGCTGCTGATCCCCGGAATGACCTCATAGTCGAATTCGACGCGCTGTCCGGCCTTGATCAGCTCGATGATGCGGATCGTGCTGTCATAAAGCGTGGGATCGCCCCACACCAGGAAGCCGCCGCAGCCATCCTCATCGAGCTCCTCGGCGATCATCCGTTCGAAGATCGCGGCACGCTTCGCATACCAGTCCTCGACCGCTGGCGCATAGGCCTCGGCCTTGCGGTCGCGTTCGGGATCGCGCGCCTCGACAATACGATAGGATGGTTCGGTTATGTATTTCTGGCACAGGTCCTTGCGCAGGCGCACCAGATCGTCCTTCTCCTCGCCCTTGTCGATGACAAAGAACACATCGACCTGATTCAGCGCCGCGATGGCCTGTATGGTGATGTAGTCGGGATCACCGGCGCCGACGCCGATGACAAGGAGTTTCCGCATGCAAGTCGCCCTCTGGAGCTAGCGTGCATCCCGGCGAAGTGGAATCACTTCGCCGAAAGGATTCGCGCCAAATCAATTTCTTGGAGCAAATCCTTGTGGCCAAAGTCTTCAACTTTGGCGGGATTTGCTCTAGAGCGCATCTCTTTGCCGGGAAGCGAGGCGTTTCGTCAACCGCGTCAGGCTCGCGCCTTCGCCGCCACCGTCTGGCCCGGTCCCGGCTCGCCCGCCGGCGCCGCATCCCTGAAATAGGCATTGTAGCGCGGATCGCCATAGTCCACGCCGTCGGCGCCATAGAACTTCATTCGCTCCATGTCGGCCTTGTTGAGCATGATGCCGAGGCACTTCTTGCCGAGCGCCGGATCGGCTGCGAGCTTGCTCCGCACCGTTCCCCTGGGTGTCTTGCCCCATTCGACCACGCAGGCAAAGCCGTCGACATAAGGGGTCACCGCTCGCACATCGACGACCGGCGTCAGGGGCGGCAGATCGAGAATGACATAGTCGAAGGCGGTCTTTGCCTCCTCCAGCAGACCCGCCATTTCGCGCGATGCCAGGAGCTCGGATGTCAGGGGAACGTCGCGGCGCGAGACCGCCGGCAGCATCGCCAGGTTGGTGCGCTCCTCGAACAGCAGCAGGTCGCGGAGCTCGGCCTTGTCGATGACATATTCGGCAAGCCCCGCTTTGGCATTCGGCGCCACGGCGCGTGTCAGGGAAGGATTGCGCAGATCGGCATCGATGATCAGCGTGCGCGCCTTGTGGCTGGCGAGCAGGCGGGCAAAGTTGATCGCGACGGTCGATTTGCCCTCGCCCGGCAGGACCGAGGTGACGGCGATGATCTTCGGTCTCTCGCGGCCGAGCGCAAGATCGGCGGCGATCTTGGCGCTGCGCAAGGTCTCGGCGAATTGCGACAGGGGATTGCTGACGGCGTGGTTGGTGATCGCCCTGATGCCGTCGGCCACGCCGGCGACGAGCGGCACGAAACCGAGGAAAGGCATGCCGGTTTCGTCGGTGACCTGCTCGCCGGTGCGGAAGAACCGGTCGCGATATTCCTGGAGGGCGCCAAGCCCGCTGCCGAGAGCGAGCCCCAGGAAGGTGGCCAGAGCCAGCACCAGCGACTTCTTGGGGCCGCTCGTCTCCTGCGGCACCGCGGCTTCGGAGATGATGCGCGCTTCGGTGACGGGGAAGGATTCCTGCTGCAGCGACTCCTGGTAGCGCTGCAGGAACTTTTCATAGAGCACCTTGTAGTTCTCGGCTTCGCGTTCGAGCTCGCGCAGCTGCACCAGGGTCTCGTTCGCGTCGGCGCTGATGCCGGTCGCATCGTTGACGATGCCGCGCAGCGCGTCCTCGCGCGACTTGGCGACCTGATACTCGCTGGCATGGCTCTTGGCGATGCGGCCGAGCTCGTCGAAAATGAGCTTGCGGTATTCGGCCATCGAGTTGCGCAGGCGCTTCACCTGGGCGTGTTCCGGCCCCGCCTTCTCGGTGATCTCGGAGGCGAGGCGCGAGGCCTCGAGATATTTCGCGCGTAGGTCGTTGACGATGGCGCTGTCGAGCGTTCCGGCGACAATGGCATCGGGCTGGCCGCTGTCGATGATCGATTGCAGCCGCCGGTATTTCGCCTCGGCCGCCGCCGTCTCGGTTCGCGCCATGATGAGCTGGCTGTTGAGCTCCGACAATTGCTGCTCGGTCACCAGTCTGCCGCTCGCGGCGATCAGGCCGTGGTCGGCCCTGAATTTCTGCACGGCGAGATCGGATTTGAGCGCTTCCTGCTGCAGGTCCTTCATGCGTTGCTGGGCCCAGCCGCCGGCGAGCCGCGTCGCCTCGAATTTCGCGTTGAGCTGATCGGCGAGATAGGCTTCGGCGACACCCTTGGCGACCTTGGCGGCGATCGCCGGATTGGACCAGCTGAAACGGACGCTCAGCACATAGCTGCGGTTCACCCTTTCGACGACCAGGTTGCGCTGGATGTTCAGCAGGGCGGCACGGCGCTGGCGGTCCTCGAGCGGGATGTTGTCCGGCGTCTTGAACACCGCCGTCAGCGAACGTATGGCCGACATCACCATTTGCAGCGGCCCGACCGGCGCCGACATGAAATCCGGATCCTGGGCGAGGCCGAGCCTGTCGACCACCGCCAGCCCGACCTTGTCGGAGACGAGGACCTCGACCTGGCTCAGGATCCTAGCCTCGTCCTCGACCGTGCGTTCGAGGGCCGAGCCCTGATACAGGATCCGGCTGTTGTCCTGGTCGATCAGGATATTCGTCGAGGATGTGTATTTCGGCGGCGCGATCAGCAGATAGACGACACCGAGGAGCAGGCAGACGGCGACGCTCAGTGCGGCGATCCGCCATTGCCGGCGCACGATGGCCAGGAGCTTGTAGAGATCGATCGGCGGTTCCGATGACGCATTGTGCTGGGGAGCATGATTGGGAAAAGTCTCGCGCATCATGTCAGGCTCCTAACCTCGCCAGGGGGCGTATTTGAATCCATTGGAAAGTGCGAACCAGAAGGGCTTCCTCTCGAAGTTCTCGTCATAGGGCAGGCACCGGTTCATCGTCCCGTCGGTGCGGGTCGGGTTCGCGCTCGAATTGAGCCAGGAATAGCGGTCGGACAGGCCCCAGGTGAGGAGCCCCTCGACGGCGCGCTCGGCCAGGGCGACAGTGATGAAGCTCGTCGCCATGTTGGCGACCAGCCGGTCGCGTTCGCTCTGGGTCTGCGTCAGCTTGCGGTCGTCGACATCGAGCTCGGTGATCAATATCTTCAGGCCGAGATTGGCGACCTGGCGCAGGAAGGTGGCGAACACCGAGGGGTCGAAAGGCCGGTCCACCCGCAAATGGCCCTGGATGCCGAGGCCGTAGATCGGCGCCCCTTGGCTCTTGAGCTTCTCGAGAAGCGCCAGAACGGCCTTGCGCCGCGCGATGTCGGGCTCGTCATTATGATAGAGCCCATACTCGTTGTAGAAGGACTGGATGTCGGGATCGGCTTCGGCGGCGATCGAGAAGGCGCGGGCGATGTAGCCGGGGCCGAGCACGCGCAGGAAGGCCGAGTTGCGCAGCCCGTCCGGCAGCCCGTCCTTCGGCTCGATAGCCTCGTTCACGATGTCCCAGCTCACGATCTTTCCCTTGTAGTGGTCGAGAAGATCGCGGATATGCGCGACGATCACGGCCTCGCCTTCGGCCTTCAGGGCCGGCTCCACCCATTTCGGCAGATTGCGGTACCACAGGGCGGTATGGCCCCTGACCTTCAGGCGATGCGTATGGGCGAAAGCCAGGATCCGGTCGGCGGCGCCGTAGTTGCGCGTGCCGCGCACGCCTTCGATTATGCTCCACTTCATTTCCCATTCGGGGACGACGGCGGCGCATTGGCGCGAGAAGGTCCGGCGCAGCATGACATCCCGGTCGATCTGCCAGTTGGCGACCGCGGCGCCATAGAGAAGGCCCTTGCTGGCGGCGAGCGCGGTCAGGGTCTTGTCGACCGTCTGGGCGGGCGCGGCCAGCGTCCCGCCCATGACGGCGCCCGAGGCGGCGGCGAGCAGATGACGACGAGTCATGACCGTCATGCGATGACCTCTCCTTCTTCGCGAGCGTTCCGCGGCACGCTCAATAGGATTCCAGCAGCGCGCGGACCAGATCGCGATCGTGATCCCAGTCGAACTTCCGCGCGAAGCAATGGCCGGCGGCCGCGATGCGCGGCAGGTCCAGCCGCGACAATGTCCTGGGATGGCTGCCGCCCTTCTCCCAATCGACATAGGTCAGCGAGCCCTTCACGTTCATGGCGAAAGGCGACAGCGACACCAATGTCTGGAAATAGGATTCATCCGGCGTTTCCGTGTTGCGGAAGCGCCGGTCATAGGCCGGATGGGTCCGGCGGTAATCCATCGCCCACTCCATGAACGGCCGCGACAGGCACCACCACATCGAGCCGAAACGCGGCGCGCCGAACTCGTCCGCAAAATCGCGCCGCGTCCAGGCAAGGCGCGACAGGCGGTTGGCGGCGCCGAGGCAGGCGCGCGGCAGGGTCTTGCTGTAAAAACGGTAATGCCTGAGCCGGCCGGCGCGGTCGTGCCGCAGGACCTCCGCATCGGACATGATGTCGATATATTCACCGCCCTCATGCGCCAGCCGCTCGGCGAGTCTGGCCGAACCGCTGACCGGCAGGCAGGCGCCGCTCATCAGAATGAAATAATCCGCTTTGCCCCGGGCCAGCGCCGTCTCGATCAGCTCGAGCGTCGCCTCGACCACGCTGAAGCCGCCCCAGCTCACTCGATGCCGACGGTCCGGAAGAACGGCATGCTGCGCCAGCGCCCGCCAATGGTCCTCGAATCCGCGGCTGTCGCGGTCGACATGAAGATAGGTTTCGCCGTGGCGCGCGAGGGCGGGAAGCATCGCCAGGAGATCGGCGGGCGCGCGGTGGGCCAGGATGAGATAGGCGATGCGCATGGTCACGGCTCCTCGCTCGCGGCGACCACGGGCCGCCGGTTCAACAGGCCCGAGACAGCCTGCCGGAGGAGCGCCGGCTTCAGCGGATCGATGAAGACATGCGCCATCACGGCATAGAAGATGAGCCCCGCGAAAGTCAGCCCACAGCCGAGCAGCAGCCAGTCGAGCAAGGGCATCGCCGGAAAAACGAGGCTCGCGGCCAAAGCGACTCCGATGGCGGCCATCGGGCCCAGCAGCGCCATCGCGACCTGGCCGCGCGAATAATCGAGCGCCGTGACGGCGATCATGCCGATGCGCAGCACCGCCACGACCTCCGCCGCCGTCAGCGCCAGGACGAACACCTCGATCGAAGGCTTCACCAGGGCGGCGGCGGCGCCGATGCCCAGGGCTGCGATCGAGAACATGGTGCAGGTCAGCATCAGGCGGCTGCGTCCCTGGGCCAGGGCGATCGGCGACGGCAGCTGATAGAGGAACTTCACGAAGAGATTGAGCCCGATCAGCGACATCAGATAGGGCGAGGCGGCATAGGCCTCGCCGAACAGCAAGGGCAGCAGAGGCGTGCCGGCGAAGATGAAGCCCATGGCATAGAGGAAAGCCGTCAGCGACAGAACGAGCGTCCAGCGTGCGCAGTTCTTCCTCACCGAGGGATGATCGGGCGGGCGGTTGACGAAGGCCGGCACGAACAGGTTGGTCAGGAAGCGCAGGATGGCGCCGCGCGGCAAGGTCGCGGTCCCGAAGATCACGCTGTAGAAGGCCAGCGCATGGACGCCGAGCGCCCAGCCGATGAAGACGCGGTCGCCCAGCGACAGGCCGGCGCTGACCAGGCCGTTCGGCACAAGCGGCTTGCCGAAGGCCGTCGCCTCGTCGGCGACCGCCTTGTCCCAGCCGAGGCGCCAGGGGAAGCGCGACAGAAGATGCGAGGTGACGCCCGAGGCGACGACGCTGGCCGCGAGCCCCCAGGCCATCACGGTATAGTCCGGCGAGATCAATGCCGCGACGACGACGCCCGCCGTCCAGGCGAGCTGCGTCATGATGATGGTGACCGCATTGGGCCAATACCGATAGTCCCGCATCGCCTGCTTGACGCCGAGATTGCCGAAGCCGCGCAGGATCGCGCAGGCGCCGACGGCGACATAGGCCCAGGTCGCCTGCGGGGAACTGAAGAGGATGGCAAGGACCGGCGCCATCGCCATCAGCACCGTGCCCACCAGCGTGGCCCGGGTCAGCTGCAGCGTCTGCAGCGTGGCGAGCGCCCGCTTCGGATCATCCGTCGCGGTATAGCGCACCGCCGATACGGGAACGCCGAAATCGAAACCGATCTCCACCAGCGCGCTGATCATGGCGAGCGACACCGCGACGCCGAAATCCTCCTGCGACAGGAGCCGTGCCAAGAGGATGTTGCGGATGAAGGGGAAGGCCATTTCCGCGAGATTGGCGAGCGCCAGGACGGAGCCTGATCTGAGCACGTGTTTCATGGCCGCGCCTCCGCCTGCCCGCCAACCGCGAAGATCCGGCGATATTGCGCGGTCGCGACCTGGGCCGCGACGGTCGCCAGCGCCAGGATGACGATCATGTTGTCGGCATACTGGAAGAAGCCGGCAGACTCGGTCATGGAGAAGGACAGATAGGTGGCGAGCAATGCCGCGATGCGTGGATCGCGCGCCCTGATGGCGCTCGATATGATCGAGGCGATCGGCAGCGCGAACAGCGCCAGCGCGACGACGCCGCCATAGAGCAGCAGCTGCAGCACGAGGTTGTGGGCGTGCGGGAAGATGTAGATGCCGACATCGCCCGCCAGCAAATAGGCTTCCTCCATGAACATCGTGTAGGTCGAATTGAAGCCGTAGCCGAGAAGCGGGGCGCGCTGGACGAGACCCCAGGAGAGTTCCCAGATGAAGCTGCGGCCCGTGCCGGTGAGCAGTTCGTCGGCATCGCCGGAGCGGGCGAAGACGGCGAGAATCTCGCTGTCGAGCCTGATGACCAGGACCGCCACCGCCATGGCGCAGAGAAGCACGGGGATCAGCGCCGCATGCCAGCGGTTCTTCAGGAGGAAAAAGGTCATGCAGCCGGCGCCGGCGGCGATGAGCGAGGTGCGGCTCTGGGTCAGCACCAGGGCCATGAGCGCAATGGCGATCGCCGTCGCCTTGAACAGGCGCGAAAGACCGCCGCTGTCGCAGCGGGCATAGAGCGCCACCAGGATGAGGCTTGCCAGCACACCGGTCTGGTTGGGATGGCCGCCGAGGCCGGTCATGCGGCTGCCCACCGCGCCATCCCAGGCCAGCATGTGCGACACCGAGGGAACCGCGAAATAGAGCACGATCGACAGGGCCAGGAACACGACCTCGATCTGGATCAGCCTGTCGAACAGTGCCGGAAGGCCACGCGCTTCGGCGAAAGCGAGGAAGACGAGGAAAACCGACAGCAGCGAGCTCGCCATGATCAGCGATTTGAACGGCTCCGGCGAATAGAGGCAGCTCACGAAGATCCAGCCGAAGAACACCAGGAGGTAGCGCATCGGCGGCCGCAGGAGATAGGAGCTGTGGCGGCGCAGCAGCCAGGCCGCGACGACGAGGCCCAATGTCCACAGGCCGATCTTGGTCACGTTCGAGATGTCGAGCTTGGATGGATCGGTCGCGAGCTTCTCGGTTCCGGTCAGGCGGCGGATGGCGAGCTGCGTCACGAAGACATAGACGACCAGCAGCAAATCGGGCAGGCCGAAGCCGGCGCGCACCGGCGCGAACCGCAAGGGTGCCGACGGCAATGCCTGATGCGCGATGCCGTTCACAGGCGCGCCCCATGGACGGTCAACAGCCCCATGAGATGGAGGGCGCGCTTGAGAACCTCGCCCGAGGGCGCCTGCGCGAGGGCGGACCAGATGAAGCGCAGAGCCTTGCGCGCCTCGCCGGTCACCCGGATATGGAGCTCGGCGCGCTTGAGATCATGCAGCGCCGACAGGCGGCTCCGCCCCGCCCCGGCGCTGTCCGCCGCGATGCGGGCAAAAACCAGCTCGTGGCCGCGCATCAGCTTCGTCACATCGCGCGACAGCTTGTTGGTCGCCTCGAATGTATATTCGACCAGCGCCGCCTGGACGACGGGCAGCGGCCCGAGCTTCGACAGCTTGAGCCACAGATCCCAGTCCTCGCAATTGGGAAGAGCGGCATCGAAGCCTCCGACGGCGTCGAAACGGTCCCTGCGGACGAAGGCCGCCGAGGTGGAGGCCAGGACATTGGAGACCGTCAGGTCGGCATGGCCGACGATGGGCGGCGGAATGCCGATGCGGGCCTTGCGTGCCGCATAGGCGTAGCGGATGCCGCAGAAGATGGCGGGCGCATCGGGATGCCGGGCCGCCAGGTCCAGCTGGCGGGCGATCTTCCCGCCATGCCAGCGGTCGTCCGAATCGAGAAAGGCCAGCCAGGCGCCTGACGCGCGCGCCGCCCCCTCATTGCGGGCCGCGGCGGCGCCGCCGCTCAGGGCGCGGCGCACGAGCTTGATCCGGCTGTCACCGCGCGCCAGCTCCATCACGATCTCCGGCGTCTCGTCGGTCGAACCGTCATCGACGACGACGATCTCGTCCGGCGGAACTGTCTGGCCGAGACAGCTGCCGATCGCCTGGATGATCAAAGCCGGCCGGTTCTTCACGGGTATGACCGCCGATACGTTCAATTCCATCACTCCGTCTTCGCCGTCGAGCAATCGGAACCGGCAAGCGCCCGGACGAGGCCCGGCACCATCACCCGGCTCGCCGTCCCGGCATCAGGATGGGTGCCGTCGGGGATCGCCTCGTCCAGTTCCTCATCTGAGAGTTCGGCCCAGGCGGGCCTGTGATCGATGAAGCCGGCGCCCAGCTCGCGGGCGACCGCCGCATGCTTCTCCTCATACTGGCCAAGGAACGGCCGGATCATGCCGCGCAGGCCGGATACCGGGTTCATCGCCATCACATGGACCGAGGGCCTGGTCGCGCCGCCCTGCAGGCGCGAGATGATCTCGCTCATATTGGCGCCGCTGCGGCTCACCGACAGGAAGCGGTCGAGAGCCGCGTCATTCACCGCGAATTCGACCAGGACGACGTCCGGGCGTTCGGCGAGAACCCTGTCGATCTGGGTCACGCCCCAGTCGGAGCTCATGCCGCTCCTGGCGACATTCACGACGGCGACACTGCGGCCGAGACAGGCGCTGAGCGATCGCCGCAAGGGCTCCTGCCAGCCGCCACGGGCGGACAGGCTGGTGCCCAGAGTCACGATCTTGAGCGCATCGCGCGATTGCGCCATCGCCGGCATGGCGATCATCAGGGACATGACCATCAACGAGACCGACAGAATATTCATGGCAGGCCTCCCGCCTCGCGGGCCGCGAGCCCCAACTCCGGCCCGGGAGGAACGGCCGCCTCCTGACGCTGGCCGGCGCTGCGCAACCGGCCGAACCGGCCGGTCTCGATATTCCGGCGGATGATGCGCGCCGGATTGCCGGCGACCATCGAGGCCGGCGGCACGTCCTTGGTGACGACACTGCCTGACCCCACGATCGAGCCGTCGCCGATGCGCACGCCGGGAAGGATGATGCTGCGCGCGCCGATGAAGCAGCGCGTGCCGATATAGGTGTCGCGATAGAGGCCGCGCGTCATGTCATGCGCCAGCACCGCCACGTCGAAGGCAAGATAGCTGTCGGGGCCGACATGCACACCCTTGGGATAGGTCTTGTCGAGCCTGACGCTCAGGGACATGACTGTGCTCGGGTGAATGTCCATGCCCCAGAACCTGGTGAAGTAGAGCCAGCGCAGCCTGACCAGCAGACGCTGCAGCCAGAGCAGCTGGTTGAGACTGCGCATCAGGCGGCCTCCCGTTTCGACCGGTGCGCCGGCGAGGCCAGAGCCCATCCCGTCTTGGCCGAGAAGGCCACTCGCAAGGCGGAGCGGAAGTCGCCCGACGACATGCGCCGCGTCGCCACCAGCGCGCCGCCGACCATGAGCTTGCGCAACAGCAGCGCCAGGCTTGCCGGCCGCATCGCCGTATGGCGGGCGATGGCGATCAGGCTGCCGCGGAAATAGCGCGATTTGAGCCCCGGATCATGATCGCGATGGCCGATGAGGGCCTGGTCGACGAAGCGGGATTTGCGCGACCGGGCGAAGGCGCGCAGGGCATAGTCGGTGTCCTCGCCGCCATTGTTCACGGTGCCGACGCCCAGCTCCTCGTCGAACCCGCCGATCATCTCGGCGACGCGGCTGCGCAGGAAGATCGTATTGGACGAAGCCTTGGCCGCGACCTGGAAGACCGACGGCGGCTTCATGTCCATGGAAAGCGCCCGGGCCGGCGATTGCGGCTGGGACCTGTACCCGCAGAACCAGAAGTCGAGCGCGTGATCGATCCGGAACAGGTTGAGGATCCGCTCCAGCGACCCGTCGGGATACCAGCAGTCATCGTCCGGAAAGGCGATCAATGGCGCCCGCACGAGAAGCCCCTGCTCGCGCGCTCTTTGAAGGAGCAGATTGCGGGCCTGCGATAGCGATATCCGGTGGGGAATCGTCTCGAGCTGCACATTGTCCGGCAGGCCGGCGGCGAGGCCGGCTCCCGGCGATGCGCGCTGCGCCAGCAGCAGCATCCGCCAGTGTCTGCCCGGCAGGGCCCTTTCGATGGACGACAAGAGACGTTCGAGATCGCCGCTGCGGCCGCCGGCGGCATCTGTCGTGGTGATGAACAGGATTTCAGACCCCATATTCCCTCAAAGCTCCCATGGCTGACGACGGCGAAGGCGCCGGCGCTTCTTGAGACGCAGTACTCCTACGAACGCGATAGGTGATGCGGTCGGATGGGGCGAACCATTGCGTGTAGTAGCGGCTCACCTTTCCATAGCTGTTGTCCTCGCAGATCACCGGCAGGGCGAGCAACGCGCTGAGGATCAGCCCATGCAGCCTGTCGGTCACGACACGTCCATAACGCCCGACGTGGCTGACCGAGCGGCGCATCAGGTGATCGCGATAAAGTCCCCAGGCGATGTGGTTCGGCACGATGTGGCGGGATGGAAACTCCGCCGACTGCATCTTGCGCAGCGCCCGGATCATGAACCGGTCGAGCGTGCCGACGAGATCGTCCCAGTCGAATGTCTCGATATCGGCGTCGAGGCCGGCCGTCGCTTCCTTGTCGCGGCGGCGGAAATGCAGCGTGCGCGTCCCATGCCCATCATGGCGCGGCAGGCTTCCCCACAAAGCGTGGGCCATGTCCGGCATCAGCGCCGCGGGGCAATCGCAGTCGCTCCTGGCGAATTCCAGCGATTCCCGGTCGCGCGCGAAGATGAAGAGCCGGCGATGGGCGGCGAAGGCTTTTGCCGTCGCTGCGCGGTTGGCCCGGCGCTCGAAATGTATCGACTGCGGCAGGATGACGATCGGCGTTTCGGGATAACGCGCAATGACCAACTCCCGGAACAACTGATAATCGGGATAGAGATCGCCGAGATTGCCGCCGCCATGGAAGACGATCGTGGCGCCCGTTCCCACGAGATCGTCCAGGCGCCGGACCGAGTCCTTGAAGAAGACGAGCGGCTTGCCCGGCCGGTGCGTCAGGCAGAATTCATGGATACTGAACCGCCCGATCACCTCGTAACCGTTGGCAGAAAAGAACCGGTCGGTGCCGGCATGGATGAGCAGGTCGCCGACATTGCCGTGAATGGGATAATCGAGATAGATCACGGGCTTACTTGTCGGAATGACATCCACGATGCCTGCGAGCCTCTGGCGGAGTTCGTCCATGACCTCGGTATGCGGTTGCTTCTCCGGGTTGCCAGTCATTTCGTCACTCCACCAGATGAACGATCGAGGCGCCGCGCGTCTTGAGCTCGGCCAGAACCAAAGGCAGCAGCGGCACGGTATTGGGCTGAGAGTCGTGCAGGACGATCACACCACGATCGACCGCATTGAGCCGCTGGCGCAGCCGCCGCATCGTTTCCTCGGGCGGGCTGTTGCGCCAGTCTTCCGGCGAAAGGTCGTAGCTCGAAACAATGAGGCCGAATTGCTGGGCCCAGCCGACGAGCTCGGGCGTTGCGGCATTCTCCGGGAAGCGGAACATACGCACCGGCGTCATGCGATTGCCGTAGACCGCCCTCTCGACAGCCGCCACACCCCGCCTGATGTCGTCGATGGCCTCGTCGAACGGCAAGGTCGTGAGCTTGCGATGCGTGTAGCCGTGGCTTCCAATGCTGTGTCCACCCTCGAGGATCAGTCTGGCGATGGGGCGGCCGCGCCTGGCTCTCTCGCCGATCATCATGAAGGTCGCATGCAGGCAGGCGGAACGAAGCTCATCCAGGATCTTTGGTGTCGTCTCACGGCGCGGACCGTCGTCGAAGGTCAGCACATACTCCCCGGCATTCAAGGGCAGAGCCGCGAGCTTCTGCAGGGTCCCGAAGCTGGTGATGCCGGCGTCCGAGAGATCGAGCACCCGCTCCGTCAAACCGTCCTGGCATGTCTCCTGTGCGCTGGCCGTGAGCGTCCAGAGGCCGAGGGCCAACGCGGCGCCCATGCAGCAACGAACAATGTGTTTGCCCGCCCTCATGCGTAGACCCTTGTCTTGACGAGCGTCGCATAGGCCGCGACATATTTGCGCGCCTCGCTGTCCCAGTTGAATTTCTCCTCGGCGAGCAGGCCAGCGCGCCGGCCAAGCTCACGGCGAAGCGCTTCATCATCGATCAGTGGAAGGACGGCGTCGGCCAGGCCGCGCGACGTCGCCTCCTTGGCATAGGTTCCGGCGGCGCCCAGCAGGCGGCGCGTCTCGCTCAGATCATAGGATACGGAGGGGATGCCCAGGGTCGAATACTCGAACACCTTGTTCATGCTGATCTTGTCATTGTACTCGTTCACCGGGTCGGGAATGATGCCGATGTCGAAGGTCGAGATCGCCGCGAGCAGATCCTGGCCGCGCAAATAGCCGGTGAAGGTGACCTGCCCGGCCACGCCGAGGGTCCTGGCGAGTTCTCGTACCGAGGCGAGCGCCGGCCCGTCGCCGACAATGATCGCGCGCACGTCCCGCCGGCCGCTGTCATGGACGACATGGGCCATCATGCGGATGAGATGGTCGACGCCATCCTGGTCGGCGATGATGCCCAGATAACCCAGCACCACGTCAGCACCCTGCCGCAGCGCTTCATCGGGGTCGACCCGCCTGAGCTTCTTGCGGTCGGGCACGCTATAGACCGTGGTGACGTCATCGGGCGACCGGCCGCCGCGCGCGATGGCGATGTCGCGATAGGTGTCGTTGGCGGTTATTACCCGGTCGGCGAACTTCAGGGAGCAATTCTCCGCCAGGCGCAGCAGGCGGTGGAAGAAGCCGCGGCGGCCATATTTCGCCGCATAGAGCTCAGGGCAGAGGTCGTGATGATCGAAGACATATTTCTTGCCGAAGAGCTTGTAGGGTGCCGCGACCAGGAAGATGAGATCCGGAGGATTGCAGCCCTGGATCACGTCGAAGCCACGGGTCACGGCGATCTTGAGCAGAAGACGCGTTTCGTGGAAAAGTGCTGAGGCATATTCGAGAATGAACCCCATCTTGCCGCTCGCCTCGACCGGCAAGGGATGGCGGTAGATGGCGATGCCGTTCAGTTCCTCGAAGCGTTCACTGTGCTGCTCGTTCAGCGGACAGATGACGGAGACTTCCCATCCGGCCGCCTTCAGGGCAGTGGCCTCCTGCCAGACGCGGCGATCGAACGGCACCGGCAGATTCTCGACGATGATGACGACGCGCGGCGGCTTCTCCCGGGATGCGAGCAGCGGAAATGCAAGCGACATATATATGAGACCCCTCTTCCTTCCGGCTATTCGGCCGCTTCGACGAAATGCAGCGGGATGTCGTGGTCGGGCCGGCCGATGCTGAAATAGCGGAAGCCGTGCCTGGCGAGATCCTCGCGGCGGTAGACATTGCGCAGATCGACCAGGCAGGCCGACTTCATGACCTGGGCGAGCATCCGGAAATCGAGGGCCCGGAATTCCTCCCATTCGGTGATGATCACCAGCGCGTCCGCACCCTCGGCGATCTCATAGGGGTTGCCGCCGAACTCCACGCCCTCGATCGAGGCGCGCGCCGCCTCCATGCCGGCGGGATCGTAGAGACGGACCGCGGCGCCCCCGTCCTGCAGGGCCTGGATGATCGCCAGCGCCGGCGCCTCCCGGATGTCGTCGGTATTGGGCTTGAAGGTGACGCCGAGCAGCGCCACGGTCTTGCCGGCGAGATCGCCGCCGCAGGCCGCCGCGATCTTGCGGCCCATGGCGCGCCGGCGTGTATCGTTGACCGCCACCGTCGTCTCGACGAGGCGCAAGGGCGATTCGAAGTCCTGGGCAATGCGGATGAGCGCGGACGTGTCCTTGGGAAAGCACGATCCGCCATAGCCGGGTCCGGCATGGAGGAACTTCGATCCGATACGGTTGTCGAGGCCGATGCCGCGCGCGACGTCCTGAACGTCGGCGCCGGCACTTTCGCAGAGATCGGCGATCTCGTTGATGAAGGTCACCTTCATCGCCAGGAACGCGTTGGCCGCGTATTTGGTCAGTTCGGCGGTGCGCCGCGTGGTGAACAACAGTGGTGACCGGTTGAGATAAAGTGGGCGATAGACCTCGCCGAGCGCGCCGCGCCCGCGCTCGTCATTGACGCCGACAATGATGCGATCGGGGCGCTTGAAGTCGGCAATGGCGGATCCCTCGCGCAGGAACTCCGGGTTGGACGCCACCGAGACGTCGAGCCGCGGATTGGTGCTCTTCAATATCTGCTCGACCTTGTCCGAGGTGCCGACCGGCACGGTCGACTTGATGACGACGACGGTCCCCGGCCTGATCGCCACCGCGAGCTCGCGCGCCGCCGTTTCGACGAAACTCAGATCGGCATGGCCGTCGCCGCGCCGCGACGGCGTGCCGACGGCGAGGAAGACGACATCGGCCGACGCGACGCCATCCTTGAGATTGGCCGTGAAGGACAAGCGCCCCCTACTGACATTGTCGGCGACGACCTGATCGAGCCCCGGCTCGAAAATCGGAATGCGCCCCTGCCGTAAGGCGTCGATCTTCGCTTCATCCTTGTCGACGCAGGTCACCCGATGGCCAAAATCGGCGAGACAGGCTCCCGAAACCAGGCCGACATAACTCGATCCGATCATGGCGATATTCATTCGATGTCCTTTCGTGTCAGATCGACTCGTGTCGATGCGGCATTGCGATGTTCGAGTTCGCCGCCGCGTCGCGGCGGTGCGTGGCCTAGTGCGTGGCCTAGACGGCGTTCGGCCCGGTCAATGCGAATACGGTCTGGACCATGATCTTCATATCCAGGAACACCGACCACTTGCTGATATAGAGGCGATCATGCCGCACTCTGTGTTCGATCTGTTCGAGCGCCTCGGTGGGCCCGCGAAACCCGGAAACCTGTGCGAGACCGGTAAGCCCCGGACGTACCAGGTGACGATCGTTGAAATTGTTGATGACCTCGGCGAAAGCGTCATCCATCGCGATCGCATGCGGCCTCGGCCCGACCAGAGACATCTCGCCGCGCAGCACATTGAAGAGCTGCGGCAACTCATCGAGGCTGGTACGGCGCAGGAAGCGGCCGATGCGGGTGACTCTCACGTCGTTACGGCTCGCCTGCGTGAAGTCGCCCCGCGATTCCGTCACCGTCATGCTGCGAAACTTGCAGATATAGAAGGATGCGCGGTTACGCCCGTAGCGCAATTGCCAGAAGAAAACCGGACCTGGCGATTCGACCTTGATCGCCAGCGCGACGAGAAGCCCGACAGGTGTCAGTACGAAAAGCGCGAGCGATGCAATCAGCACATCGATCCACCGCTTCATGATCGACCGATTGATCGCGATCGACTTGTTTTGCAATGCGGTGTCCGGACCCTTGGGCGAGGACAACGCTTCGGCGTGCAGAACATATTCGCCGCGAGCGGCTGAATTTGGCCTCACACGAAAGTCCATGGACACCTCCATTCGCTTTCATTGGGTTGCCGCCCACGAGGAGTAATGCCGAGCTTGACGGATTTTGCAAGCGCGAAGACGCAAGTGCAGCGAAAAAACTTTCGCGCTGCACAATATTCATTCTTTTTGCTCAAGAAGGTGGCAACAATTAGCTCGCGATCGAAAAAAAATGGCGTAAAATATTGACCACGTGTCAGGTTGAACACGCTGCTCACCAAAAACTTTTTGATCATTGCTCAAACATTCCATCCAGACGACGGCGACACCACATGCAGCAAGATGATGTTGAACAAAAAGCCGATGCGACTACGCGCGCATCAAGGTCTCATGACAAGCCGATGAATGGCGACAAGCGCGACACAGCGAAGCGCATGGCCGATGAGCTTGTCGCCGAGGAAGCACGCAGGAATCCGCGTTCGGCGGTAAACACTTATCTCACGGCCGCGGTCATCGGCATCTTGATATGGGCGGCGATCTACTATCTGTGGCTCAAGGTCTGATACGCGCGCAGTGTTTCAGATTGAGACGTTCTGCCGCCTCCTCGTATCGTGAAATACGATTCAAATCTGGAGAGGACGCTTCAGCGCGTAAGATGTCTTGGCGTCAAAGAGCTGCAATTGCGACAGGTCATAGAAGAATGTCGTCACTTCACCGGGAGTCGAGCGGAAATCACGCGGACAGCGAATGTGAATCTCGGCATCGCCGGACTCCTTCGAAGTTCCGACAAGAATAACTTCGGGCCCAAGAACCTCCGTCGTGACGGATCTGATCCTGATCGGCGCCATCATCGCTGCGGCATCCGCCTTCAGATGAAAGTCCTCCGGCCGCAGTCCGACGATCACGTCCTGCCCCGCATGACTTGCGAATGAGGCGCTGAGGAATTTCGGCAATGGCAGCTCCACATCGCCGAAACGCACGTTCTCCGCCGCGAGACGGCCGCCCAGGAGATTCATCGGCGGGCTGGCGAGGAATCCGGCGACGAAGGTATTGACGGGGTTGCGGTAGACTTCCATCGGCGCCCCGACCTGGACGATGACGCCGTCCTTCATGATGCAGATGCGTTCGCCCATGGTCATCGCCTCCACCTGATCGTGGGTGACATGGACGATGGTGGTGCCGAGCGTGCGGTGCAGCTTGATGAGTTCGGTGCGCATGGACGAGCGCAGCTTGGCATCGAGATTGGAAAGCGGCTCGTCGAGCAGGAAGGCCTTGGGCTCGCGCACCAGCGCGCGGCCGAGGGCGACGCGCTGGCGCTGGCCGCCCGACAACTGCGCCGGCTTGCGCGCCAGCAGCTCGGCGATGCCGAGCATGCCGGCAATGCGCGAGACCCGCTCTTTGATGACGCCACGATCGACACTGCGCAGCCTGAGCCCGAAGGAGAGATTGTCGGCCACCGTCATATGCGGATAGAGCGCGTAATTCTGGAACACGATGGCCACGTCGCGGTCTGCCGGGTCGATGTCGTTCATGCGCGCGCCGCCGATGTGCAGGTCGCCCGACGAAATGGTTTCGAGTCCGGCGATCATGCGCAGCGTCGTCGATTTTCCGCAGCCCGAAGGACCAAGCAGGATCATGAACTCGCCATCCCTGATGTCGAGCGAGACATCGCGAACCGCGGCATAGCCGTTGGGATAGAACTTGTGGATGTTGGTCAGGGAAATCGAGGCCATGAATTCGAATCTCAGGTCAGGGAGCGCATATAACGATGGAGCCAGGCGGTGAGGACGAGGATGACGGCGAGCAGGATCGCCGACATCGCCGATGCTTCGCCGATATTGAGGCCGACGAAGGCGGTGCGGTAGATGAAGTAGCTGACGAAGTCGGTCGCGACGCCGGGTCCGCCCCGCGTCATGATGTAGACCAGGTCATAGGTCTTCACCGCGAAGATGAGGCGGATCAGCAAGGTCACGGCGATGACCGGCCACATCAGCGGCAGCGTGATGTGCCAGAACGAGCGGAAGATGGACGCGCCGTCGACGCGCGCCGCCTCGTAAGGCTCACGCGGCAAGGCTGAGAGCCCGGCAAGCAGCAGCACGATCATGAAGGAGACCTGATGCCAGATGTCCACCATGACGATCGTCCATAGGGCGACCTTCGTGCT
>CAZICN010000048.1:0-17630 GCA_964537655.1 uncultured Aestuariivirga sp.
CTACTCTGGGGGGGTAGGGGTCGCAGGTTCGAATCCTGTCGCTCCGACCATATTTCCACTACCCTCTTGTCCGGTTACAGGGACGTCCCGGAAGTTGTCCGTGATCCGTCCGGTTTCCAGAACGCGCGCCATTGGAGCTGAGTCAAGGCGCCGCGGCTATGGCATCGCCTTGAGTGGCTTCAACCCATGCACATGCGCGCCCGGTTGGTAGCCTCTTATCGTTTTCACCTGATTGACGACTTTCGCAATTTCCTCAAGATCACCGTGGCAATGCAGTATCTTCACCATTTTGGCCGCTGATTGGACTACGTTGGCCTTGAAATTGTAGTTGTTGGGAAGCGTTGCAATTCTAAGGTCGCTCTTGGCCAGCGCGACCCGCAATGACACCTGATCCATTCCATATTGCCTGGTCAGGCAGATCTTGAACAACTCCATCCAGAATTTTATGAACTGCCTGAATTTTTCCGTGTTGTTTGCGACTATCAAGCCGGCATTGAATTCGGCGACGGCCATGGACACCGTCGGCAGATAAGAGTGCAGATTCTGATCGAGCGCCTTGGGGTGATGCAGGTGCGGATCCAAGCCCAGAGCAACATCAAAATCGTCAAGAACTTGAAAAAGCTCGTAAACGGGTTCCAGGATAAGTGTATCGCCGTCAATGAATATGGCCTGATCAAGAGTGGTCATGAGGCAGGCATCAAAACGCGGGCGATGGCGAAAACTCACCCTTTGCAGGGGGATCACCTTGGTGAATGTGTTTTCAAGGATTGCCTGATGAGCCGGCAGCAGGTTCTCGGGGATGTATAGTTCGCGCTCCAGATCGGGCATGACTTTCTGGACTGATGAGGCCGAACGTATGGTTTCTTCAAGCCAAGCGTCGTGAGTGCACGCATAGACGACCCCTCGTTTCTTCATGAAGCTAGCATCCTCGACTGATCTGTTTCATGGGCCGAGACACTCTCGTCAGTGTCTCGTATCAACGCCGCGGGAGACTACTGCATGAGGAGTCGTGCGTCGAGGGTACTCGCCTTGTCTCGAAGCAGCGGATTTCTGAAATCCCGACCTCCAGCCGGCCGGGCATTCATTCCTAAATCCCGAAGCGCTCGCGGATTTTCAGTCCATGGCGCACTCAATAGCCAAAGGCCTCGATCCAGGGCTGCAGCACGGGCAATGTCGGCTGCATTTGCTCCCGGTAGTTCATCCACCTGCCGCTGGCTTGCTTGTATAGCGGCTGAATGACTTGGGGATAGCTGGGAGTCCTGATGCTGCTCCTGTCCAGGGCGGTCTTCTGATAATTGTGCACATTGTCGTCCCATTCCAATCCCAGGAATGCGATCAATGATTTGCAAGTCGATTCAAAGTCTCCAATCAGGTCTTCATACCTGAGCACATGCACGGTTAGGTCTAGTTTCTTCTGATACTCCGACCACAGCTCCATGACGGCGGCGTAGAACCTGGCGGACTGATCGAGGCTGACGAAGTTCGCCATGGCGCCATTGAGTTTGAAATTCTGCATGAAGCAGCTCAATACGCAATCGCATGGATGGCGCAGCGCAAAGATGAGCTTTGCATCAGGAAATATCCGATGAATGATATCGACATGGATGACGTTCAAAGGGAGCTTGTCGACAACTAGCTTGCTCTCATCGACCTGATCGAGGTGCCGCTTCAGCTCCTTGAAGTAAATGTCTCGCAAGCTGCGGACATCGGCACCGGACAACCCGGCCAGGTCCTGGATCGTTGGCCTGTGCCCCAATGCCTTGCTCATGACCTCGGCCAGCGCTCCAACCATCGGTTTTTCCTCGATCACCGAAGTCTGCGAATGGCTGCGCAGAATGGTATCGATCAGCGTTGTTCCTGACCGGGGAAAGCCAATGAGGAACGCAGGCGATCTTGAAGCCCAATTTTCTTTCGAGTTGACCCATGCCGGCCTTGCGCTGGCTGCCCATGCCGCCTCGTGGGCCTGAATCCAGTTCAGGAACCTATCCGCGTCAAGCCTCTTGGCCTGCACCGAAGCTCTCGCCAGTTCATTCTGCCTTGTGAAGGCGGAAAAGGCGTCGCCAAACCGGCCAAGCCTGTCGCATACTTTGCCAAAGAGGCTGAAGTAGTTCTCTCTTTGTGAAGGTTGAATTTTCTCGATTTGAATTTTCTCAAGATAGCCAAACGCGTCTTCGAACTGGTTCCTGCGGCTTGCCAGTTGGGCGAGACGGAAAAGAATGTTTGAATCTTCCTTCCCGCAGTTGAGTACCGCTCTTTCCAGAGCACTCTCCAGATCAGCCAGCTTGTTCTGCTTCTCATAAACCCCGCAGAGATTGCTGTGTGCCTCGGCAAAATCAGGCCTTATTCCCACGGCCTTTTCGAAGCTCGCAACGGCGTCTCCCAGTCGGCCCTCGGCCTGAAAGACGGCGCCGAGATTGAAGTGAGCCTCGGCATGACGGGGGGCGATCCGCAGGGCCACGTTGAAACTTTCGATTGCCGCCTCCAGGCGGCCCTGGATCTTGAGTGCGGCGCCCAGATTGTTGTGCGCTTCGGCATAGTCGGGCCTGACCTGCAGCGCATTTTCAAAGCTTGCGATGGCCTCCTCGAAACGACCGCGACCGCGCAACGCTAGGCCAAGATTGTTATGCGCCTCGACAAAGTCAGGCTTGATCTCAACAGCTTTGCCAAAGCTCACGATGGCTCCATCGAGGTCGTGCAGCCCGGCCTTTGCCGTTCCAATGATGTTGTGGACAGCAGCGGCGTTCGGAAATGCCGCCACGGTCTCTGCCGCCTGCCGGACAGTCTCCTCCAGGCGCCCCTGACCAAGGAGCGTGGCTAGGGTACTGAGCCGATCCTGCGGTGGTTCCGTCGGCGATGGCGTGGGCGTCTTTTCAACAGAGGAGGGCATCGCTCGGTTTCATCCATGCTTGCACAAGTGGTTCAATCCGGCATTCGATCGGTGATGTGGGGTTACATTGCTCACACCACCGATCACGCTTGGTCGGGCAAAACCACACTGTCGTCAAATACCATTCGTCGTGAAGGAATAGCCGAACTGTTCGATCTCCTTGCGAAAGAGGTTTTGGGCAATTCCAAGCGCCTCAGTGTCGTAATATTCAGCAAAATGCTCTCTTCTCACTCTATATCCGCTTTTGTAGAAGCTCATTCGGCCGATGTCGAATGCCGCCCCGAGACCACTGAAAAACCTCTCCAGATCCGAAGCAAGAGTCTCGTAGCGCAACACCACATCCGCAACAACTTTGTCGTCTATTGTGTAGATGTACCAGTCGCAGCAATTGTTGCTGCCTGTTTGACTAAACTTGCCGTGTTCGGATCCGATGAACTGACCGAAAACCGATCTTACGGCATCGAATGGCGCGGATTGCAGGGCCTGCCTCCTTTGCGGAGAGAGCAGAAACCAAAACATGGAAACCGCTTTGTCAAAAGGATTCCTGACAACGCAGAGCTTCTTGTAGGACCAGAATACCTCGCTGCCGAGCTGGGCCAGGATATCGGCGGCCGGCATATGATTGTAGAAGGCCTGTCCCTTCCAGTTCCTTCCACGATACCCGATTATTCCACTGGAGCTCACGATCGTGTCGCCAAGTTCTTGGGCAGGACGAGGCGAATCCAGACAGAATGGCTCCAGCAATACCTCCACCGAAGTTGAAGCCGTTTTCTTTGTCTTGATATAGATGAACTTCTTGGTGTGGCTGCAAAGCATCTATGAGAATCTCACGCATTGGAATGTTGCCGGCACACTTTGCGCGTTGGATGCCTGGCTGAGCGGGAGCATAGTGACTGAACTCCTCTAGGTGGCAGGCAATCACGCTTTCGGATTCGTCAGGTCGCCTCAGCCTGTCTGAGCTTGTCGATCTTGAGCAGCAGCGCCGCACAGGCCTGGCGATCAGGCATGCCGTCTGGAGTTCGCGGAATTCCGCCAATGCCCCTGATGGCGCCGGGCACCATTGCCGGGCCCAATTTCGCGTGGCATTGCTGGCGAGCGATCTCCATGACCTGGCGTCGGTTGCATCCCTCTTCAAAAACGACAAAGGCGAAGAGCTGATTGGGGGCATCGATTCTCGGATGCTTGAAGCAAGCCGCATCGCGAATGCCGCTGACCGATCGAAGCACGTGGTCGAGGATGAGAGCGTTGATCTTGACGCCACCGATATTGAGGATGTTGTCGGTGCGGTTAAAGATTTCCAGGGTTCCGCGCTCACCCCAAGCTGCGACATCGCCCGGATAGAACCAGCCGTCGCGAAAGGACTCGAGCGTGGCGGTCGCATCGCTCAAATAGCCCGTGGCCAAATAGGGATTGCGAATCCGCAGAATGCCGGGCGTGCCTGAGGGAGTCACCTTGCCGTCGACGTCAACGATCTCGATCGTGGAATCGAGCGGTTGTCCCCTGGTTACGACTGACCCATCCTCGGCAAGGCTGCTCACATTGGCAAACAGCTTGTTGGCTTCGCTCGCGCCGAAGACGTCATGAACGCACTCGAAGCTTTTGAGGAGCTTTTGCGTGTCGGGTTTCGAGAGTTTCGAGCCGAACACTTCGGCGAGCGGGAAACGGCGCGCCGGCGCATGCCTGCCGAAGAACCCCAGCATCTGCGCCACCGAACCGCTGACCATGGTGACCCCCGCCTGCCGCCAGAACTCAATGTCCTTGCCTTCGATGATGGTTGCACCATTGAGCAGGGCAGCCATGGCCCGGGCAATGAAAGCACGGCTGTTGCAGGGCATGAGCGAGGCAAACCGCGTCTTGCCGGACTGGAAATCCACGGCGACCGCCTGCGAGCGGTCACAAACCATACGTTGGGTCCATGCCAGGAATTTCGGCACCCCTGTGGTGCCGGACGTGTAGACGTAGAGCCAGGGCTTCTCGGGATCCACCTCGGCCACTTCCGTTTGCCGTGTATTCTGCGAGGGAGACCACTGAGCATCGATCAGCACGCTGCCGGCGACGGGCGTGCGCTCGGGTTCGATCGTATGGAAATGATGGGTAACGGTCAGATCGGGCGGCAATGAAAGGCCCTCATTGTCCTGGACGATCGATGCGCCCAATCTGGATGCCGCCAGCAAGGCGGCGATCACGATCAAAGGATCGGAGCAATGCACCATGATCGTCGCGTCTTTGCCGACACCGGTATTGCTCATTTTGTCGGCGAAGGCGATGGCGAGACGATTCAGCTTGTCATAGCTGAATGACAGATCGGGGAAGACAATCGCCGGGGTATCAGGGTGTTCTTGAACCTGCCTGATGAAAGCCCTGTATACGTTCCGCTTGGCCTGCATATAAGGTCCTAACTCACCAAAACTATAGCTGTTTGGCTTTGCTGTTTCTGGTCATGAATATTTGAACCAGCCGCTGGCATTCGCGTCGCCGCGGCGCGCCGTCGCCAGTCGTCGGAATTGACGGTACCACAAGTATCATGTTTGGGGCGGAAAGCGCTCCAAGTTTATCTCGGCAGGCGGAATGTGCGGCGGAAACGCATTTGTCAGCCTCCGCGACGCTTGAAACCGTGACCATGGCCATCAGGCCCGGAGGATTGGTCTTGGACGGGTCGGGAAACGCCGCGGCTGCCGTTATCCCGCTCACCGAACACAGCACTTCGTCAATATCGGCAAGATTGATCTTGACCCCGCCCAGATTGATGACTTCGTCAAGTCGTCCGGTCACGACAAGTTCGCCGTCTGGTCCCCAGGATGCCATGTCGCCGGGATGGAACCAGCCGTCCCGAAACGCTCTCTGGTTCGCCACCGGTGCCCCGATATAGGCGGACGCCATATAGTTGTTTCGGATCCTCACTGTCCCTGCCGCGCCGGGCGCGGTGATGGGCACGCCGTCGTCTCCGACGATTTGCAACTCGCTGTCCAAAGGCTTTCCGCGAGTTGAAAGCTCGCCGCCGGCCAGCGTCTTCACGTTGACAAACGATTTACTGGTTTCGCTGGCGCCATAGACATCTTCGACGGTATCGAAGCTCTGCAGCAGGAAGGCCGCATCTGCATCGGAAACCTTTGCTCCGCTGACCTGAAGCACTGCGATCTTGGGAGAAATGCTGCGACCGCCCAGCCACTCCATCGCGGTGCGGGGCGCGCCGCAAACCAGATTGACGCCGCGGGCTTCCATGTAGGCAAAGTCAACCGTATCCACGATCGTGCAGGCGTTGAGCAGCGCTGCGTTCGCCCGGGCAAGGAACGGTCGGGTATTGCACGCAAACAGCGAACTGAATCGGGTCTGCAGCGGCTGGAAATCCTCGCGCACCGCGATCGAACGATGATAGACGTCGCGCTGGCTGAGACTGAGGTATTTCGGTTCGCCCGTCGTCCCCGAGGTTTGCACGAACCACCACGGATCCTCGGCCTGCCCGTAGCCGGCAAACTCCGAGCCATCGGATGAAGGATCGGGGGCGGCGGCCTGCGGCCAGGTTGCGTCCATCAGGTGGTAGTTCACGTCAGGATGCGGCTGAACGTCCGGCGAGCGCAGGATATGCGTAGCCTGCACCGTTCCGCCGCCGAGCAAACGCCTGTCAAAAGAGGCATGACCCGCCCCTAGCAACGAGGTTGCCATCATCGAAGCCACACAGGCGATCATGTCTCTCGAGTGGACAGCCACCAGTGAATCGCGTCCGATGCCGATTTCCTGCATGCGGGTCGCAAAGCCACGGACGATCCGCCACAGCTTGGCGTAGCTCAGGGTGATATCGGTGGCGACAATCGCATTGTGATCCGCGTGCTGATGGGCAACGCGGGCGAAGCATCGTGCGATGTTCGTTGGCTGGGTGGACGTCATCTGTGCAACCACTGGAGCCTGCCTGGGTGGAAAGGTGAATCAATGTCGAACGAGACAAGCCTGGTCGTGCACATACTCTCGGCCATCATCCCGAAAGACGAAAAACCGGCCGTAAGAATTTCTCGTATGGAAAAGTTTTCCATGGCGCCCGGCACTATGTAAGCTCGGACCGCGCCAGCACCAGCCTTTGACAGGCTTCGCGGTCGGGCGTCTCGTTTTCGGTTCGCGGTATGGTGTCTATCCCCGTGATGGCGCGTGTCCCCAAGGCCAAGCCCAGTTTGCTCTTGGCGAGCCGGCAGGCGGCATCGATCACATTCGCCCTTTCGGCATCCTTTTCGAAGACGACGAAGACAAGGACTTTGTCGACGGCATGGGGCTTCGGATTGTGGAACGATATGGCATCGCGAATACCAGGTACGGAGCAGAAGAGCATGTCGATCATCCCGGCATTCAGCTTGTAGCCGCCGAGATTAATGACATCGTCTTCGCGACCGATGATCAGCAGTTCGTCCCTTTCTCCCCAAGTGGCGATGTCGCCGGGATAAAACCAGCCATCCCGAAACGACTTGGCGGTCGCTTCCGGCGCTTGCAGATAGCCGTCGACCATATAACCGTTTCTCACCCGCACCGACCCCGGCTCTCCTGCATTGCAGCGCCGACCATTCGAAACGACTTCAACGTCACTGTCCAGCCTCCGGCCTTTGCGAATGATCCGACCTTCGACACTACGCATGACGATGTTCTCGAAGGACTTGCTGGTTTCCGCCGCACCATAGACGTCGATCACGAGTTCGAAGTTTTCGAGCAGACCGGCGGCGATGTCATCCGGCAGCTTGGCGCCGCTGACCTCGATCCTCTTGATAGGTGGCTTGAAACTGACGCCCCCCAGGAGTTTCGCAAGCTGCAGGGGAGATCCGCAGACCAGGTTGACACCGGCCTTGGTCCACAGCGCGAAATCCCGGCTGTCCACGAGAGCGCCGGCGTTCAGCAAGGTTGCGATAGCGCGCGCAAAGAACGGCCGCGAATTGTACCCGAAGGTCGTGGCAAGAGTGGTCCTTTGAAACGGAAAATCCCTGGCAACGGCGACCGTCCTTGCCCTGACCATTCTTTCGCTCAGCGCAATGTATTTGGCATGGCCGGTCGTGCCTGACGTATGCAGATAGAGCCAATCTGTGTCCGGCGCTGGATTCCGAGCGAAGTCGATTTCCTGGAGACTGTCCGGCGTCGGCATCCAGCTGTCGTCAATGAGCTTGAAGTCGACATTCTTGCTTCCGGTGACTTCCGGCGATCGAAAGAAATGTGTGGGGCGAAGCACCTTGGCCTTTGCCAAAATCTTGCTGGCGATAACCAGGCGTGCGCCCAGCAGAGATGTCGCGAGAAGCGTCGCCAGAGAGGGCAGCATGTCCTTGGTATTGACGGCAACCAGTGACCCTGTCTTTACCCCTTCGTCCTGCATTCTGCGGGCAAATGACCTGACGACTGCCCAAAAGACGCCATGGGATATCACCTGACTGTCGCGAATGATCGCCGGAAACCTCTGGTTCTCGGCCGCTATCCGCCCGTATTCTGCTGCCATTGAGGCGGGTGTTCCAGATTGCGATTCTTGCCGAGTGATCGTGACACCTGAGGCCATGCTAAATACCAATCAACTTCCAGTTCTGCCATTTTGGGCAAGAAAAGCAAATTTCCCATGGGCTTGCAAGAAACCCCCGCGAGGCCGCCACCACGGGCATGCGCATGTTCAATCAGCTTCGATTTGTCTTCCCAAACAGCTGCGGTTATGGCTCGCGGCGAACCGCTTCACGACATGTATCGTCACCGCCTCTTGAAGTTGGCAGGACGAAAGGGTGGGGCATGCTATTGTAGTGAGCATCATGAAGACCTGTATCGCCACGGTTTCTGTTCCGGGGAACTTTCGCGAAAAGATTCTGGCCATCAGCAATGCGGGTTTCAAGGCCGTCGAGCTCTTTGAACCCGATCTGGCGGCGTTTGCGGGAACAGCGCGCGAGGCGGCCGCGCTGATTCGCGACCATGGCCTGGAAATCGCCATCTTGCAGCCCTTTCGCGATTTTGAAGGCCGCGCCGGGGAGGACGCATTCGAGGATGCCCAGCGCAAGTTCGACCTCATGGTCGAGCTTGGGACAAATCTCGTGCTCGTCTGCTCGGCGGTCGCGCCCGAGTCTTCGGGCGACAAAGGACGTATCATCGAGGATTTCATGCGGCTGGGCGATATGGCGGCGGAACGCGGTCTTTATGTTGGCTACGAGGCGCTTGCCTGGGGACGGCATGTCCGGGACGTTGCCGATGCCTGGGACATCGTCGACCGATGCAATCACCCGCATGTAGGCATCATCCTGGACAGTTTTCACACCTTGATTCGCAAGAATGATCCTGAGTTCATTCGCGACATTCCAGGCAGCCGAATCTTCTTTCTCCAGATCGCGGACGCGCCGGATATCGAGATGGATGTGCTTCAGCTGTCGCGCCACTATCGAACGCTTCCCGGCAAGGGAAGTCTCGATGTCGATGCCGTAATACGGGCAGTTTGCGCGACCGGCTATGACGGACCATTGAGCCTTGAGATATTCCGGGCGTCGTTTCCGCCCGGCTCTTCGGATCGAATCGCAGCCGAAAGCTACGCCGCCCTCACCCTGCTGATTGAGCGCAGCTGGGAGCGTCCGGCAGCCCCTTTTTCGGTCAGTTTATCGTAAGTGTTTGTAAAGAAAAGGAAATTTTTGTGTAACAAAAAAGCCACAGTCGCCAAAAAAGTGACCTTTGAGGGCTCGAAAGCAGGCAAATCCATGACTTCGCAGATTGACGAAAAGTAATTTCCGCGAGAAAGTAGTGACGGTAAAGAAATCGGGGTCCACTCTCTGGAGGGTTGATATGACTATAAGCAAAAAAGATGTGGCAGTGGCTGGATTGACGGCGGCTGTAGCGGCAGTGGCGGGTGCGCAGGTGGCAAGTGCTGCCGATCCGGCTCCGGAATCCTATGCTCCTGACTGGAGCGGGGTATATGCTGGTGTCGGCGCTGGTATGATCTTCGGCGGCGAATTCCCCACCGACAATCTGAGCAACGACTATGATGCCCAATCCGACCTGATCTTCGGTGGCTTCATCGGTATCAACCATCAGCTCAGCGACAGCAATATCGTCATCGGCGCCGAACTGGCCGTGCAGAGCGGTTTCGACAGCAAGGGTGGCGATCCCGATCACGACTATTCAGTGACTTTCCTCGCTGACGCCAAGTTGAAGCTGGGCTTGGCCATGGACGAGTTCATGCCCTATGTCTTCGGCGGTTTCTCTGCCGCTCACGAGGAAGTAGGCTCCTGCGATTACGACTACGGCCTCTGGGGCGTCAACTACGGCATCGGCGTCGACTGGATGGTCGCGGAACAGTTCTCGCTCGGCGCTGAAATCATGGGCCGCACGATCATGGACCCGTATAACGAGGACAACAGCCAGGGTAACGAACAGACCCATTTCCAGGGCATGTTGCGCGCCGCTTTCCACTTCAATTAATTCCCAGCATTCTTGAAAGAGCCGGCCGGCAACGGCCGGCTCTTTCTATTTGATGGGGGCGTCGTCGGAGATGCCGACGCTTCGCCGAATCCATCCCGCCGGAAGGATCTCAGATTTTCTCGGTCGGAGAACGCCCACGCAGGAATCCCTTTCTTTCGAGAAACTCGTTGCGGGTGTTTTTGTGCGGGAACGGCTCATCGGGAACGGGCACGTCGAGAAAGGCGCAGAGCGGCTCCCAACCGTCCTTGACGTCATAGGTCAGGAGCCGGTCTGCCGGTAGCGTGGCCTGCACTTCGCGCATGTGATCGAGATAGACCCCGATGGCATAGGCCTTGTCCTCGATGCGGCCGTTGAACACTTGCTGATGCACTGTCTGATAGACCATCTCGGCCATGGCGCGCGTATGGGGGTTGGGATCTTCCCGCCGGCCGATCGCCGCCGAAGGAACGATCGTCTGGCTGATGCTGGCATACCATTCATCCGGATCCCGGCGGGTAAGGAGAACCTTGGCGTGAGAAAAGTGGCTGACGAGCTGGCGCCAATAACGCGCCCCAGGCCAATCGATCTGCGATGCATAGCCTTGGAAGGCTCGATCCCAATCCACCGGCTCTCCGCGCACGGCGGCACTCCAGAAGGCAAGCTGTTCGGGATGGTCCCGGATTTCGTGCATGTGGTGGCAAGGCCCCCAGCCGAGCTTTTCCAGGGCCAGTTTGGTCGAGGACGTGCCCGTCCGGCCAAAACCCGCGCCCAACAACTTCAATGCCATCGCAAACACCCTTGATCTGGCTCGCCAGAGCCCGATCTTTAGCAGCAGATCACCTGGTGGCAAATCTCGAAAAAATCTTGCCGACTCAAAGCGATATGACCAGACCGAAGGATTGTTGCTATAAAGGCGGCAGGGCAGGTGGACCGTGCGAAGCATCGGCCTGGATGCTGCACGAGAGTCGTGCCCGACTGGAGAAGTGGTGAATACATGCGAAGCCTCGCAAAGCTCGGACACAGATTGTTTGGCCCGGCGGGCGATAAGGCCTTCAAGTCCATTCGTCCGCTCATCGCCCGGATCAATGACCTCGAAGCCGAGTTTCAGCGCCTCACCGACCCGGGTTTGCAAGCGAAGACGGTCGCTCTCAGGAGCCAAGTCGGGAGTGGTGCGGAGCTCGATGCGCTTCTGCCGGAAGCATTCGCCAACTGCCGGGAAGCGGTGCGCCGCATCCTCGGCTTACGCGCCTTCGACGTCCAGTTGATAGGGGGGGTCATTCTTCACCAAGGCGAGATTGCCGAGATGGCCACCGGCGAAGGCAAGACGCTGGTCGCTGTGTTCGCCGCCTATCTGAACTCGCTGACCGGAAAGGGGGTGCATGTCGCGACCATGAACGACTACCTGGCAAAGCGCGATGCCGAGTGGATGGGCAGGGCCTACGCCGCTCTTGGCATCACTTGCGGCCTTGTCTTTCCCGGCCAGCTCCCGGCCAGACGGCGGGCCGCCTATCGCGCGGACGTCACCTATTCCACCTTCAGCGAGCTCGGCTTCGACTATCTCCGGGACAACATGAGAAAAGCCGTCGAGGACTTGGTGCAGCGCGAGCACAACTACGCGATCATCGATGAAGCGGACAGCGTCCTGATCGACGAAGCCAGGACACCCCTCATCATCTCCGGCCCGAGCCAGGACAAGAGCGAGCGTTATGTCAAGATCAACGAGATCATGTCCCGCGTCCAGGCCGAGCACTTCGATCATGACAGAGAGAATGCCGCCGTCACATTGACGGAGGCGGGCCACGACTTCGCGGAAAACGAACTTCGCAATGTGGGCTTCCTGAACGAGAGCGAAAACCTTTACGGCAGCGAGAACGAAGCCCTGATGCATCACGTCATGCAGGCTTTGCGCGCCCACAAACTGTTTCATCGCGACCAGCAGTACATCGTGCGCGAGCGGTCCGTGGTGCTGATCGATGTATCCACCGGTCGAATGATGCCGAAGCGCCGCCTTCCGAGCGGTCTTCACCAAGCCGTTGAAGCCAAGGAAGGGCTCCCGATAAAGCCTGAAACCGAAACGCTGGCCAGCACGACGGTACAAAACTACTTCCGCCTGTATGCGAAGCTCGCGGGCATGACGGGAACAGCCGCGACCGACGCGGAGGAATTCGCAGCGGTGTACAAGCTGGATGTCATCCAGCTCCCCACCAACAAGAAAATCGTTCGCGAGGACCAAGAGGACAAGATTTACCGCGCCGAGAGCGAAAAGCATTCCGCCGTTATGGCCGCCATCGGAGACGCCCATCACCGTGGCCAACCTATTCTTGTCGGAACGACAAGCGTCGAGAAATCCCAGGAACTGTCATCGTTGCTTCAGAATGCCGGCATCCGGCACAGCGTCCTGAACGCGCACCATCACGAGCGTGAATCCGAAATCATCGCCGATGCGGGCCGGTTGGGCGCAGTGACCATCGCCACGAACATGGCGGGGCGCGGAACCGACATACAATTGGGCGGGAATCTGGAATTCAAGCTGCAGCGGGCGATGGCCGCCGGTCCCGATCTTCCGCCGGACATGCTTCGCCGGCGGATCGAGGCCGAGCACGCAGAAGAAAAGTCCACGGTCGTGGCTGCAGGTGGCCTTCTTGTCATTGGAACCGAACGTCATGGAAGCCGGCGAATTGACAACCAGCTGCGCGGAAGGTCGGGGCGGCAGGGCGATCCCGGCCGGACGCAATTCATACTCTCTCTCGAGGACGAGTTGATCAAGCAGGTCGAGCCGGATTTGCTCGCCAATGCGGCGTCGGGAGAGAAGCCCGTGGAAGCCGCACGGTACAAGCAGATTCTGGATAAGGCGCAGATGCGGGCCGAGAGCCGCGCCTTCCAGGTCCGCAAACAGCTTCTCAGGTTCGACGACGTGGTGAATGAACAGCGAAAAGTCGTCTATGGTCTGCGGCTGGACTTCATGCGATCGACGGACCTGTCGGACATTGTCCGCGATCTGCGCGACCAGTTTGTCGACGATCTGATCGGCGCTCACTTGCCGGCCGGTTCGTTTACCGAGCAGTGGGACGAGGAAGGGCTTGCAGCGGCCTGCCGCGAGGAATTGATGCTGGATTTGCCCATCGCCGCCTGGATGAGGGAGGGCGCGATAGATGCCGAGGATGTCCGCTCCCGCATTCTGAACGCTTCGGATGCGGATATTGAGAAGAAGACCGGAATTCTCGGTCCGGAGATGATGCGTAATTTCGAGAAGCAGATTCTGCTGCAGACTATCGACACGAAGTGGCGCGAGCACCGCGCTTACCTCGACCAGTTGCGTTCGATGATAGGACTGAGGTCATATGCACGACGCGACCCCGTATTGGAGTATCAGACGGAAGCGCTGGCGCAGTTCGAGGAGCTAATAGCCGCACTTCGACGCGAGGTCACATCTGGTATCGCGCAGCTGCGCCCCATGACCGAAGACGAGCAGTTGTTGGCGATGGGCCGTCTTGCCGCGCAGACGGACGGATCTGTGGAATGAGTCGCGTTGCGGACGAATCTGTCGGGCGAGCCAGAACCGCCTGAGCGATACCTGCTCAAAATCTTCATCAGAGTAGTGTCTTTGCGCCGAACCAAAGCGCGAAGATCCGGTTCGTCCTGTAACCTTGAATAGCAGTGCGTTAGGTAAGCTGTGACTTTGCAGCAACAGGAGAGAATTACCAGACAGGATTCCCTTGCGGTACGATTGAACCGCCATCCGCTGCTGTGTATCGGGGCAGCATTGGGGGCTAGGACGATAGGGAATACAGAATGCTCAGTAAGTTTAGATTTTCCACGAGTGCCGCCGCGCTTGCGTTGCTCATCGGCGCGGGATTCTCATCGGCGCAGGCCGCCGATGTGGCCGGCGCGGGGTGCACGCTCTCGGGCTCGGTAGCGGCCGGGTTCATGTATGACTGGCAGTCGTCCGAATCGGAAGATATCGACGGCGAGGATGTCGATTGGGATACGCCCTTCGGCGAAGGCGCGGGGCTTGTGACCTGTGGCGGCTTCAATATCCAGGCTGATGTCGCCTATTACGCCCACGCGGCCGAAATCGAATCGCCACTTTCGCCTTTCGGCCAGGACATTGACCAGACCAACACGCATATCGGCGGCGCCTTGTTCTATCGCGATCCGGCGTCCTGGGCCGCGGGCGTCCAGGCGTCCTGGATATCCCAGGAGATTATCGGCAAGGATGTCGATGTGTTCCGCGTCGGGCTGTTCGGCGAATTCTATCTCGGCGACATGTTCACCCTGGGCGGCAATATCGCCTATTACAACTCCGAGGGATGGGACAGCTCCGGTCCCGGCCCCGATCTGGGCAAGGACGAAGACGGTTTCGAGTTCGCCGCCTGGGGCAAGTTCTATGCGACGCCCGACCTCGCTTTCACGCTGCGCGGCGACCTTCTGCTCGCGACCGTGGAAGCGTTGGACGACGAGGTCGATCTCGACGGTTTCGCGATCACGGGCGACGGTGAGTATCTCGTCTGGAATCAGGGCTTGTCGCTCTTCGCCGGGGCCCGCTATGCGGAGCGCGAGGTCAACCCAAACGATAACGATCCCGGGATGACGATCGAGGACTTCCAGGTCTTCGCAGGCATCAAGTTCTATTTCGGCCAGGGCGGAACGCTGGTCGAGCGTCAGCGGACGGGAACGGTCGACAATACCAGCCTGTTCAACGAAAAGCTTCCGAACCTCATCACATCGGCCATCGCCGGCACGCCCGTCAGCCCCTAAAAGGCTCGATTGCATATATTTCTGGAGCGCTTCCCATTGCGAAGTCGAGCAGCTTGCGCGGGAAGCGCTCTGAGAGGCGTGTTCGATTAAATCCGGACGCCGCAGAAGCAGAATCCCGGGGATCGGTCATTCGACCGGTCCCTTTCTTTTGTGAGTCCGCCGCATGATTCCGGGATATATAGCGGCAGCCGCTCCTTCGATGGTAGGTTCTGGAAAAGCGATCCGACCCGTAGCTGGTATCTGGGAATCATCCGGTCTGCATGAAATGAGCCGAATGCCTGAAAAGAAAGAAATCCAGACGAAGCGATTCCGCCTGTCTCCCATCACCCCGGACAGTATAAGCGACAACTGGATCAGATGGACGGCCGATCCGGTCCTCATGTCGCAGCTCAATGCACGCGTCGCAAAGCTTTCCCGGGCCGATTTGCAGCGTTATGTGGCGGCAGCCTGGAACCGCAGACGCACCATTGTCGGCATCTATGCGAAGGCCACTGGCGATCACATTGGTCTTTATGAGGCGGCGATCGACCCACGCAATGCCACAGTGACGCTCGACGTGCTGATCGACCAGCAGCGTTATGACCTGCACGATGTTCTGTCGGAGACCGACCCAGTCCTCCTGGAGTTCCTGGCCAGGGAGCGCGGCATCGAGAAGGCGATTGCGGCCATCGTCGAAACTTATGGGCCGGCGCTTCGTCATTTTGAAGCGACGGGCTGGCGCAGGGAGGGCGTATTGCGGCAGGAATATCCCGCGGTCGCCGGCAATCGCCGCCTGGACGTCGTGCAGTTCGGCCGGCTTCTCGACGTCGCCGGGCCGGGCACGCCGGCATAGCATGGCGAGCCTTCTGCCCGCATCGGTGATGATCCTGAGCGACGGCTTTCTCATGCGGCCGCTGCTGCCCGGCGATGCCAGTCCCGCCCTTGAAACCTGGATCGACGATGACGACGTCGCCGAGATGCTGAACACGCAGCGCCGCAAATGGGCTGTCGCGGAGCAGGCGGATTACTTCGCCAAGCATAGGGGACAGCAGGAAAGGTTGCTTCTGGGGATATTCCCGAAGCGGGAGAAGTCTCCGATAGGCCTCTTCATCTTTCGGCTGCAGCCGCGCGAAGGGGTATTCGTCGTCTCGCTTCTGATCGGCGACAAGGCGTGGCGAGGCAAGACGGTCCCCTTCGAGACGTCGGAAGCCCTCTTTGACTTCTTTTTCAACAGCCTTGGCTATGCCAAGGCCAAGGCCCATATCCGCCCCGAGAACAGGGCGATGCTGTGGCTCCTCCATAACTATGTGTGGAAGAGGGAAGCCCGGCTCGCCGGGCATCTGCGCCTAGCCGCCACCAGGAAGCGCTCGGACCTGCTCATCTTCGGCATGCTGGCCGACGAATGGCGGGCGCGTCCGGAGAAACTCCGCTTCAGGCCGCAGGCGGTGCAGTCGTGAGACGTGTCGTGACCGGTGATCTCCTCGTGTTTCCCGGCGGGAGCCGCTGATGGCGAGCCTGCCGCCTCCATCCTTCGTCATCGAGACCGGGAATTTCACGCTCCGGCCGATTCTGCGCGACGATGCGGGCCCGGCGCTGGAATCCTGGACCGAGGACGAGACGGCCGTCGAGATGCTGAATACGAAGCGGCGGCAGTGGAGCATCGCCGAGCAGGTCGCCTATATTGCCGAGTATGAAGGTCAGCGCAGAAAGTACCTTCTCGGCCTCTTCCCGAAGGGCCAGAAGGAGCCGATAGGGGTGTTCATCGTGAGGCTGCGCCCGGATGACGACCTGATGCTGGTTACGCACCTGATCGGCGTCCGGCAATGGCGGGGCACGGGAGCATCGCGCGAGGCCTCACTCGGCGTTTTCGGCTTCTTCTTCAACAAGCTCGGCTACAAAAAAGCCAAGGCGAATGTGCGGCCCGCCAACAAGGCCATGCAGTGGTTGCTGCTGAACGGAGGCTGGCGCCGGGAAGCCCATCTGGTGGGGCATGTGCGGGAACGCTCAACCGGAGAGCGGGCGGATATCTTCGTTTACGGACTTCTCGCCGACGAGTGGCGGGCCAAACGGGACTCGGCAAAGACGGTGCGGAAGCGCAAGGGCGTGCCACGCACGGGGCCCGCCGGGCGCCCATGAAGACCTCCGAACTCCATATTGCGGCCGGAAGGCGGGATCATTTTGCCGGCCTCGAGCCCAAGGTCTGGCTCGAGACGTCGCTTCTGCGGACATGGGTGATCGTCGAGCCGAGCCTGATCGTCAGGATCCTGCGCAGCCGCCATGCGGTGATCCTCGATGTGGACGAGATGATCACCTCGATCGAGCGGGCCTATGGCGTCACATTTCCGCATGTGCGTTTCGCCGCGCGCCATCTTCCGCTTTTCCTCGAGGGCGATATCCACGCCAGGCGGCGGCGGCGCTTCTCGCGCTATCTCGCGGGCCGGCTCCCGGAACTGGAGACACAGTTGCCGGATTTGATAGCGCGCCATCTCCGGCCCTTGCGGAGTGCCGGCAGGGTCGATCTCGTTTCGGAAGTGACCGGCCCCCTTGTGCGCGACATCATCTCGATTTTCGTCGGACGTCCGGTGAGCGAGGAGGTCGCGGCGCTCGATCTCCTCGATCT
>CAZICN010000048.1:17730-20632 GCA_964537655.1 uncultured Aestuariivirga sp.
GCTTCATAGGCAAGCGTTGCGCCGAGCATTCCCCACATGCTTCCGAGTAGCAGGTAGATGTGGCGCCAGTGCTCCAGGTCGATCTGGACTCCTTGCAGCAGCACGACAATCAGGGGGCTGTAGATGGCGATCGCATGATGCTGCCATGGCGTTCGCACCCTGACGGCCCGCCAGCCCGCCCAGAATGTCGTGATGACCAATGTCAGAAAGGTGAAGCCGCCGAGCCAGCCATAGGAGGCAAAGGCGTTGAGATAGACATTGTGCGGATCCTGGCCATAGATATAGCGAAACTGCAGCGGCTTCAGCCCCTCCGGCGAGGTGAGCAGGCGGGGAATGCTCGCGACCTGCAGGCCGAACCGCCCTCTCTCGCCGACATCGTAGTACTGGTTGAGACTCGCACGCACCTCGAACAGCTGGCGGACGGCGGGGATCTGCAGGGCGAGGACGGTGCCGATGGCGAGAACCAGCGTGCCGCTGATCGAGAGGGCGATGACGCGGTTGCGCAGCGCACGGGTTGGCGCGAGCAGCAGCGTCAGCAGGACCAGGAGCGCGCCGGACCCCATGACATTCGCCCAGGCGCCGCGCGAGAAGGCGAGAAACAGGCCGAGCGCGATCACCAAAAGGCCGATGAAGCAGAGGATGGGGCGGCGCGTCCTGCCGATCAGCAGATCCTGGGCGAGGAAGATGAAGGGCGGGATGAGAAACGGCGCAAAGACATTGGGATCTTTGAAGGTGCCTTGCGCCCGGCCCATCGGCGCCAGTTGGGCGGCGAGGCCGGCCACGTCGAAATAACCCAGAATGGCGAGGACAGACGCGCAGATGCCGGCTGCGACATAGCCGCTGCGGATGATTTCCATCCGGGCGTTGGTGTCGGCCGATGTCAGGAAGCAGAAGAACAGGCCGGTACAGGCCAGATAGTAGGAAATGATGATGAACCAGATCGAATCCTTGTCGTCGAGACCGCCCTGCAGGCTGAGCGCGCCGCCGAGATTGTAGAGAAGCAGGATGATCACGAGAGGCAGCGCGACCAGTGTAACCCGCAAGCCGCCGCGCGGTAGGAACAGGAGAAGGACGAGGCCGAAGATGAGCTCGTAGGGCGCCGGCTCCACGACCACGAACCAGGCGGAGGCGACGAACAGCCAGAGCGCCCTGTTGCGCCAGAGTTCAAGGCTTCCCAATGCGCGTCGGGGGGGCTCGGCAAGGTTGGGAAGGGCGGCGGCAGTCAATAGGCGTTCTCCGTCGAGAGCAGGGAGCGCGGCGTGTGCAGAAGGATGTAAAGGTCGAAGGCCAGCGACCAGTTCTCGATGTAATAGAGGTCATGTTCGACGCGGCGGTGAAGCTTTTCGAGCGTGTCCGTCTCGCCGCGCCAGCCATTAATCTGCGCCCAGCCGGTGATGCCGGGCTTGACTTTGTGACGGGCAAAGTATCCTTCGACGGCATCGGGATAGAGATGCTCCTGCGCTTTCGCCTGTGTCGCATGCGGCCGCGGGCCGACCAGCGACAACTCGCCCTTGAGAACATTCAGGAGCTGAGGCAACTCGTCGAGGCTGGTCTTGCGGATGAACCGGCCGACGCGCGTCACACGCGGATCGTCGCGAGTGACCAGCCTGATGGCCGCCTTGTCGGTCATGTCGGTGCGCATGGAGCGGAACTTGTAGACGTCGATGAGCTCATTGTTGAAGCCGTAGCGATGCTGGCGGAAGAACACCGGGCCGCGGCTTTCCAGCTTGATCGCAATCGCGACGGCGAGCATGACCGGCGCCAGCACCAGGAGAGCGAGACCGGCGATCACCTTGTCGGCAACGGATTTGACGAGCTGGTCCCAGTCGGTGAGCGGCTTGTCGAAGACATCGATGAAGGGAACATTGCCGATATAGGAGTAGGCGCGCGGCCGGTAGCGCAGCTTCTGCGTATAGGCGCTGAGCCGGATGTCGACCGGCAGGACCCAGAGCCGCTTCAGCATGTCGAGGATGCGGACTTCCGCGGTGAGCGGCAAGGTCACGATGAGCAGGTCGACGCGATTGCGCCGCACGAAATCGATGAGCTCATCGACATTGCCGAGCTTGGGGCGTCCGGCGATGCGCGTCGGGGACCGGGTGCTGTCGCGATCGTCGAAGATGCCGATGACCGACACGTCGATATCGTGCGAAGCCTCGAGCGCCTCGATGAGCTCGGCTGCCGGTTCGCCGCCGCCGACCAGCACGGCGCGCCGGTCGAGCTGGCCCTTGCTGTTCCATTTGCGCACCAGCCGGGCGACCACAATGCGAAAGACGACGAGGGATCCCAGCCCGCTGACGAACCACAGAGCCGCCCAGGCCCGCGAATAGTCGCTGCCCGCCTTGCTGAAGAAGACATAGGCGACGACCAGCCCGGCGATCGTGAGCCATGCTCCCGTGAGACGGGCGACATAGTCGGCCGGACGCATCAGGGCGTGAATGCTGTAGAGCCGGCCCATCTGGAGGAGGCCGACCAGCGCCAGGCCGGCACAGAAGATCAGGGGCGCATAGGTGGTGTAGGGCACCGCCTGGTTCGACAGGACGTAGGCCTGGAGGATGGCGGCGCCGAGAAGGGTGATCAGCAGGAATTCGGCGACTCTCACGATCCCGGCGATGACCCGCGCCGAGATCAGGGGGGCTTTGAGGATATCGGAAAGATGAGGCGTGTCAGGCTCGGCTTCGAGCCGGGCCAGGAGATCGGTGGTGATGACTTTGTATCGGGGGGGCTTTTCGTTGCGCATCGCAGTTTGTTTCAAGATGATACAGTTTTTCTTGTCCTTGACTGCGGAGGAGCAACTTCGGGGCCTAGTGTCCCGAATCCGAAGTTCGCATCATATCGCCGCGCCTTCCGAGCGAACTTCGGATTCGAAAGGACACTAGAAAATCCAGGATTCTAGTGTGGTTTT
>CAZICN010000049.1:0-13630 GCA_964537655.1 uncultured Aestuariivirga sp.
CATCATATCGCCGCGCCTTCCGAGCGAACTTCGGATTCGAAAGGACACTAGAAAATCCAAGATTCCAGTGTGGTTTTGGTTCAGAAATATCCGATACGCCGCGGGCGACGAAGCGCCGGGCATGCGATAGGGTGCCCGGCATGAAGGTTACTCCCCGCCGGAGCGTTACCGGCCTGCAGCGTTACCTCGATCTAGGGCAGCAGCGCGGTTGGATGCAGGGCAAGACGGTCCCGCGCGATGCCGGCGAGCGCGCGCCATCGCTGGAGCTGCGCCTCAAATATGCCGCGCGCTTCGAGAAGCTGCTGCGCCGGCCGCAGGCGCAGGAGGTTCTGGAGATACTCCGGCGCTATGGCCGCGACTGCCTCCCGGTCCCGCGCCGGACCGAGCGGCATTACTGGTCGGTCTCCTGCCTGCCCTCGACCCCGGGCAAGGCGCTGATCCGCGTCAATGCCAGCTGGATGGAGCTTTTCGCGCTTTATGCCGAGGGCGACGGCATCCGTGCGAATTTCCTGGTGCATCTTTCGGATTTCACCTCGGACCATTCGCTCGTGCCGGAAAAAGTCGATCATTCCTTTCTCGAGCGCTGTGTCGCGGCGCCGGAGGATGTCGGCTGTTTCTTTCCGCGCGGCGATGACATTTTCGGCGTCAAGGTGCGCGGCATCGCCTCGATCCGAAAATTCCTGCGCAACCGCCGTGCCCTGCGCGCCATCCGGGCTTTCAACCTGACCCATATGAACCGGGGCCGCAACGCCTATCAGGCGAGCCACTGCTACAGTCTGGCCGATCACATGTTTTGAGGCCGGGGGGCGGCGATCCGCAGGGTGTGGCATTTGCCACAGCGCGCCACGCACCCCATGACTATGATCTCCCCATGGAACCTGTTCTGTCCGGATCGAGATGGAGGAAGGTCATGGAAAAATCTCTTCGGCATTCCGTATTTACTTCGACGACAGCGAGATATTTGATCGGTTTTGCCGTCCTGTCCGCCTTTGTCGCGATCCCGCCGGCCGGTGTGCTGGCCGAGCCGGTCGACTTTGGCGAGGCGCCGAGTTTCGTGAGCGAGCAGAATACGAGTTTCGCGCGGTCCGACGACAAACACGCCTTCACCATCTCCTTCAACGGTCTCGAGATCGGCCTGGGTGTTGGTCCGGTGCCGGCGCCGATTGTCACGCGCACCTATTCGATGGTCATTCCGCTGTCGGACAAGGAGCAGGGCGTCGAAATCCCGTTTCACTTCCAGGGATATTCCTTTTGCCAGGAGGGCGTGAACGCCTATGCCGTGTTCAGCGTCAACGGCCAGACCTCGACCGTCAATTTCCCGCCCGGACATGATGCGAGCTTCGTGCATTCGATGGTGTTCAAGGCGCCTTATGCGAGCGACGTCAGGCTGACGATCCTTCTCGCGCTCGAACGCGACGCGAAACATGCTGACGCACAGGGTTATCTGAATGTCTCGCAGGTCGACTCGGAGACGAACCCGGTGCCGGCCGAACCTCGCATCCCTGAAACCATCAAGACCCTGAAGAAGAAGCCTTGAGAGCATCGGACCGAAAGTTCATGGCCGGGCTCGACCCGGCCATCGCGCGGTTTCCGGACGAACCGATGCGCAGAGTCAAGGAGTTGGAGCGCCCGGCGCTCTAGAGTTTGCCCTGTAAACCGAAGGACTCGGCCGCCACATTCAGGGCCGCGATCGTGGCCTCATCGAGAGGAATGCCGTTGGAAAGACGATGTTCCAGTGTTGCGCGTTCGACATCGCCTGGAAGCATGACAGGACGGACGGGGTCGACCGGCCGCGCGGAAAGCACCCACTGCGAGAATTGCTCGACGTCGGCGTCGAATCCGTCCTCCAACAAGGCTGGATCGATCAGTAGGGAGAACATGTTGTTGACCAGCCGCCATGCGGTTGGACTTTTCGGGTTGGTCGTTCCGCCGCCCGTCAGAGCGCCGGCGAATATCTCGCACATGACCGAGAGGGCCGATCCCTTATGCCCTCCGAACGGCAGGATGGCGCCCGGAGGATCGCCGTAGAACGCGTGGGGATCTCGTGTGGGTCGGCCGTAACCGTCTATGATTGCCCCGTCTGGCAGCTGTTCGCCCTTGTTGATCGCGACCATGATCTTTCCTTCGGCCACCGTCGCCGTGGCCACATCGACGATGATGGGCTCGCGTCCCGTCACCGGGAAACCCGCGGCGATCGGGTTGGCCGAGAGCCGCCGGTCGATTCCGCCGAACGGCGCCACCAGAAGGGCGAAGCCCGACGTGTTGACAAAGTGCAGGGATACCAATCCCTGTTCCGCGACCATTTCCGCCCACGCCCCGACCCGGCCTATATGCCCTGCGTTCCTGAGTGCGATGGAACAGGTGCCGTGAGTGCGGCAACGCTCGATGCCGATCTCCATCGCCTCGCGTGCGACGACCTGACCGAAGCCGAAATTGCCCTCGATGATGACGAAACTGCCGCGATCCCGAACTATGCCGGCATGCTGGTTTGGCGCCACGCGGCCATCGGCAATCCATTCGAGATAGGATTTGACCCTTATGACGCCGTGCGAATCGTGGCCCACCAGATTGGAGTCGACCAGATGGTCGGCAACCGCCCGGGCCTCGCGCTCGGACGAGCCGGCCGCTTCAAATATTGTGCTGACCAGCCGGGCGAGCCGGCCATGATCGAGGGTCTTCATTGCCCGCTCCTCATCTGCTGCGTTTTGCGCCGGGTCACCATCCGCATCGCATAGTCCACGGCCTCGATCATGCTCTGCGGACTGGCGCTGTTCCGTCCGGCGATATCGAATGCGGTTCCATGGTCGACTGACGTCCGGATGATCGGCAGGCCCAGCGTGATGTTGACGCCTGAGAGTCCGGTCCACTTCCCGGCCTTCCGGTCGATCTGAAAGCCGAGCAGCTTGACCGGTATGTGACCCTGGTCGTGGTAGGTCGCGATCACGCAATCGAACTGCCCGGCAGCCGCGCGGACGAAGACGATGTCGCCGGGCACGGGGCCCGAAATATCGACGCCTTTGCTCCTGAACGCCTCGATGACGGGCACGAGAACGTCCCTGTCCTCGGTGCCGATGACGCCGCCTTCCCCGGCATGCGGGTTCAGCGCGGCGAGCGCCAGGCGGGGTCGGGCGATCCCGATGCTCGTGAGCATGTCGAGCGTCGCTTCGACGGTCCTCGTGACCCGTTCGATTGTGACAAGCGACGGCACCTTGGCCAGCGCCACGTGGGTCGTTACGTGCGAAACGCGCAGATCGCCATGGGCGAGCATCATGAAGCTGTCCGAAGCCCCGGTCAGAGAGGCCAGGATTTCAGTGTGTCCGTTGAAACGATACCCGGCTTTGTTGAGGGCCTCCTTGTTGATCGGAGCCGTCACGATCCCGTCCGCCTCTCCACGCATCACCAGATCCACAGCCCTTTCGATGGCGAGATAGGCAAGTCGCCCGCAGTCCTCGGAAACCTTGCCGAATGCGTGCGGTGACCGGGCGTCGCCGCAGGACACGAAGTCGATATTCGAGCTCTCGAGCAGACCCCGCCAACCGTGCAGCCCGATGGACTGCGCGGCTGCCGCGAACGCGCTCTCCTCTCCAACGATCGTCAGGCGCAGAGCGCGGCGCTCGAGAGGATTGCCGAGCGCTGATACTGCCTTGAGAACGATTTCGGGGCCGATGCCGGCTGGATCTCCCATGGAGATTGCGAGATGGCTTTGCTCCATAACCTGCTATCCTTTTCCAAAGAGTTTCGACAAGAGGGCGCGCGAGCCGAACGCTCCCGATTTCGAGAACAACGGAATGCCGTCCCAGCGGCCGCCGCAGAGGGTCGAGACCGGCACGCCTTCGACCCATTGCCCCAGAAGCCGGAGCGAGGAGGCGCCCAGCCTGTCGCAGACGCGCCGGCACGTCTCCCCGCCGGCGAGAAACAGGGCGGATGGCGTGTCGAGCCGGTCGACAAGCATCCCGATCGCGCGGTCCGACAGCGTGCCCCCATCCATGTGCGGCGCGAGATCGAAAGTCGCCATCATGCCGGCTGAACGCGAAATGGCGGCGTTGATCGTCTTGGCGGCGGCATCGATCGCCGCGGCCGTTGCACTCTCGATCCGGACAACCGCCTCCGGCGCCCTTTTGGCCAGTTCGTCGATTTGTCCGCGAATGACCGGATGGGCCGTCCCCACGATGCCCAGCATGCCGGCCACGGGTTGAACCGAGAGTTTTTCGCCTCCAAGCTGTCCGATCGCGGCCGCGAGGCCGCCGGTGCCGCACCACAAGGTTCGGCCCGGTAGGGCCGATCCGAGCGCGACGATCCGGTGGAGATCGGCATCCGCCCCGGCATCGCAAATCGACACGCCGCGCTCGAGGCTCTCGCCTTCTGCGACCCGCCTGACGGGCAGCTTGAGCTCCGAGAGCATGGCCCCGAGATCGCCCTCGACCAGGGCAAACGCGCCGTCTCGCGCGCGGAAGAACTGCATGCCTCCCCGCATTATGCGCCCCAATGCGGGGAAGGCCGGGGCTATGATCACATTGTCGAACGAAACGGCGTCCAGACACGCGACGATTTCCAGTGCCGCATGGCCTCTCAACAGGGAATCGATCTTCTTGTATGCGAGCCGCCCTTCCTCGAGCATGCCGGCGGCGCGCCTGACGGTCGCCCGCGCCGCCTCGGCCGAGGCTTCCCGTGTACCAGTGCTGATGGCGATGTTGTCTCCTTTGCGGATGGCTTCGTCCGGATGCCACCGCACGGAGATATCCCCCGACAATGGCAGTAGCCCAGACGCGCTATCGAGCGCACCCGTGAGATCGTCCGCGATCAGCCGCAAGGGGGGTTCGAGAGACAAATTCAAGTGCCTTGGTTGCACGACAGCGTCCCGGAAACGGCCGAGGACGAAGGGGGATGACGTCCCGTCTTCAATTCCATTGGCGCGGGATGCGAAGGAGTGGACTCATCGCGATCTGGCTTCAGCGGATATCCCATGCGATTTCCACCCGGCCTTTGCGGATGCCGATGAGCCTGTCGTGGAGGAACACGGTCGTGTCGCCATAGCCGACGATGAACTCGAGCGCCTCTCCCACGGCGGGACTGTCGGCGGGCGCTTCGAGCTCGATGGTGGTATGTTCCGCCGAAAAGCGCATGGCCCCGACAGCCCCGGAAAGGACCGGTTCAGGAAGCGCAAGGTCGACGCTCATCGCTTTGCGCCCGGCATCGCAGACGATCCGACTTGGGCTCGGACGGCTGGTGACCCGGGACAATACGGTCAGCGCAAAGGGGTGGTCGACGTTGAATTTTTTCGCATAGCGTATGTCTCCGAAGATACCGCCGCCGGCCTGGATCTCGGTAACCCCGGCTATGCCCGCGGTGATCCGGTAGGTTCCCGTTCCCCCGCAGCTCACGATCTCGACGGCCAGCCCGGCGTCGCGGCACATCACTGCGCTGGCGACCACCTTGCCGACCGCTTCGCGCACCGCTTGCACCTTGTCCTCCGCAACCGCGATCCCGGTGGTGTGCCCCTCCCAGCCCGCCAGGCCGCGGAAGCGCAGCGTCGGCCGGCGCGAGATTTCCCGCGCGAGTTCGACGCAGGCGGCGCCCGGCTCGACCCCGGCGCGCTTCATGCCGCAATCTACTTCGATGACGACATCGACGATCGTGCCATATGTCTGGGCTGTCTCTGCCAGGGCTTCGACATTGGCGATGTTGTCGACGGCCACGATAACCTCGGCGTGCCGGGAAAGGCTCGCAAGCCGCGCCATTTTCGGCCCATCGACGATCTGGTTGCAGATGAGGATGCTCCCGATGCCGCTTGCGGCCATTGTTTCGGCCTCGCGCAGCGTCGCGCAGGTGATCCCGATTGCCCCGGCCCTTATCAGCTTGGTGGCGATGGCCGGGGCTTTGATGCCCTTGATGTGGGGCCGCCACGCAACGCTGTGACGGCGACAGACTGAAGCAATCCGCTCGATATTGGCTTCGAGAATGTCGAGATCGACGAGCAGCGCGGGAGTGTCAAGCTCACCCTTGTCGGCGCCGGCCGCAACCCGCCCGACGGCCGCTGAGGTCCTTCTCCGCGGGCTCACAGCTCGACATCGGTAACGACGACGGCGACGAGATCGCCCGGCGAAACCCTCCCGCGCGCCGCGCAGCATGAGACCATGCCGCTCTTCTTGAATCTCAACGGCGCCAGATCGGTGCCGATCCCATCGAGATCGTGCTGCCAGCCTACTATGTCCCCCGCGCTCACTTCCTCGCCCAGCGCGAAGCTCGGCTCGAAAATACAGCGCCGGGTGGCGTAGACATAGGCCTCCGGTCCGGTGATTTCGGTAAAGCGTGTCTCGATCCTTTTGCTCAACGGCCGGCGAGGCGCCGGCGCCGTGCCGGTCAATACGCCGAAATAGGCGAGCAGATTCCAGATGCCTGTCTCGGCTATTGCCAGTGCGTCCACCGAGACCCCGCCGCCGCCCGAGAGCTCGGTGCCGAGCTTGACGATGCCGAGATCGCGGCAGAGCGCATCGATGGTGCGGGTCTCGCCCAGATCGTCGAGCACCATGGTGATCGGGCACCCCCATATCCGTGCGGCGCCGACCACTTTGCCCATGAGCTCCTGCGTCTTGGCGCGGTACATTATCCCGGTCGGAATGACGTTCATCGACGAGCCGCCCGAATGCAGGTCCATCATTGCGTCGGCCATCGGCAGCAGCACCGAGGACAGGTAGTGGGCGATCTGGAGCGTGGGCGTCCCGTCATGGCTGCCGGGAAAAGCGCGGTTCAGGTTGAGGTCGTCGATGGGGGAGACGCGGGTGCCCGCCATCGCGGCGGGATAGTTGACCGCCGGCAGGATGATGATTCGTCCCGAGATGTGCGAGGGTTCGAGCGTCTGGATGAGATTGCCGAGCGTGATCTGCCCCTCATATTCGTCGCCATGGATGCCCGCGGTCAGCAGCACGGTCGGCCCCTCGCCGTTTTTGATCACGCAAATCGGAATGGGGATGATTCCCCAAGCCGAGCCGTTGTGGGAGTAAGGTAGACGGAGCACCGATATCTGCTTTCCATCGCGCCCGTAGTCGATGTCGGTGGTTACGAAGGATGTGTTGTGAGACATTGTTGCTCCGCCAGGTCCGCTTAGAGGGTCGGCAGCGGCGCTAGCGTCGCGCCGACGTGTTCCTTGTAGAGGCGGGCCAGATCGCCGTTCTCGCGGTGATAGAAGATGAAGGTATTGATCCAGTTGAGCAGGTCGGGCTCGCCGCGCCGCAGACCCACCGAATAGTAGGCGCTGCGGATAATGAACTTGACCTCGAAGTTGCGCTCCGGGAAGCGGGGGATCAGGGACGCGGCGATGGTGTCGGCCGAGGCGTAGGCATCGACCTGACTCGCGGCGAGCGCGGCGAGCGCGGAGGCCTCGTCGTCGAAGCGGACGATCTCGGTCCCCTCGGGCGCCATGCCGACCAGCGCCGTCTCGTTGCCGGTGCCGCGCGCAACGCCCACGCGTTTGCCGGACAAGTCTCCGGGCGCGCTGATCTTGACATCGCCGGCAGCAAAGATCACCGAGTTGATCGAGCCGTAGGGAGTCGAGAACGCCACGCTGCGGGCACGCTCAGGCAGGATCGAGAAGGTGGACATGACGAGGTCGACGCGCTTTGTCTGCAGATAGGGGATGCGGTTGGCGCTGGTGATCGGCACGATCTCGAGTTCGACCCCCAGCGCGCCGGCGAGCAGCCGTGCCGTCTCGACATCGGCGCCGGTTGGATTGCGCTTCGTGTCCAGATAGCCGAAGGGCGGCGCCCCGACATCGATGCCCACGAGAACCTTGCCTCGGGTGATGATCTCGTCCAGCTGGTTCGCGCCCGCAGGCGCAATGCTGGCGAACGACATGATCGCTGCGACGACCAGTCCCTTGAGATACTTCTTCATAGTTCCCTCCGTTGTTTAGAGATTGCTTGATATGAAGGCACGGAATTCCTCGGTCTCCGGGTTGCCGAACATCGTCTCGGGGGCGCCTTGCTCCCAGATGACTCCCTCGTGCATGAACACGACGCGATCGGCGACAGTCCTTGCAAACTGCATTTCGTGCGTGACGAGGACCATGGTCATGCCCTCGCGCGCCAGCTGCGCGATGACGTTCAGCACCTCGCCCTTGAGTTCGGGGTCGAGCGCGGAGGTCGGCTCGTCGAACAGCATGATCTTGGGATTGAGCGCTAACGACCGGGCGATGGCGACGCGCTGCTGCTGGCCGCCCGAGAGCTGGTCCGGAAAGGCATCGCGTTTGTCGATCAGGCCGACGGTGCGCAGTACCTGCTCGGCCTTGGCCTCGGCCGTGGCCCCGGGAACCTTGCGCACGACCGTCAGCCCGAGCGTTATGTTGCGCTCGACCGTGAGATGAGGAAACAGGTTGAAGCCCTGGAAGACGATGCCTACGTCCTGACGCAGCGCACGCAGCGCGCGCTCGTTGCAAGGCAGCGTGTGGGAGGCGACGACAATGCGCCCGCTATCGATGCGTTCGAGGCCGTTGAGGCACCGCAGCAAGGTGCTCTTGCCGGAGCCGCTGCGCCCCACGATCGCCGTTACCGTTCCGCCGCCCAACTCGAGAGAGATGGATTTGAGCACGGTCACGGGGCCGTAGCTCTTGGTTACGTTCTCAAGTCGTACCATGGATGCGCGTCCTTCGCTCCAGTTCCCTGCTCAGATACGAAAGCGGGAAACAAACCATGAAGTACAAGCCGGCCACCACGGAGAAGACCAGGAGAGGCTGGAAGGTGACATTGGTGATCAGCTGGCCCTCGCGCGTTAACTCGACGAAGCCGATCAGCGCCGCCAGCGACGTGCCCTTGATGATCTGGGTCAGCTGCCCCACGGTCGGCGGAATGGCGATACGTAGCGCCTGAGGCAGGATGACGTAACGCAGCGTCTCGGTGCGTGCGAGCGCGATCGAGGCGCTCGCCTCCCACTGAGTGCGATGGATGGCCTGTATCGAACCGCGCCAGATTTCGGCGAGAAAGGCACTTGCATTGAGCGTGAGCGCCAGCGCGGCGGCGGGCGTGGCCTCTATATTGAATCCGATCAGCGATGTGAGGAAATAGGCCACGAACAGTTGCAAGAGCAGCGGCGTTCCTTGAAAGAGCTCGATATAGCCCGTCGCCAGCCATCTCAAGGGCGCCCACCGGCTGATCCGCATCAAGGTCACGATCGCGCCGACCAGCCCCCCGCCCACAAAGGCGATGAGCGACAGCAGCACGGTCCAGCGCAGCGCCAGAACGAGATATTGGACATCGAGCAGCGTGAAGTCGCGGATCATCAGGCTGCGCCTCCGGCATCCGGGGCCAGGGTCCGGAAGCGGAACATCCTCCGCCCGGCCGCCTTGATGCCCGCGCGCAGCGCGATCGAGAGGACCAGGTAGACGATTGTGATGACGACGTAAGTCTCCATGGACCGGAACGTCACCGATTGGATGCGTGAGCCGGCGGCGGTCAGCTCTTCCGCTCCGATCGCCGATACGATGCTCGTGCCGAGCATCAGCAGGATGAACTGTCCACACAGGGCGGGATAGATGTGGCTGAAAGCGGGGATGCTGATCACCCAGGTAAATATCTGCATCGGCGTCATGCCGAGCGACTGGCCGGCCTGGATCTGGTTGCGATGCACCGCCTGGATGCCGGACCGCACGATCTCGGCCACATAGGCGCCGCTGTAGAGGCCGAGCCCGACGACGGCCGCCACGCCGGGCGCCATGCGCACCCCGATATTGGGCAGCCCGAAATAGAGAATGAAGAGCAGGATCAGGGCGGGCGTGTTGCGCACGAACTCCACATAGGCGCCCGCCACGAGGCGCACCCCGGCATAGTTCGAAAGCCGCCCCAGCGCCGCTGTGGTGCCGATCGCAAGGCTGAGGATCATCGCCCCCAGCGTATACAGGCAGGTCATCGCGAAGCCTTCGGCCAGGGTAGGCCAGTAGCGCAGGACATCGCCGAACTGGAAGGTATAATCCATCACACGTCTCTCGCCGCCGCCTGGAACTCGCCCTCTTCCACCAGGCGGCGGGTCGACATCCTGAGATGATGGCGCATGGCCTGCTCGGCTTCCTCGGGCGAACGCCTGCGCAAGGCGTCGAAGATGCGCTCATGCTCGGACATGCCGGCCACGACGGTTCGGATCAGGCCGCCGGAGAAGGCGGAGGACATGATGCGCAGCGAATCGACCGTATCGACGAGCAGCGCGCTGCCGGAGATCTCGAGCAGCCGCTTGTGGAAGATGAAGTCCTGGCGAATGTAGAGAGCCCGGTTCTGGACGCTCTCCTCCTCGGTCACCTCGCGGAACAGACCCGAGAGTTCATCGATCTGTTCGTCGGTGATGCAGGACACGGCGCGCCGCGCGGCCAGCCCTTCGAGCACTTCGCGAATCTCGAAGATGAGGACGAGTTCGGCCCTCGATGGGCGGCAGACATACATCCCGCGCCGGGGGATCCACTGGACGAGCCCGTCCTGCACGAGCCGCTTCAAGGCGGTCGACACCGGAGTCCTGCTCAGCCTGAGCCTTCGCGCCAGCTGCTCGGGGACGATGCGCTCCCCGGCCGACAGCGAATGATTGAAGATCATCTGCCTGATCTCGACATAGGCCCGGCTCTCCGCATTGCCGGGGCGGCTCCTCGATAACCTCTTGGCAGCGAGCATGACGTTGAAACCTCTCTTCAATGGCAGATTAAACACAATTCTGAATTGAATTCAAGTTGTGAATTTTTGTTTTTTTTCAGTTGTTTATGTTGATTGATGAAATTGAATAATATAAGCAGTCTCAAAGAACTGACGGAGCCATGATGCGCGAGCCAGAACCAGACCACGCCTACCGCTGCCTGCGCACCGAGGCGCCCCTCGTCATTGACGGAGACCTGTCGAAGCCGCCATGGCAAGGAGCGCCGAAGTCACCTCGCTTCGTCGATATAGTCGATGGCGCCGCCGCGATATGGGAGACGCGTGCGGCGCTGCTCTGGGACGATGAGCATCTCTATGTGGGCTTCTGGGTCACCGAGTCGGACTTGCGCGCCAATGTGACCCGGCGCGACGACTTTGTATTCCTCGAGAATGACGTGGAGGTCTTCATCGCCGGTGCGGAAGGCGCCTACTACGAGTTCCAGCTCAACGCCGCCAACACCTGCTTTGAAGCCTTGTATGTCTGGCAGGACGCCTACCGGAAGGGTGGCGTCTGGTCCACGCCTGAATGGCGCTTTGAGGATCGGGATGTGGACGTGCTCGGCGGCTACACCGATGGGGTGAGGGGGCGGGTCCCCCCGTTCGGCCCGCGACGCTGGGCCTTCCGCGACTTCGACGTTCCGGGGCTCCGGCACCAGGTGAGGATAGAGGGCACGCTCAACGATTCGAGCGATGTCGACAGGGGCTGGACCGCGGAGATCGCTTTCCCTTGGGCGGGACTCAAATGGCTTGCGGGCGGGGTGGAGCCGCGCCCCGCCGCCGGAGATGTTTGGCGCCTCCATCTGGCGCGCTATCAGCCGCTTCGGGCCAACGGCAAGGATTTCCACCATAGTGTGGGCATGTCCTGGCGCGCTCACGGCAGTTACGATTCGCATATGCTTGATCGCTTCCTGAATGTCAGCCTCGCCGCGGAGTCGGTTGAGTCCGGTCAGTGGGCCAGTTCCGGGCGGAAGCGCTTGGGGCCGGCCGCAAGTGAGGTGGAATGAACTGGGGACTGACCGGCAGGACCGTGGCGATCACGGGCGGAGCGGGTGGCGTCGGGCGCTCCATCGCCGAGAGCTTTGCCGCCGCGGGAGCGACGGTTGCGATCCTCGACATCGCCGAATCCGGTTCGAATGGCGCCGCCGCCGCGGAGGCGCAAATCCTGGCCGTGACCTGCGACATCGCCGATCGCTCGGCGGTGGATGACGCCTTCACCGAAATCGAGACGCGCCTGGGGCCTGTCGACATCCTCGTCAACAATGCCGGCATTTTGTCCCGCCGGTCGATTCTGCATGATTCGTTCGAGGACTGGGACCGCGTCCTCAAGGTCAATCTCTACGGCTGCTACCATTGCAGCCGGGCGGTGGCCGGCCGGATGGTCGATCGCGGCTTTGGCCGCATCATCAACATTTCGTCCATTCACGGCAGCCTCGCCAAGGCGGATATGGGCTCGTACTGCACCAGCAAGGCGGCGATCGAGATGTTCACCAAGCAGCTCGCCGTCGAACTGGGTCCGTTCGGGGTTACCGTCAATGCTGTCGCGCCCGGCACGATCCGCACCGACATCAATATCCCGCTTTATCGCAGCGAAAGGCAGGAGGACGCCGCGTTGCAGCGCGCGACCCTGAACCGCATTCCAGCCAGGCGGATCGGTGAGCCCGCCGAGGTCGCGGGCCTTGTGGTGTTCCTCGCCTCCGGGATGGCCTCCTACATCAATGGCGCGACGCTTCATGTGGATGGCGGCTACCTCATCGAGGGAACGCCACGCATTTGAGCCGCGAGATCCCAGGCGACATCGATGGAGACGCGGATGAGAATTGACGTCGCGGTGAACCTGGCGGACAGCTTGGGAGAGGCCCCGCTTTGGTGCGACCGGCGGAAGCGGCTGTTCTGGTCCGACTTGCGGCGCAATCTCATTCACGCGCTTGCGCCTTCAACCGGGGCCATCGCCACCTGGAGCTTGCCCGAGCTGACATGCTCTTTCGCGCTGGCGTCGGACGAGGAACTTGTCGTCGCTCTTCGCTCCCGGATCGTCCGCTTCGAAATGGCTGCCGGCACGATGGCGGATCTCGCCGCGCCCGAGGCGGCCCGGCCGAACCTTCGTTTCAACGACGGCAAGTGCGATCCGGCCGGCCGGTTCGTCGTGGGAAGCATGGACGACGTCGGCCGCGGCCCCGTCGGGGCCATCTGGTCCGTCGGTCCCGACGGCAGCCACCAGATGCTGTTCGGCGGCCTTTGCATTCCCAACGGACTGGCTTGGAGCCCGGACGGCACGCGAATGTATGTCTCCGACACGATGGCCGGTATCATTTGGACCTGCGGCTACGACCCGGTGACGGGCGGCACGACCGCGCGCGACGTGTTCGCTCGGATAGGGAACGGAGGTCCCGACGGCGGCACCGTCGACGCGGAGGGTTATTATTGGTGTGCCATTTACGGCGGGTGGCGCATCGAGCGCTATGCGCCCTCCGGCGCGCTTGACCGCACCATAGAGCTTCCCGTTCAGAACCCATCGAGCTGCGCCTTCGGCGGAGAGGCCCTCAACCAGCTCTACGTCACGACCGCCCGGCAGCGACTGTCTGAGAACCAACTCGCCGACCAGCCGCTTGCAGGCGCTGTACTGGTGATCGAACCCGGGGTCACGGGACTCCCCTCAACCTACTTCGCCTCGAACTGAACTGATCTGCCACTGAGTTTTTCCTCGACTGAAGGACGGACAGATGAAGCGGAAGCGTTTCACGGAGCTCCGGCTCCGATCCCACAGGAGCGTCCGGCGCACCAAAGGCTTCCCTTCCCGGGCAGTTTGTTCTATAAATGTTCCATGTGAAACGCAGGGCGCACAGACATGTGGCGGGCTCAGGCGGGCACGAAGGCGATCGGAAAGAACAGGCGCGGAAATTCCCTGTTCCGGCCTGTTCCGGAAACTGGGTTGATGGTTAACCCCTTGATATTGCTCGCTCGGCGTCGGA
>CAZICN010000049.1:13730-20186 GCA_964537655.1 uncultured Aestuariivirga sp.
CCTGTAGTTCCCTGTTTTTCCCTGTAAATTCCCTGTTTCCGGATTCGCCCCCGGTCGACCGTCTCCCCCCTCCCGCCAAGCCGTCGCCCCACCTCTCGGCCCCCGGCATGCTCCTTGCCAACGGGTGAGAAAGTCCGTGCCGCATTGGCACAGAGAGGGGCGAACATGTCAGCAGGAACGAACGGCACCCGGGTCGACTGGGTGGATTACGCCAAGGGCATCTGTATCATTCTGGTCGTCATGATGCATTCGACGCTGGGCGTCGAAAAGGCGGCGGGCGATATTTCGTGGCTCAACGGCTTCATCGCCTGGGCAAAACCCTTCCGCATGCCGGACTTCTTCCTCATCTCGGGCCTGTTCCTGGCCACCCGCATCGACCGCCCCTGGCGGCAATATCTCGATACCAAGCTCCTGCACTTCGCCTATTTCTACATCCTGTGGATGTCGATCCAGTTCGCCATGAAGAGCTGGGGCATCCTCTTGAGCGACGGCCCGCTCGCCGCCCTCGAGGCCTGGGGCACGGGCCTCATCCAGCCCTATGGCACGCTGTGGTTCATCTATCTGCTCGCTGTGTTCTTCGTCGTGGCGAAGCTGCTGCGCCCGGTGCCGCCGCTTCTCGTCTTCGCCCTCGCGGCTCTCCTCGAAATGGCCGCCATCGAGACGGGCTCCCTCATCGTCGATGAGTTCTGCGCCCGCTTCGTCTATTTCTATGCGGGCTTCTGGCTCGCCAAATATGTCTTCGCCTTCGCCGACGAGGTCTCAGGCCTGAACCCGCTCGGCATCCTGGCCGGTCTCGTGATGTGGGGCATCATCAACGCCATCCTGGTCTCGAATGGCGCGGCCGCCCTGCCGGGCATCGGCCTCATCCTGGGCTTCATTGGCGCCGGCGCCGTCGTCTCGGTCGCGGTGCTCCTGCAGCGCTTCTCCTTCGCCACCCCCATCCGCTATTGCGGCGAGAATTCCATCGTCATCTATCTGGCCTTCTTCCTGTTCATGGCCGGAAGCCGCACGGCGCTGCTCAAGACGGGCCTCGTCGATGACCTGGCCGTCGTTTCGCTCCTCGTCACCGCGGCGGGTGTCGCTGGCCCCGTCCTCCTCTTCTGGGCGGTGCGCCGCACGCCTCTGAGCTTCCTGTTCCGGCGGCCGGGCTGGGCGCGGATCCCGGCGACGCCGCGTCGGCCGGAACTTGTCAGCAATGAATCGCGAAGGCTGGAAGCGTAGGGCACGGGGTGGCATAAGGGGGCATGTCCCAACATCGCCCTCTGAAATCCGGCGATCATGTCTATCTGATCGACGGTTCCGGTTACATTTTCCGCGCCTATCACGCGCTGCCGCCGCTCACCCGCAAGAGCGACGGCCTCCCCGTCGGCGCCGTCCAGGGCTTCTGCAACATGTTGTGGAAGCTGCTCAAGGACATGAAGGCGGGCGAGAAGCCCACTCATCTCGCCGTCGTCTTCGACAAGTCCGAGGCGACCTTCCGCAAGCGCATCTATGACCAGTACAAGGCGCAGCGCCCCGATCCGCCGGCCGATCTCATCCCGCAATTCGGCCTGATCCGCCAGGCCACTCGCGCCTTCAATGTCGCCTGCGTCGAGCAGGATGATTACGAGGCCGACGATCTCATCGCCACCTATGCGAAGGAGGCGGCCGCGGCCGGCGCCACGGTGCGCATCGTCTCCTCCGACAAGGATCTCATGCAGCTCGTCACCGACAGGGTGAAGCTCTATGACACGATGAAGGACAAGGAGATCGGCGAGCCGGAAGTGCTGGAGAAATTCGGTGTCGCGCCGGGCAAGGTCATCGATGTCCAGGCGCTCGCCGGCGATTCGGTCGACAATGTGCCGGGCGTGCCCGGCATCGGCGTGAAGACCGGCGCCCAGCTCATCACCGAATATGGCTCGCTCGAGGAACTGCTCGAGCGTGCGTCCGAGATCAAGCAGCAGAAGCGCCGCGAGAACCTCATCCAGTTCGCCGATCAGGCGCGCCTCTCGAAGCAGCTGGTCACGCTGGTCGATGATGTGAAGGTCGAGCATGCGCTCGACGGGTTCCTGGTCGATGAGCCGCGCGCCTCCGAGCTCATCGGCTTCTGCAAGACGATGGAGTTCTCTTCTCTCATGCGCCGCGTCGCCGCCGATCTCTCGGCCGATGCGGCCGAGATCGAGGCGGTGCCGGTCGAGGTCAAAGGCTGGCCGCCGGAAGGCGCCGCCCTTGGCGCGGCGCCGGCGCCCGCCGCCGCCCGGCCGGCGCCCGAGAAGCGCAAGCCCGATCCGCAGCACGAGGCCACCAGGACGGTCTTCGCCGCGGTCGAGGAGAAGCCGAAGATCTCGATCGCCGAGCGGCTCTCGGGCGTCGGCTTCAAGCCTTCCGACTATCAGGCCGTCATCGACAAGCCAGGGCTCGAGCGCTGGGTTTCGCGCATCAATGACGAGGGTCAGGTCGCGCTCGAAATCCAGACCACGGCCTATGATCCGATGCAGGCGAACCTCGCCGGCATCGGCTTGAGCGTGGCGCCGGGCGAGGCCTGTTATGTCCCGGTCGGCCACATCTCGGGCGACGGCCTCAATTTCGGCGGCGACGAGATCAGGCAGCTGCGCATCGATGATCTCATCACCGTGCTCAAGCCCGTGCTCGAGGATCCGGCCATCCTCAAGATCGGGCAGAATCTGAAAACGGCGGCTCTCGTCTTGCGCCGCCTCGGCATCGGCCTCAGGTCGATCGACGACACGATGCTCATGTCCTATGCGCTCGAAAGCGGCCTCAACGGCCACAGCCGCGACGAGCTGGCGCAGAAGCACCTGGGCCACAAGCCCGTCGCCTACAAGGATGTCGCGGGCGCCGGCAAATCCGCGGTCAGTTTCGACAGGGTGCCGCTCGACCGCGCCACGCATTATGCGGCGGAAGCCGCCGACGTCACCTTCAGGCTCTGGCTCCTCTTCCATGAGCGCCTGGCGCGCGAGCACAAGACGACGGTCTATCAGACGCTGGAGCGTCCGCTGGTGCCGGTGCTCGCCGATATGGAGCGCGAAGGCATCCTGGTCGATCGCGCCGTGCTGGCGAGGCTGTCGGGTGAGTTCGCCACCACCGGGGCCAGGATCGAGAAGCAGATCTACGAGCTCGCCGGTGAGAACTTCAATATCGGCTCGCCCAAGCAGTTGGGCGACATTCTCTTTGGCCGCATGGGCCTCGCCGGCGGGCGCAAGACGCAGACCGGCGCCTGGAGCACCGATTCCGATGTGCTCGAAGATCTCGCCGGCCAGGGCATCGACCTCGCCGGCAAGGTGCTCGACTGGCGCCAGCTCTCCAAGCTGCGCTCCACCTACACCGACGCGCTGCCCGCCTTCATCAATCCGGATACGGGCCGCGTCCACACCTCCTATGCGCTCGCCGCCACCTCCACCGGGCGGCTGTCCTCCAACGATCCCAATCTGCAGAACATCCCGGTCAGGACCGAGGAGGGACGGCGCATCCGCACCGCCTTCATCGCGCCCAAGGGCTCGAAGCTCATCAGCGCCGATTACAGCCAGATCGAATTGCGCGTGCTGGCGCATGTCGCCGACATCCCGCAATTGCGCAAGGCCTTTGCCGAAGGGCTCGACATTCACGCCATGACCGCGTCCGAGATGTTCGGCGTGCCGGTGAAAGGCATGGACCCCGCTGTCCGCCGCCAGGCCAAGGCGATCAATTTCGGCATCATCTATGGCATCTCGGCCTTCGGCCTCGCCAACCAGCTGTCGATCTCGCGCGAGGAGGCGGGCAACTACATCAAGACCTATTTCCAGCGCTTCCCCGGCATCAAGGATTACATGGACGACACGCGCAAGAGCGCGCGCGAAAAGGGTTATGTCGAGACGATCTTCGGCAGGCGCTGCCATTTCCCGCGCATCACGTCGCCCAATGCCTCGGAGCGCTCCTTCATGGAGCGTGCCGCCATCAACGCGCCGATCCAGGGGGCCGCCGCCGACATCATCCGCCGCGCCATGATCCGCATGCCGCAGGCTCTGGCGAAAGCGGGCCTGGGCGCCCGCATGCTGCTTCAGGTGCATGACGAGCTCATCTTCGAGAGCGTCGATGGAGAGGTCGAGGCGCTGAAGGCGCTGGTGAAGGACGTCATGGAGAAGGCGCCCGAGCCCGCCGTCAGGCTCGCCGTGCCGTTGCAGGTCGATGCCCGCGCCGCCGGCAACTGGGAAGAGGCGCATTGAGTTTGTTCTCCCTCCCCGCTTGCGGGGAGGGTGGCGCGAAGCGCCGGGTGGGGTCCGGGTGTTGCCTACACCATCTCCCCCAATCCCGGCAGGCCGATAAAGTCGGTCACGCCGACATCCTGGCCGGCCTGGGTCAGGAGCGTCGTGATCTGGCCGCGATGATGGGTCTGGTGGTTGAACATGTGGGTCACCAGCATCCACGCCGGATAGGTGAACTCGGCCTTGCCGTCGAGCGTCCGGAAGGTGAAGGGCCGCGCCAGCCACGTTTCGTCCAGCCCCGCCGCCCAGGCCGTGATCTCCTCATCGAGCGCCCGCCGCGCCTCGCGCAATGCGCTGAATTCCGTATGCAGCACTGTCGTCTTGCCGCTCACACGCGATCGGCCCTCCGTGAAGCGCCCGATCCAGACGAGATCGGCGAACAGCAGGTGATTGAGCGTGCCGAGGATCGACTTGAAGAAGGCACCGCGGTCGCGAGCGATCTCTTCAGCGGGGAGTCTCGCGGCGCTGTCATAGATCTTGCCGTTCATCCAGCCATTATAGGCGGCCATGCTGGTGAGATAGGGGCGGGTGATCGGCGTGTCGCTCATGGTCGAACCCTTCGCAGTGCGGAGGCTTGCCATAGCAGCAGTTTTCGCTGTAACCAAACCGCAAAGATCATACAAAAGGAAGACGCATGACTCAGGCCATCTATCCGAGCCTCAGGGGCAGGACGGTGTTCGTCACCGGCGGCGCCATGGGCATCGGCGAATCGATCGTCGAGGAATTTTCCGGGCAGGGGGCGAAGGTCGCCTTTGTCGATATCGCGAAGGACGCGGGCGAGGAGCTCAAGAACCGGCTCTCTGGCGATGTGTGGTTCGGCCAGTGTGATGTCACCGACATTCCCGCTCTGCGGAACGCCATCGCCGAAGCCGCGGGCGCGCTCGGCCCGATCACCATCCTCATCAACAATGCCGCCCATGACGAGCGCCATGCCTGGGACAGGATGACGCCCGACTACTGGGACCAGCGCATCGCCATCAACATCAAGCACCAGTTCTTTGCGGCGCAGGCCGTCATCCCGATGATGCAGCAGGCGGGCGGCGGCTCGATCGTCAATATGGGCTCGTGCTCGTGGAAGATCGGCCAGGGCGGCATGGCCGCCTATACCGCGTCGAAATCGGGTGTCACCGGTCTCACCCGCTCGCTGGCGCGCGATCTCGGGCCCGACAATATCCGCGTCAACACCATCTCGCCCGGCTGGATCATGACCGAGCGCCAGCTGAAGCTGTGGGTCACGCCGGAAGGCGAGAAGGAAATCATGAAGAACCAGTGCCTGAAGCGGAAGCTCTATCCGGTCGACATCGCGCGTGTGGCGCTGTTTCTCGCCTCCGACGAGTCCTCGGGCTGCACCAACCAGGATTTCACCGTCGACGGCGGGTGGGTATGACTTGATTCCCCTTCTCCCGCTTGCGACCGCTTGCGGGAGAAGGTGCCCGAAGGGCGGATGAGGGTGTAAGGCGGCTGCCTCAGCGCTCGTCCTCAATCACCTTGCGGTCGAACGCGTCGCGCGCCGCATCGAGCGACGGAAAATTCGTCTCCGCCCAGCGATCGAGCACGATCAGCGTCTCACTGAGCGATCGGCCGAGCGGGCTCAAGCTGTAATCGACATGCGGCGGCACCGTGCGATGGTCGGTGCGGATCACCAGTCCGTTGCGCTCGAGCTCCTTCAACGTCTGGGTCAGCATCTTCTGGGTGATGCCGCCCACCTTGCGCGTGAGCTCGCCATGGCGCATCGCTCGCTGAGCGAGCGCGGAAAGGATGAGCATCGCCCATTTGCCGGCGATCAGCTCGAAGGCATGGCGCGCCGAGCAGCCGGCATCGAACACATCGGGGGCGGATTTCACGTCTTTCATCGGCAATTCTCACAGGCACCCGAAGGTGCGTACTTGCAATGGGGAGCGTGCCGGCAAATCTATGTGCCGCGACGATGAATTCAAGTGCGGAAAGGACGTTGGCGTGGCGTGGATATTGTTGTTCGTGGCCGGACTGCTCGAGGTCGGCTGGGCCATATCGATGAAATACTCCGAGGGCTTCACGAGGTTCTGGCCGAGCGTGCTCACCCTGGTATTGATCGTGGTGAGTCTCGGGCTTCTCAACCTGGCGCTGAGGACGCTTCCGGTCGGCACCGCCTATGGCATCTGGACCGGCATCGGCATCATCGGCACGGTCCTGCTCGGCATCGTGCTGTTTGGCGAATCCGCCGGCCTCGTCCGCCTCG
>CAZICN010000050.1:0-20138 GCA_964537655.1 uncultured Aestuariivirga sp.
GTCGCCCCCATGATGGACTGGAGCGACCGGCATTGCCGGTTCTTCCACCGCCAGATGACGCGCCATGCCCTGCTCTATACCGAAATGGTGACCGCGCAGGCGATCCGCCATGGTGATCGCGAGCGCCTCATCGGCTTTGATCCGCGCGAACAGCCGGTCGCCCTGCAGCTTGGCGGCAGCGACCCGAAACTTCTCGCCGAGGCGGCGAAATGGGGCGAGGATTTCGGCTATTGCGAGGTGAATCTCAATGTCGGCTGTCCGTCCGATCGCGTGCAGGAAGGGCGTTTCGGCGCCTGCCTCATGGCCGAGCCCGGCCTCGTCGCCGATTGCGTGGCGGCGATGCGCGAAGCCGTCTCGATCCCGGTCACGGTCAAATGCCGCATCGGCATCGATGACCAGGACGAGGACGCCGATCTCGAGCGTTTCATCCGCACCGTCGCGGCGACGGGATGTTCCACTTTCGTGATCCACGCACGCAAGGCGTGGCTTGAAGGCCTGTCGCCCAAGGAGAATCGCGAGATTCCGCCGCTCAACTACGAGCGTGTCTATCGCATCAAGAAGGCCCACCCCGAGCTCGTCATCGTCATCAATGGCGGCATCGCCTCCCTGGCCGAGGCCGAAGCGCATCTGGCGCATGTCGATGGCGTCATGCTGGGCCGCGCCGCCTATCACATGCCGTGGATTCTGTCGGAGGTGGACCATCGCATCTTTGGAGCAGCGCCGGCATCCATCACCCGCGCCGATATCGTCACGCGTATGAAACCTTATGTCGCCGGCGAACTGGCGAAGACGCCGGGCCTCGCGCGCCTCACCCGCCACATGCTGGGCCTATTCCATGGCGAGCCCGGCGGACGGTCCTGGCGCCGGGTCCTGTCCGAGAAGGCGCATCGCCGGGGCGCGGGACTGGAAGTCCTGGAAGAGGCGCTGGCGGTGGTCGAGGATCAGGCGCAGCGGCTCATGGCGGCCGAATGATCTGATTGGATATTGAGTTTGTCGCGCGATCAGATGGAAAACGGAGTTCCGCCCTGTCTGATCGCGCGCTTGCCATACAACCTTGACTTGGTGTTAATGGGCGCAAGACGGGCTGATTTGCGGGGCCAGCTGCAATGAATCTGCGTGCTTTGCTGGGGGTTTCCCTTTTCGTCCTTCCGCTGTCGGCGGGGGTGGTGCGGGCGCAGGCCGTTCCCGATGAGTGCGCCGGCCTGTCGGGCATCAACGAGGCCTCCAACAGCGAGGTCAATGCCTGCCTCAAGCCCATCATCAACGCCCAGTCGCTGATTTCGGTGTCGGATACGGTGCGCCGGGTTGTCTCGGGTGAACTGGCCGGCGGTGGCCCCGCCGAACCTGAGCCTGCCGGCCTCGTCTTGTCAGGCTCGCAGGATATCGCGGCGCGTCTGGCCGCGGACGGCACCGTGACGGTCGAACCGACGGCCGATGTTCCCGCGACTGTGACCGAGCAGAGACTGTGGAACAGCTGGATCGACGGCAAGTATAGCTGGATCGATGGCCAGAGCGGGCTCGACGACAGCGAGGGCCCGCTGATCAACGCCATTATCGGCATCGACTACCGGCTGAGCAGCCGTGTCGTGCTGGGGGTCCTTGGAACCTATGAGACCTCGCGCCTGGAGACCGGCGGCGTGTCGCCGATCCGCCAGGAGACCGAAGGGTTTGGCGGCGGCGCCTATATCGGCGTGACGGTGACGCCCAATATCGTCTTCAGCGGCCTTGCCACCTATGCCGCCATCGACACCGAACTCGGCCTCAGCAGCGACGGCAAGACGGATTCGGATCGCATACAGCTTTCCGGCGGCTTCACCGGCTACTGGTACTTCGGCACCACGCGGCTGTCGCCCTCGGTGACGCTCGCCTGGTCGAAGGAATGGCAGGACGCCTATTCGAACGGCGTCGACCCGGCACAGAAATTCGAGACCGGCGTGCTCACCGGCGGCTCGGCCATTGGCCACACTTTCGCGATCGCCGGCACGACGTCGATCGAACCCTGGCTCGGCGCTTTCATCGACTATACTTTCCTGAACGAAACGGACACCGATGGTGTGGGAACCGACTCCTTCGATGAGCAGGCGGATCTCAGGCTTCAGGCGGGACTTACCCTCAACCTCGCCAGCAACGTCCAGCTGATGCTCATAGGCGAGACCGCCGGCCTCGTCGTCGATGAGAGCGACACCTATGCAGGCGAAGCCAATCTCGCTATTCAGTTCTAGCGCATCGGCGCGAAGAGATCGAGCGCGCTTCCTCACCTTATTGTCCGGTAGTTGAGCATGAAAATCTGGTTTGCCGCTGTCCTTCTCGCATGGGGCGCGTTTTCTGGCGCCGCCGGCGCCAATGTTGCATGCGGGGCCGCGAACAGTCTCGTCTGCGCCGACAGCGTGTTGCGCGATCTCAACACGCAGCTGGCGGCGCGCGAGGCCTTGCTGGCCGAGGCGGCGATGCATCCGGCTTTTCGCAGCGAACTCGCCGACGCCAATGCCGAATGGGAAACAGGCCTCGAGGATTGCGGGGCTTCGACCAATGCCGCCCAGTGCTACCGGAAGCGGCTCGAGCAGCGCATCGCCGTGTTCGATCTGCTGAAGCGTCTGTTCGCCGGCCCGCATCTGCCGAAGGACGCCGTCAAGGCGTGCATGGCGCGCGGCGATGCGTCGAGCGCCTGCTATGAGATGCTGTTCGTCGCCGCCGACACCGTCTATGCGATCACGTCGCGGGCGCTGGCGACATCGCTTGCCACCGTCAACATCCAGACGCCCACGGCACCCGATGGCGGGAGCCAGGCATCGACGGCCGAGGAGGCGTTCCGGGCGTGGCGGACCGCCGAATGCGCTGTCCTCGCCCAGAGCCCGATGATCGAGCAGGGCGAGGCGGGCGGCGCCATCGCCTGCCAGATCGGCCTCACCTGGAAGGAACTGTCGACGCTTGCGGACCTTCTCGGACGCCAGCCGCATTGGTCGGAGCGCATCCTCGACTATGCGCCGCGCTTGCGGGCCTGCCTCGACCGCGGCCGCGATGAGGATGTCGACCTGCGCGTCGTCGATGTCTTTGCCACCGATGCGGGTGAGGTCATCCGCCTGATGGGCTCGCGCGGGCGCTATGACTGCTCGGCCATCGCCGCGACCGTATCCACTTTCGTGCCGGCGGAAAGCCGCTCCGCCCGGCCGGGCGAGGGTGAAGCCGTCTTCGTTCCGGTTCAGGGCCAACGACCGCCGGAGAGCGTGCTGGCGAGCGCCGGCGGCAGGAAGGCGGAATGCTACGAGACGCAGGCCGTCATTGCTGCCGAGGCCAGGCTTTCAGGCTGGGTCGCCATCTCTCACTGCGACTGACTCCTATGAGTTCTATCCGGCATACCAGATCTTGCGCGGATCATCCGCCGCCCGCTCATAGGTGAAGGCGGCTTCGATGAGGGCCTTGAGGTCATAGCGCGGGCGCCAGTCGAGGGCCGCCCGTGCCTTGGCGTTGGAGAGGGTGTTGGAATGGAAATTTGACTTGATCTCGGCCGGGCGCAGTCGGCGCGTCTCCTTCAGGACGGCAGCCACTTCGCCATAGTCCACCGGGTCCGTCATCGCGATGTTGAACAGCTGTCCGCGCGCGGCCTCATTGTCGATGGCCCTGATCATGGCATCGACAAGATCGGACACATGCACGAAGTTGCGCTTCAGCGGCCGATTGCGGATATCGAGCAGGAGCGGCACGCGATTTTCCCGCGCATAACGCTGGTGATCGGCCGGGCCGATCAGGCTGTCCCACAAGGGGCCGCCGAACTGCTCCGGACCGAAGCTCAGCGCATAGCGGAAGTCATCCTTTTCCATGATCCACGGCGCGCGCAGGATCGTGCCGTTCAGCCCATATTGATGGCCGTATTGCTCGAGCATTTCCTCTTCGAGCACCTTCGACAGCGCGTAGACTCCGGGATAGGCCCGCCTCGGCGACAATTCGGTCACCGGCTCCGTATAGTCGACAAAGCAATGTCCGACCGCCGCATCGCCGCCGACCATAACAACCTGGCGCACTGTCGTGCTGACCCGTGCGTGCTCGAGCAGCAGGAACAGGCCCTTGATCGAGACATCCATGACAAGCACGGGGTCTTCCTTGACGGTCGCCAAGTGGAAGACGTGCGTCACGCCGTCGAGCGCGCGCGCCAGTGTTTCTGTTTCGGCAATGGAACCGCGGACGACATGGAGGCGCTCCTGCGCGGGAAGCGTGCGGTTATGGCAGAGGGCGGTGATCCGCGCCGGCGCGAATTGCCGCTCGGCGAGCACTCTTGCAATGAAGGCCTGGCCGACCTTGCCGGTCGCCCCTGTCACCAGGAAATGCATGACCTGTCCCCCGTGCTTTCTCGAGCCTGGGCAAGGAAGCTAAAGCATCATGCCGCGAAGCGCGAAGCGGTTTCGCGGGAGAGATGAAACGGTCGGAACGGTGGAGCGGCTGGTTGCGAGGCGCAGACCATCGTTGCCGCAGAAGCCACGCTTTTGGGTTGAATTTCGGTCCCGCTATGCAACTGGACGCCCCCCGAAGGCGTCGAAAAAATCCGGCAAAGCGCGAGGACTTTGCCGTTCAGGTCAGTACTTAAAGCGGCTTTAGATTGACGGCGGAGCTCTTGCCCCGCTTGGGATCCTGTTGCAGCTCGAAGGAGATCTTCTGGCCTTCATTCAGCCCGGTCAAACCCGAGCGCTGCACTGCCGAAATATGTACAAAAACGTCAGCGCCCCCACTGTCCGGCTGTATGAAGCCGAAACCCTTGGTGGTGTTGAACCATTTAACCGTGCCAACCGGCATATTCGTCCTCCACTCCTTCACAGCCACCCGGCTGCGACCGCGCTAAGATAAGGAAATTTTCGGTTAGTGCAACTTGATACTATTCGAGCCCCAGCCGTCCCCGCCGGCCGCCCTTGCGCCTCTTGCGCTGTGTCAGCGTCGAGACCCGTTCCGGCAGGGTGGTCATGATCTGGCGGCGCTCGGCCGAGTTCATCCCGAGCCAGCCCCCGATTTCGGCCCGTGTGCGTCCGCAACCGACGCAGAAACCAGTTTCCGGGTCGATCACGCACACCTTGATGCAGGGGGTTTCGATGTCGTGCGAGGTCAGCGCGTTCATAATCGACAAAATAGGCTTGTCTGGGGGCACGGTTGGCATGGAAGCGGCATCGTTGTGCTGGAAAACGCCATGCGCCGCAAGGGCTAAGCACGAAGGCCTGGGGCTCCTAGTGTCCCGAATCCGAAGTTCGCACCCTCTGACAGCGCCCTCCGAGCGAACTTCGGATTCGAAAGGACACTAGAAAATCCAGGATTCTAGTGTGGTTTTAGTTCAGAAATTCCCTCCAAATCCTGACCGCAATACTGGAGGGAATTTCTGAACCACCACACTAGTCCTTGAGATAGAGGACGCCGTTCTCGATCCTGAAGCTGGACAGCCGGCTGAGGAAACTCATGCCGAGGAGCGAGCCCCGCATCGCCCCTTCCGGCAGCACCAGGCCGTCGACATCGCGCACCCGTACATTGTCGACCTCGACCCGGCGCAGCGTGACCCGGGCGGCCTTCACGATGCCATTGGCGGTGTTGATCGGCACTTCGAAATCGAGCCCGTGTGGCCTGAGGCCCACCTTCTCGGCATCCTCATAGGAGAGGGCGACGCCGGTGGCGCCGGTATCGACCATGACCGCGACCGTCGTGCCATTGATGTCGGCGGCGGCGAAATAATGGCCATTGCGGTCGGCCTTGAGTTCGGTGGCGCTGTAGATTTGCGGGGTGTCGAGGGTCGGCCGCAGGCCGTTCACGGCCTCGGCGCGCATAAGGGATTCAAGGCCCGCCGCGACGGCGATCATGGCGAGGATCGGGGCGGCGATGGCCGGCCGGCTGATCAGGCCCAGGGCGATCAAGAGGGCGGCGACCAAAGCGAAACTGGCGATCCAGATCATCATGCTGCGGCACCATTGGAAGCTTGCCTGTCGAGCAGGCAGTCTTTCACAGCCTGTGATCAAGGAGGGGTAAAGGCGAAAGCCCCGTCGATTGTCGTGGTTAAGAAAAGCTTGCCGCCGCCGCGGCGATCATCGCCGTTTCGCTCAGAAACTGCAGGGCGCCGCATATATCGCCGGTATGCCCCCCGATCTGGCGCATGGCCAGGAATCGCAGAGCCCCCGCAGCCAGCGCCCCGGCACCAATAACCACCAAAGCAGGGACCAGCCCCCCGGTGGTCAAAGTGAGAGCGAGTGCCAGAAGGCCGCCGGTGAGGAGGGCGGCCCTTGCCGTGAAATCGGAGGGTTGGCCCGCCGCATGGGCGGCACCGTCGCTGCGGGCAGGCGGCGTCGTCGCCATCAGCCAGACAATAAGGGCGCGGGAAAGGGCGCCTGTCGCGGCGAGAAGCGCTACCAGATGGAGCCAGGGCCCCTGCGCCAGGGCCGCAAGGCAGGCAGCCTTGACGAGGATGCCCAGGAGAAGGGCGAGAACGCCGTAACTCCCGATATGGCTGTCGCGCATGATGGCGAGCTTGCCCTCGCGGTCGCGTCCCCCGCCAAAGCCATCAGCCGTGTCGGCGAGACCGTCTTCATGCAGGCCTCCGGTCAGGAGGGCGAGAGCAGCCAGCATCAGCCCGGCGGCGGCGAGCCCGGGGAGGCCCAGGGCCGCGAGCGCCGCCAGGAGGAGACCGGCGGCGGCGCCAATAACCGCCCCGGCGAGGGGGAAGGCCCGCATCGCCTCGGCGAGCGGTACAAAGGGCTGGCCGGTCGGCATGGGCAGCCGCGTCAGGAAGCCGAAGCTCGCCGCGAGATCGGCGGTCCAGCTCTTCACCAGGTCGGTTCCGGAATTTCGCGAGGCCATGGCGCGATCATTATGCGGCAGCTATCAGTTGAGCAACACCCTCTCCAAAACTCCTAGGAAAAAAGATGAACGCGACGACCGGCCTGCCCTTCGACGACATCCGCCGCCTGCTCAAGGACCTGCCGGGGCCCGACGAGGAGGCGGCGGCGGCGGTCCGGGCCCGGGACGCGAGGCTGACCAAGCCACCGGGAGCACTCGGGCGGTTGGAGCATATCGTCGAATGGCTGGCCCGCTGGCAGGGCCGCCATAGCCCGAGGGTCGAGCGCCCGGTGGTGGCCGTCTTCGCCGGCAATCATGGGGTGGTGAAGCAGGGCGTGGCGGCCTATCCACAGGCCGTCACCCGCCAGATGGTGGCGAACTTCCAGGCGGGCGGCGCCGCGGTCAACCAGATCTGCAAGAGTTTCGATCTCGGCCTCAAGGTCTTCGAACTGGCGCTCGAAACGCCGACCGGCGACATCACCGAGGCGGCGGCGATGGAAGAGGCCGAATGCGCCGCGACCATGGCCTATGGCATGGAGGCCGTTGCCGGCGGCGCCGACCTCCTCTGCATCGGTGAAATGGGAATCGGCAACACCACGATCGCGGCCGCCATTTGCCACGCGCTCTATGGCGGCGATCCGGCCGATTGGGTGGGGCCGGGCACCGGCGTCGATCATGAAGGCCTCAAGCGCAAGGCCGACGCGGTGCACCGGGCGGTCGCATTCCATGGCGGCCATCTCGGGGATCCGCTGGAGGTGTTGCGCCGTGTGGGCGGGCGTGAGCTTGCCGCCATGGCGGGCGCCATCCTCGCCGCCCGCCACGCCAAGGTGCCGGTGCTCATCGACGGCTATGTGGCGAGCTCTGCCGCCGCCACCTTGCATGCCGCGGCACCCGGGGCTCTCGATCACTGCCTGGCCGCGCATTGCTCGGCCGAGCCTGCGCATCGCCGCCTGCTCAAGCGCCTGGGGCAGGAGCCTTTGCTCGATCTCGGCATGCGGCTGGGCGAAGGCTCAGGCGCCGCTTTGGCGGCGGCCCTCGTCAAGGCAGCGGCCGAACTCCACAACGGCATGGCCACCTTCGAGAGCGCCGGGGTGAGCGACAAAAGCGCGTGATCCGGAAAAGTGAAAGCCGGTCTTCCGAGAGATCACGCGCCAATGAAAATGAGGCAGCTCGTGGCTGCCCGTTGATCAGCCTCAACTGGTGATGGCGATCAGCTTGCGCTGGCTGGCCGATGTCGCGGCTTCCGCGATGACTTCGGCGCGTGGTCCGCTGAGGACGCGGGAAAGCGGGAAGACGATCGTCGCTTCGGTGCCGTGACCGGGCTTGCTGCGCAGCTCGAGGCTCCCGCCATGCATGGTGATCAGGCCCTTGACGATCGGCAGGCCGAGCCCCGCGCCATCGACCGCCTTCTTGACGGCGAGCGATCCGCGCGTGAAGGCCTGCATGGCCGTCTCGATTTCTTCTTCCGGCATGCCAGGGCCATTGTCGATGAAGCTGACGGCGACTTCGCCGGTCTCGCGATAGAGGGCCCGGACGGTGATCTCGCCGCCCTTGGGCGAGAACTTCGCGGCATTCGACAGCAGATTGATCCAGATCTGCCTTACCGCGCGGCGATCCGCCATGACCTTCGGCAGCGTTGCAGGGACGTCGAAGGTGAGGGTTTGCGATTTCTCCTTCAGCTTGAAGGCGACGAAATTGCGGACGTCCTCGAGCGAGTCGGCGATGATGAGCGGCTCGTCGCGCATGTCGCGGCGCCCCGCTTCGATACGCGTCAGGTCGAGAATGTCGTTGACCAGGCTCAGGAGGTAGCTGCCGGAATTGTGGATGTCGTCGGCATAGGTCTTGTAGGCAGAGACTTCGTGGCGTCCGAACATCTCGCGGCTGATGATCTCGGAGAAACCGAGAATGGCGTTGAGCGGCGTGCGCAGCTCATGGCTCATGGTGGCGAGAAACTGCGACTTGGCCTTGCTCGCTTCCTCGGCGCGCTGCTTCTCGCGCTCGGCGTCCGCTTTCGCGGCCTCCGCCCGGTCGCGCTCGACGATGAGCTTGCTGACGAGCTCTTCCTTCTGCGCCCTGAAGATGAACATGTCGCGGGCGGTTTCCTGCAGCTTGCGCGCCAGCATGACGAAGAATATCTGGCAGCCGATGGCGAGCGCGCCCAACCCGGAATAGAGGTAGCCGGTTTCGCCGAGGCAGCGCAGCGCCACGGCAAAGGTCATGAGCCCGGTGCCGGCGATGATGATCGGCATGAAGTTCGCCGAGATCATGACGCGTGCCGCGATCATGACCATGAGGCTGGCGACGATATAGACATGCTGGAGATCGCTGGCCCTGTCCCACAGGAAGAAGAGCGGCGTCGACCAGCAGGCGGCGGTGAGGAATTCCGACGCCGTCATGATGCCGAGCCATTCGTGGAATTTCGATTTTGACGGCCGGGCCCTGAGATAGAATCGGCAGAGGCTATACTGGATGAGCTGGCAGCCGAGCGCCGCCGCGAACCATGTCAGCGATTGCTGCCACGGCGTCCACAAGAGCGTCACCAGCGCGAAGAGTGCCGCGAACAACGGCAAAGCGAGAATGACCTTGATCTGGTTCTGCGCAAAGAGCGTCAGCAGGTCGCGTTCCCACGGAATGGTCTCGCTGTCGCCCAAAGCGACGCGTTGGCCCATCGCCTCGGCGCCGGAAACTGTCGTTGCATCCGTTGTCAGCATGTTCGCCTACGGAATTTCACCCAATAGCCGTCCCATGCGACAGAATAAGGAAAGCGGTTTAAAGCCCTGTTCGTGAAAACGCTAAAAATGATCCTATGTGTTTACCATGCCGGAAAAGCTTGAGCGTCTGACCGCCCGGATGAAAGCGTGCCGCATCTGCGTCGAGGCACCGAAGGGACGGCCGCTGCCGCATGAGCCACGGCCGGTTTTTCAAGTAACTTCAACCGCGAAGCTCCTCATCGCGGGTCAGGCGCCGGGAACCCGTGCGCATGCCTCGGGCCGACCCTTCACCGACCCTTCGGGTGTCAGGCTCAGGCAATGGCTCGGCATGGACGAATCCCTGTTTTATGATGAACGCCATGTTGCCATCGTGCCGATGGGATTCTGCTTTCCGGGGCAGGACGACAAGGGCGCCGATCTGCCGCCGCGCCCCGAATGCGCGCCGGCCTGGCGGGCCGAACTCCTTGCGCATCTCAAGGCTGTTGAACTCATTCTATGCCTTGGGCGACCGGCGCAGATCTGGCATCTGGGCGATCTTGCCGAGAGGGATCTGACCACGGCGGTCCGCAACTGGCGTCGCGGCCATGCGTTGCGCCCGCGCGTGCTGCCGCTGCCTCATCCGTCCTGGCGCAACAATGCCTGGCTGAAGAAGAATCCCTGGTTCGCCGAGGAGCTTCTGCCGGTCCTGCGCCAGGAAATTGCAGCCCTCTTCCCCGCGCATAGGTGAGGCGACTTTGCCATTTCCCCTTTGCTCCCGCATGAGCTAAGCCAGCCCCATGGAAAAGATCACGCGCGAACAAATATTGAGGGCCCTTGGCAAGCTCACCATGCCGGGTGGAGGGCAGGATATCGTATCCGCCGGGATCATCAGCGATATCGTGATCGCCAACAACCGGGTGATGTTTGCGATCACCGCCGATGCCTCCGCCATGGCCGCCATGGAACCGTTGCGGCGCGAGGCCGAGCGCATCGTGGCTGAGATGCCCGGCGTCGAGAAGGTCATGGTGGCGCTCACCGCCGAACGCAAGCAGGCCACGCCCAAGACCGCCAATCTGCGCGCCGGCATTCCGGGACTACGCCATATCGTCGCCGTGGCGTCGGGCAAGGGCGGTGTCGGCAAGTCGACCATGGCGGTCAATCTCGCTTTGGCCCTCAAGGCCAATGGCCTGAAAGTCGCTATCCTCGATGCCGATGTCTACGGCCCCTCATTGCCCAAGCTTCTGGGCATTATGGGCAAGCCCAAGGCCGCGGACATGCAGGGCAAACTCATGCAACCCATGGAAGCCTATGGCCTCAAGGTCATGTCGATGGGCTTTCTGGTGCCCGAGGACACCCCGATGATCTGGCGGGGACCTATGGTGATGTCGGCCCTGATGCAGATGCTGCGCGACGTGGTCTGGGGTGAGATCGACATCATGATCGTCGATATGCCGCCCGGCACCGGCGATGCGCAATTGACGCTGGCCCAGCAGACGCCACTCTCCGGCGCCGTGATCGTGTCGACACCGCAGGACCTGGCGCTGCTCGACGCCCGCAAGGGTCTCAACATGTTTCGCAAGGTGAGTGTGCCGGTCCTCGGCATCATCGAGAATATGAGCTACTTCATTTGCGGCAAATGCGGCGAACGGCACGAAATATTTGGCCATGGCGGGGCCCGCCAGGAAGCGGCGCGCATGGGCGTGCCGTTCCTCGGCGAAGTGCCGCTCGACATGGAAGTGCGGGCCCGCTCGGATGCCGGCGAACCCGTCGTGGCCACGCTCCCGGACGGCGCGCATGCGGCCATCTTCCGGAAGATCGCCAAGGAAGTCTGGTCCGCGGTCGAAACCGGCGCCGCCCGCAAATCGCCGCGTATCGTCATCGAGGATTAGTTTCCCGAAAAGAGTACCCGCGACGCGGACGCGATTTAGCTGTAAATGCTTGATCTTACCGGCCGGTAACGCAAGATTTACCATATGTTCGCTTTAATCGCCGAATCGTGCAGTCGGGGAAGAGGTCAACCATGTCGAAACTGATGATCATCCTGGGCATCATCGTCGCCGCAGCGGGCGCGGTGACTGGCGCGCTGACCCATTTCTCTCCAGGCGAGATGCAGATCAGGGGCCTGACCCCCGAGGTCGCCGCCGTGATGCTCGTGGGCGGGCTGGGGCTCATCGGACTTGGCGGGATCATTGCCGCCATGGACCGGGCGACGGCCGCAACGGTCGATCTGCGCAACTGGCTCTCGGGTCAGGATGGCGCCCAGGCGGCGAGCGCGCCCTCCGTCATATCGGAATTCAACCAGTCGCCGGCGTCCCCGCCGCCTTTCCCAATTCCGACACCGGTCGTCGAGAGCGCTTCGAGCAAGATCGATGCCCTCGTCGAGGAGTCCAAAATTGAGACCAGTCGTGCGGTTGTCGAGAGCCGGGAAACGGTCGCCGCCATCGACAAGGCCAAGGATGAGCTGAAAGAAGCGCTGGGTGTGGCCGAGCCCGAACCGGCGCCGGCCCCCGGACCGGCCGCCGCCGATGACGCCGAGGCCGAGGACACGCAGCTTTTCGTCGTCGAGGAGCGTCTGATCAGGGGCCGTCCGGCCCGCGTTCTCTCCGACGGCACCGTCGAGGCCGAGACCGACGACGGCTGGATGCGCTTCGAGAATCTCGAGCATCTCGAGGAATATCTCGACGCGATGTCGCCGGGACAGGCCTGATCAAGTCGTCGAGTTGGGCGATTTCGCGCCGCGCGGCATCAGATCATAGGGGTGCTTCCAGCCGGGAAGCGCTTTGATCCGGTCGAGCCACTTCATGACATGGATGTTCTCTTCGAGCGGGATCGGAAGCTCCTCGCCGTAGAACAGATATCCGCATAGCGAGAAGTCGGCGATGGTGGCGCGCTTGCCGACGATGAAGGGCTGGTTCGCCAGATGCAGATCGACGATCTTGAGGGCCGAGAGCACCCTCGGCCTGAGAAATTCCGTCACCGGCGTCTCGCCGCTCTTGGCGAAGTGGACCAGGAACCTGAGAGTGGCCAGATAGCTCGTCAGCTTGTGGTTGTCGAACAGGGTCCAGCGCAGGATCTCGCGCCGCTCATCCTCGCTCTTGGGCCCGAACTTGCGCGTCTGCTCGGCGAGATAGTCGAGGATGACGCCCGATTGCGAGAGCTTCAGCCCCCTATGCGTGAGTATCGGCACTTCGCCCATTTCATTCGTGTTGGCCCGGAAACCGGCCTGGCGGGTCTCGCCGTTGAAATAGTCGACCCATACCGGCGCCCAGTCGCAACGTGACAGCGCGAGCATGAGGGCGGCCTTGTAGGCGTTCCCCGATTCGCCGAAGCAATGCAGTGTGTATTCGCTCATGCGGGGTCCCTATCTGACGTCGAGGACGCTGGTGCGCGCATTATGGACGACCTCGCTGGCCGTCGAACCCTTGAAGATGCGCTGCAGCCGTGAGCGGCCTTCATCCGTCACCACGATGATGCGGTAGCTCGATCCGGTTTCGATGATTTCCTCCTCGGTGTCGCCGACCGCAGTGCGGGTGTCGGTGACGGTGATCTTCATCGCCTTCAGCAGGGCCTTGGCATTGGCGACGGCTTCCTCGGCCGCCGGGCGCGCCGCTTCATCGGGGGCGACGGAAAACAGTGTGATCGAAGCGCCCATCATGTGGGCCAGCACGGCGGCACGGCGCACCGCCTGCATCGAGCGCGACGAACCATCGGTGCAGATGAAGAAACCTTCCTTGTCGAGGCTGGTGCGCGCCACCAGCACCGAGCAGGGCGCGTGGGTCACGACTTCCTGGACAACGCCGGTGCCGAACCAGGCCTTGAATTCGCTGCGCCAGCGCGACGGCTCGCCGAGGATCACGAGATTGTAGGGGCCAAGCTCATACTGGTCGAGGATGCCATTGGCGGCATCGGGTGCGGTCTTCAGCTTGAGCACGACGCTCCGGCCCTTGGGGCTCCTGTATTCCACCTTGGTGTCTCCGGCGGGATCCCCCCAGGCATCCTGGTGGCTGGCCTCCTGCGGCCAGCTTTCCACATCGATGCCTTCTTCCTTGAGAATGGCGAGCGAGCGCTTGAGATCGCGCACGCCGGGCAGTTCGAAGCCCGAATCCATCATGTTCTGGCGTGCCACGCGCAGTTGCAGCCCGCCCGACCACAGCGCCTGGTCGATCGGGCGTACATAGAGCACGATGATGTCGCACTCGTCGTTGAGAGCGAGGCGAGCCGCGAAATTGACGGTGATGAAGGATTCCTCCGAGCCGTCGATGCAGGCGAGGATGCGGAAGCGATTGCGCCGCTGCTGGCGCAGGTTCTGCAGCGTCTTCTGGACCGCGCGTTCCTGCCGGTCGCTGAGCCTCGTGCGCGTAAACAGGTTCTTCAGCACTCGCAAGTCCTCCAGCGCGCAACCAGGAAAAGCGGGTAGCGGCTTTCCGTCCGATCACGCGCCAAACTTCTGAATCCGGTCACGTTCATCATGTCAGATCGAGCCGGTCTGACGTGATCGCGATCGGCCGATTCGGAGTTTAGAGCATCAAACCGGAAAGTGCGAAGCGGTTTTCGGGTATTCCGATGCGCAAACAACGAGCTAGCGCGCGATGAAGGGCCAATAGAGGCTGGCGAGGCCGAGGAGGATGACCACCGAGACGATCATCATGCGCGACCCGATCTTGAAGAAGTCGCTGCCCTTCAGATAGCCCGACGCATAGATGATGGTGAAGGCGGGCTGGGCAGCCGGAGTGAGATAGCCGAAGGCCGATGAAATGGCGGTGGTGAAGCCGGCGATGATCGGATCCTGGCCGGCGACATGGGCGGTATTGAGCACGATCGGACCCAGCACCGCGACGGCGGCACCCGCAGTCATAGTGTTCGATACGCCTATGGTGAGCAGCGAGATGGCGGTGTTGAAGCCGAGGCCGCTGCCTGCTCCGATATTGTCGAGAAGCTCGAGGAAGCTCTTCGCCACCCAGTCGGCCGCCCCGGTCTCTGTCATCTCGACGCCCAGCGATATGGCTGCCGCATAGAGCAACACGACGCCCCAGTTGACGCCGGAATTGATGTCCTCCCAGCGCACCAGCCCGAAGACCAGGAAGGCGGCGACCCCGATCAGCGCGATGACGCCGAGGCCGAGATCCTGCGACAGGAATATCCAGCCGACAATGGTCAGGCAGAAGATCAGGATGGTGAGCCAGCCCGAAGGCTTGAGCGGCCCGTCCATGATCACCTGCGTCCTCAGCCTCGACACCGAGCGCGACATGTCGGTGGTCTCCGGCCTGAAGGTGAAGACGAGGAGCGCCGCCACGATGGGCAGGCGGATCAGGAACATCGGAAAGGCATAGACCGCCCAGGTCAGGTAATCCATGAGGAAGCGGCGGGTATTGGGGTCGAGCGGATCGTAGAACAGGTCCTTCCAGTAGGAGATGATGATGGCGTTGCGCGCGCCGCCCGATGGTGTCGCCACGCCGGCGATCGAGGCGCCATAGGCAATCGAAAACAGGATGACAGCGGCGAGATTATGCACCTTCTTGGGGTCTTGCGAGGTGAGCGTGATGAGCGTCACACCCACCGGCAGCATCATGGCGGCGACGGTATGCTCGCCGATGAAGGCGGCGAGCGTGCCACAGACGGCGGTGATCCCGAAGCTGATCCAGTACACGTTGGTGCCAGTCATCTGCACGATCGACCAGGCGATGCGCCGGTCGAGGCGCTGCTTCACGATGGCGACCGCCAGCATCAGCGATCCCATGATGAACAGGACCGAATCGGTCATCAGGCTTTGCGCCACCTTCGTCGGGTCGACCTTGAGGAGAACGACCTGGCCGATGATGATGAGGAGTGGCACGGTGGGCAGCGGCACTGCCTCGGTCACGAACAGCATGGTCGCCATCACCGACATGGCGAGAACGATCTGGCCTTCTTCGGTGAGGCCGGACGGCGTCGGCGCGATCATCAGCAGGAAGCCGACCACCAGGGTGATGAAGAACCACCGCCGGGTCCAGAAGAAATTCAGGTCGACATTCTGGCGCAGGATCAGGTAGCGCTGATAGCCACGGCGCTGGAATCGCGTCAGCCGCTGGGCCGCCTCATGCGCCTGCAAGCTGTCGCGCGGAAGCGAGAAACTGGCAGCCGCTTGCGTCATTCTGCGGCCCTTGCCGAAGGATTATGGCGCATGAGAGACTGCATTGGGGTCCGCGCGGGAAATTGGTTCATCAGGTTCTATAAATGAAAAGTCTTGACGATGTTTTGCAGGGCGTCGACGCCGCCCTGGATGATAGTGTCGCACGCTTGTTCGAGTTGCTCAGGTTTCCGACGGTCGCCACCGATCCGGCCTTTCACGGCGCCTGCCGTGACGCCGCGGCATGGCTGAAGCGCCTGTTGCAGGACATGGGATTCGAGACACGCCTCGAGGAGACCACCGGCCAGCCGGTGATCGTGGCTGAATTTGCGCAGAAGGGTTTGCCGTCCCATGCGCCTCGCATCCTGTTCTACGGCCATTACGATGTTCAGCCACCCGACCCGCTGGGCCTGTGGGACAGCCCGCCTTTCGAGCCCCAACTGCGCAAGGGTGCCGATGGTGAGGAGCGCATCTTTGCCCGAGGTGCCTGTGACGACAAGGGCCAACTCATGACTTTCCTGGAGGCCAGCCGCGCGTGGCTCAAGGCCGGGGGGAACTTGCCTTTCCATCTCACCGTCCTTCTGGAGGGTGACGAGGAGGGTGATTCGACCCATCTCGATCGTTATGTCGCCGAGAATCGTGGCAAGCTCAAAGCCGATGTCGCGTTCATCTGCGACACGGGCATGTGGAACGCGAAAACCCCCGCCATCACGACCAGGCTGCGCGGCTGCATCTCCGAGGAGATCATCATTTCCGGCCCCTCCAAGGACCTGCATTCGGGCTACTATGGCGGAGCCGCCCGCAATCCGATCCGTGTACTGACGAAGATCCTGGGCGAACTGCATGACCGCAATGGCCGGATCGCCATCCCGGGCTTCTATGACGGTGTCGAGCCGGTTCCCGCCTCCACGCGCCGGCAGTGGAAGTCGCTCAACTTCCCGGAGAAGAAGTACCTGAAGGGAGTCGGGCTCTCGATCCCGGCGGGCGAGAAAGGCTATGCCGTCTATGAGCAGATGTGGAGCCGTCCGACGGCCGAAATCAACGGCATCCACGCCGGCTATACCGGCGCCGGGTCGAAGACGGTGCTACCGGCCGAGGCCATGGCAAAGCTGAGCTTCCGCCTTGTCGGGAACCAGAAGCCGGCCAGGATCCGCAAGGGCCTGCGCGAGTTCGTCAAGGCGCGCTTGCCTGCCGATTGTCGGGTCCGGTACAAATCGGAGGGCGGCGACTCGATGGCCGTCACGGTCGCCGAAACGAGCCCCTGGGTGCGCCTGGCGCAGCGGGCGCTCCGGGATGAATGGGGCAGGCCGCCGGTCCTGATGGCGGATGGCGCCTCCATCCCGGTGGTCGGCACCTTCAAATCCCTGCTCGGGATCGAGACTCTCTTGGTCGGCTTCGGGCTCGAGGATGACAGCGTCCACAGCCCGAACGAGAAGTACAATCTGTCCAGTTTCCGCAAAGGCATCAGGAGCTGGGCCCGCATCATTGCCGGCCTTGCCGATCAACAGGAGCGCCATGAACCATGACCGACCTCAACAGCGTCCTCGATCTGGCGGACCGGACTCTCGACCAGAGTCTCGACCGGCTGTTCGACCTGGTGCGCATTCCCTCGATCTCGACCGATCCCGCCTACAATGCCGATTGCCGGCGGGCGGCGGAGCGCATCGTCGCCGATCTGGCCAAGCTGGGCTTTGACGCCTCGTTGCGCGACACGCCTGGCCATCCGATGGTGGTGGCCCATTTCGAGCCAAGGGATGCATCGGGCAAGGTCCCGCATTTCCTCTTCTATGGCCACTATGACGTGCAGCCGCCCGATCCGCTCGACAAATGGACGACGCCGCCTTTCAAGCCCGAAAAGCGCACCGGCAAGGATGGCGTCGTGCGCCTCTATGGACGCGGCACCGCCGACGACAAGGGCCAGCTTCTGACCTTCATCGAGGCGATGCGGGCCTGGATCACGGCCACCGGCACGCTTCCGGTCAAGGCCACGATCCTGATCGAGGGTGAGGAGGAATCGGGTTCGCCGAGCCTCATTCCGTTCCTCAAGGCGAACCGCTCGGAGCTTTCCTGTGATGCCGCGTTCGTTTGCGACACGAATATGTGGGACGAGAAGACGCCGGCGATCACCACCAGGCTGCGCGGCATGGTGAAGGATGAGATCACCATCACCGGCCCGCGCGTCGACTTGCATTCTGGCGCCTATGGCGGGCCGGCCGCCAATCCCATCCGCATCCTATCGCGGCTCCTGTCGAAGCTGCACGACAAAAACGGCAAGGTCACGATCCCCGGCTTCTATGACGGCGTCAGCGATCTGCCGAAGGACGTCAAGGCCCAGTGGCAGAAGCTCAAATTCTCCGACAGGAAGTTTCTCAAGGAGGTCGGTCTCTCGGTGCCGGCGGGTGAGAAGGGCAAGAGCGCCCTGGAGCAGGTCTGGGCCCGCCCGACCGCCGAAGTGAACGGCATCTGGGGCGGCTATACCGGGGCGGGCACCAAGACCGTCATCCCGTCCGAGGCCCATGCCAAGCTCACTTTCCGCCTCGTCGGCAAGCAGAAGCCGGAGAAGATCCTGAAAGCCTTCCGCGCTTTCGCCAGGACCGAAGTGCCGAAGGACTGCAGGATCGCGTTCGCACCCTACGGGTCGGGAAGCCCGGCGAGCGAGATCGCCGAATCATCGCCCCTCATCCGCAAGAGCGCGGCAGCCCTCAAGGACGAGTTCGGTCGCGAAACCGCGCTCATCGGATCTGGCGGTTCGATCCCGATCGTACGCTATTTCAAGGACGTCCTCGGCATGGACAGCGTGCTGGTCGGCTTCGGACTGAATGACGATGCGCTGCACAGCCCGAACGAGAAATACAACCTCTTGAGCTTCCATAAGGGGATCAGGAGCTGGGTGCGTATCCTGGCGGCGCTGGCGCGGTGAGCGAAGGGGTTTTGGCCCCGGCAAGGATAATCAAATGTTTTCACTTCAGACGATCTTCGGCTCGGGCAAGGAATTCTACGAGCTTCTGGCCGCCGCCGCTCTGGCGGCGCATGACAGCGCCAAGGCGCTGCACGATATCGTCGGTCCGGCGGCAGGCGCCACCGGGCTCGAGGCGATCAAGCTCGCAAGGCACCGGCAAAGAGAGGCGACGACCGGGATCAGCCAGGCCCTGGTCGACAGCTTCATCACGCCGATCGAGCGCGAGGACATCGAGGAGCTGCGGGTTGCGCTCTATAAAATATCGAAGCAGGCCGAGCGCTTCGCCGATCGCTATGCCTTCGCCGCGCACCGCCTCGCCGGTGTCGATTTCGCGCCGCGCGCGGCGATGCTGGAAAAGGCGACAGGCATCGTCCTCGACATGGTCCGGGAGCTGCCGCGGCTCAGGCTCGAAACGATAAAGTCGCTCGACGACCGGCTGCACGCCATTGAAACGGAGGCCGACCGGCTTCTCCTGGAGCTGTACCGCGAACTTTATTCGGGCGATCTCGACGGCGCCCGGATGTTTCTGCTCAAGGAATTCTTCGAGATCCTCGAAAAGGCGATAGACCGCTGCCGCGATGCGGGCGCGGTGGTCTACCAGGTCGCCCTGAAGAACAGCTGAACCATGCTGATCCTCGTCTTGACCGTTGTGCTGGTGGCGCTGGCCTTCGAGTTCATCAACGGTTTCCATGATACGGCCAACTCCATCGCCACGGTGGTCGCGACCAAGGTGCTGTCGCCGGGCCAGGCGATCATGCTGGCCGCTTCGACCAATCTCATCGGGGCGTTCTGGGGCACGGCGGTCGCCAAGACGATCTCGTCGGGTCTCGTCGACACCGGTGTCGTCAATGTCACGCTGCAAGTGATCCTGTGCGCGCTCCTGGGCGGCGTGATCTGGAATCTGGTCACCTGGTGGCGTGGGTTGCCGTCATCATCGTCCCATGCCCTGATCGGCGGTCTGTGCGGCGCGGCGCTCGCGGCGGCCGACAATGACTGGACGGCGCTCATCTGGTCGCAGACGGTCGGCGACTGGACCAAGAACCAGGGCCTTCTGTGGAAGGTCCTGCTGCCGATGGTGACTTCCCCGGTCGCCGGCTTCACACTGGGGATCGTCATGATGGTCGTGTTGTGGGCGATCATCTCCGCCCTGGCCAGGGCCGGCGGTCCGCTGGCGCGGCTGGCGCGGCCGCTTTGGGTCAATGCCATTTTCGGCAAGGCGCAACTGGCGTCCGCCGCCTATATGGGCCTGGCGCATGGGCGCAACGACGCGCAGAAGACGATGGGCATCATCGCGCTGGCGCTGGTCGGCGCGCAGAGCAGCGGCGCGCTCGAGGGATTGCCGGGCTGGGCCCAGTTCCTCGAGCCCGATGCGGGCGGCGATGGCATCGACAGCTGGATCATCGTCACCTGCGCTCTGGTGATGGCGGCCGGCACCGCGGCCGGCGGCTGGCGCATCATCAAGACGCTGGGCCACAAGATGGTCAAGCTGCACCCGATCCATGGTTTCGCGGCCGAGACGAGCTCGGCGACGATACTCACCATCGCGGCGCATTTCGGCATGCCGGTGTCGACCACCCACAGCATA
>CAZICN010000051.1:0-5135 GCA_964537655.1 uncultured Aestuariivirga sp.
AGGCGCGCTCGAGGCGGCCGTCGCGGCCATGGGCGGCGAACTGCTCTGACAGGCCCTTGTGGGCGGCGTCGGTCTTGGCAACCACGAGAAGGCCCGACGTATCCTTGTCGAGGCGGTGGACGATGCCCGGACGTTTCACCCCGCCGATGCCGGAGAGGCTCGCGCCGCAATGGGCGATGAGCGCGTTGACGAGGGTGCCGGTCTCGTGGCCTGCGGCCGGGTGGACGACGAGGCCGGCCGGCTTGTCGATGACGATGAGGGCGTCGTCCTCATAGACGATGTCGAGGTCCATGGCCTCGGGGCGGGGCGCGGCCGCGACGGCCTCGGGCAGGCGCACGACGACATGCTCGCCCGCTCTGACCTTGCGGCGCGCCTCGGTGACGGGCGCCCCCTCGACATCGACGCACCCATTGGCAATAAGGGTCTGGAAACGCGCCCGGCTCACCTCCGGGAACCGCCGCGGCAGGAAGCGGTCGAGACGGTCGCCCGCCTCTTCGGGCGGGACGGCGGCTTCGAGCAGCAGGGGCAATGGAGAGGTCATGACGGACAATCAGCAACCCGGAGAGATGGGCGAAACCCCGCCGCAGCCGGGCCTACGGTTCCTCGAAATGACCGTCTATATCATGGGCGGGCTGCTCGTCATCATGCTCGTGGTGCTGCTGGGCGGCATCGCCTGGAAGGCGACGCGCGGCAAGGCGCCGGAAGAGCCGCCGAAAGCGAACCTGGTCGAGATCGCCACGCCGGCGGGAGCAGTGATCGCGGACGTCACGCTCGACGGCAACAGCATGGCCGTCCATGTCGTCTCGGGTGCGGCGCATGAGGTGGTGGTCGTCGACACGAAGAAGGGCATCATCGTCAGCCGCGTCAGGCTCAAGCCGGAAGGGCCGTAGCAGCGGCAAATCGGGCATTTTTTGAACATCTTGCGCTTTGGCGGGCGGGCCCGTATATCGGGGCCCGCGCCGCGAACCGGCGCGCCAAAGCGGGGTTCGTCTATCGGTCAGGACGGCAGCCTCTCACGTTGCAAAGACGGGTTCGATTCCCGTACTCCGCGCCATCCTCTCTCCCTCACTTGACCCTGGCTCGCCGTTCATGTCGAACGAGCACACAGGCATGCTGGGGGGCGGCGTCGGCATATGGATCGGCACCGGCCTTCTCGTCGCAGTCGAACAAAGCGACCTCCTCGACATCGAGCCTGGTTTCCGCCGTCGCGAGCCTGGCATCCTGGCTCGAAGACCACGACCAATGACCGTTTGCATCGGCGGCAAGGCCTTGGGATTGCTGGCGTTGCGATATTGCTCCAGGCCTGTCCGCGGAATGTCCGCAATGGTCGCGTCGCCGGCCTCCCGCCGAGCCACGGCAATGGATTCAACGCCCAGGAAGCTGCCGACCGCGACGCTGACGCCCGGCCACCAGAGCGCAGCGAAATGGCCCATACCTGTCACCGATATGGCTGCGAGCTTTCCATCGCCGCGGATGGTCTTGCAGAAGGCCGTCAACTCCCGGGCAATTGCGCGCCTTGTAATCCTTCGTGTCGGCGTCTGGTACGTCGCAGATTGCTGCCTCTTACGCGAACCAGTCGCTGCTGACGAGGGCGCCGTCGGCGCTGACAGACTGGATCGTCACCAGATCGGCGTCGGCGGTCCCATTGCCGGCAAGCGACGCCACATCGGACCAGTCCCCCGCGCCGGAAGTGTCGATCTGCAGATAGATGTCGTCGCCCGCCTGATTCAGCCGCACGCGGCTCGGGTCGTTGTCGAAGGACGCAGAGAGCGCCGCATCGAGAACGATCATATCGCCATCGCTGAAGCTGTAGTCGGCGATGGTGTCGAAATTCGCAGCACCGGCCTCATCGAAGACGAAGTTGTCGCTGCCAAGGCCGCCGGAAAGGAGATCGTTCCCCAGGTCGCCCTGCAGCGTGTCATTGCCGCCGCCGCCGGTGAGCGTGTCCTCACCCGCGCTGCCGACCAGTGACTGATTGTCCGGGACGCCCGGCGCGCTGTCCAGGGCCACTTCCGCGAACGTGCCGTTGGTGCCGTCGGCGAAGGTGAACGTTCCCTCGGCAAGCAGCTGCTGCCCGTCGATCTGGGTGTCGGTCGGCGTGGCGTCCAGGTTGATGCCGGTGATGCCGTGATCGGCGAGGCCTGTCAGCTCGCCCGTGTCGCTCTCGCCATTGTGGTTGATATCCTGCCAGACTTGCAGGCCGGCAAAGGCGCTGTCGGCACTGTCGATCACGCCATCGCCGTTGCCGTCCAGGCTCGCCAGGGCGGCAAGCCCGCTGGCATAGTCTCCGCCGGCAAAGTCTGGCGTGAAGATCTCAGTGCCGTTATCGATGGTGCCGGAGCCGTCGAGATCGACCGCCAGGATGCCATCCTCGCCGGTGGTCCAGGCGGTCTGGTCGGCGATGCCGTCGCCATTGACATCGAAAGAGACGCCGTTGTCGATGCCGGTGAAGGCGAGCCCGGACGCGCCAAGGTCGAGGACGAGCGGGTCGGCGAGGCCGGCCACCGAGGCGTAGTCGGCGGCAATGTTGGGAACGCCGGCCGTCGTCACGCTGGTGTAGTTCGAGAACACCGCAACCAAGACAGGTGCCGTGCCGCCAACATCATTGGCGTCCGCATCATAGTAGAGGGCGACATTGTTGCCCGCGCCACCCAGCACATCCGAATAGGCGAGTACGAACACGCCCCCATTGAAGGTTCCGGGCTGGTTGTCCAGCAATGTATCGATTTCGGCCGTCGTGTCGGCATTGTTTGCCGTAATGTTATAGACGACGAGGTCAGCGCCGGCGATATTGGTGCCCCCCACACCGGTTGTCGTGGCGGTTACGGCCGAGCTGATGGTTCCCACACCGGCATGGTTCGCCATCGCGAAGTTGAAGAAGTTCAGGATGTCATCAGCGCTCGTGAAGTCGGAAAGGACGTCGTAGCTGGCCGTCGTGCTGCCGTCGAGCTTGAACGCGTCGTTGCCGCCACCGCCCGTCAGCGCATCCTGACCGGCGCCGCCAATCAGAATGTCGTTGCCACCACCGCCAGAAAGGGTGTCGGCGCCGTCGTCGCCACTGACAAAGTCGGCGCCGGCGCCGCCGGTGATGGTATCGTTGCCGTTAAAGTCGGTGTCATTGACCACAATGCGATTGGTGCCGGTCAGGCCTGAGGCATTGATGGTGACGCCGTTCCCGCTCGACATCGACGTATCCGAACCGATCTGAAGATCGCCACCGGTGCCATCCAGATTGAAATCGGCGGTCGATACCATGGCGTCACCCACGGTCACGTTAAAGCCCGCTGCATTCTGGCTCAGCACAAGCGTATCGATGTTGGTTATGCCGAACAAGGTCAGGTCGTAGGCGCCGGCGGTATCCAGCCGCAACGCGTCGCTGGTACCGGCTTCCGCCGTCCCGTTGATCGTCTCCCCGGCGGCGAGATCGGCAACCGGGCCGATGATGAACGTGTCTGCCGCCAAGCCGCCGACCATTGCGTCGGCGCCGGCACCCCCGGTCAGTGTATTGGCGCCGGCACCTCCCGTCAGCGTGTCGTTGCCGGCGCCGCCAGTGACGTTCTCCACGCCGGCGATGGGCGAGGTGAAGCCCGTGGCGCTACCGGTCGAAAGGTCGACCACGATGTTTTGAGCCGCCAACGTGCTGGCGTAGTTGAGCGTGTCGCCTGCGCCGCCGTTGCCAAGCATATCAAGCGTGAAGTTCTCGACAGCGATCACATTGCCGCCGGAAACCTGCGTGATCACGCCGCTAGCCACGGTGACGGAGACGGATTCGCTGTTCGACGTTCCGATGATGGTGAGCGTGTCGGTGTCGGCGCCGCCATCGACCGTGTCGGCGCCATCACCAGCCACATAGCCAATCGTATCGTTGCCGGCGTCGCCGTTTACGGTGTCATTTGCCGAGCCGCCGACCAGCAGGTCATTGTTATTCCCGCCATTGAGCGTGTCGGCGCCGTCATTGCCGAATATGAGGTCGTTGCCATCGCCGCCGTTGAGCGTTTCGCCGACGCTGTCTTGTCCGCTGAGGACGTCATTTGTCGCCGCGCCGTCGATGGGTGTAGCGTTGTCGGTCGAGAGCGTGTAGGCGGCACTCCCGAGATCATATCCCAGATAGGTCGCGCCTCCGACGAACTGGATTTGTTCGACAGCCGTAGCGGCAGTGCTCTGGTCGATGATGTCGATACTGGCACCATTATAGAGAATCTCCAGGTCCGCAGCGCTGCTGTGCAGCCGGAAGTTAAGCTCGGTCATCGCCGCGCCATTCGTGCCGATCACAATCTTGTCGGCTCCTCCGATATCGGAGATGGTGTCATCGTCGTCGCCGCTGGCACGGAAGGCGTAGATGTCATCGCCGGTATTGCCCTGGAGGTCGTCATCTCCGGTAAAGCCAAACAGGATGTCATTGACGGCGGCCGTTCCGGCGAGGGTGCTCGAAGTCGTCCGTTCGATGTTCACCGTCACTGCGGAGCTGGCATTGGCGGCGGAATCGATCGCCTGGTAAGTGAACGAACCCTCAGGACCGACGCCAGTAGCGCCACCGTCGTCGAAGCTTACAGTGCCGGTGCCGGCCCCGCCGGCCGTATGGGTGCCGGAATCGCCGCCGGCCGTCGATACGACGACGTTGGACACATCCACCGCCCCGTTTGTGTCATTGAGCAGCAGCAGCCATTCCGGAATGCCGGCAGGGGCAGGACCGACCGGATCGTTGTTGATACGGATCGTTTCGCCTGTGGCCGTCGGCGCCGTCGTGTCGATCGTGATATTCCAGGCGTTGTCCGTCGAGGCAGCACCGGTATTGCCCGCCGCGTCGATGACAGCAGCCCGGAAGTTGTAAGTCGTGCCGCTTGTGAGCGCTGCCGTCGTGATGTCGACATAGGTATTCGAAATGTCGGGGCCCGTGAGGACCACCGCGAGGCCCAGCGCCGTTATGCCATTGTAGATCTGGATGTTGTCTCCGGCCACGCCGCCGGTGCCCACGAGGCTCACCCGGATCGTCGGCGTGGTGTCATTGGTGCTGCCACCGTCCGCCACCGTGCCCGTCGCTGGCGACACATTATCCGTCACCGATGTGATCGCGGGAGCAGTCGGTGCCGTCGTGTCGATGGCGTAGCTATTGGAATCGGTCGCCGCCGCCGGCG
>CAZICN010000051.1:5235-19991 GCA_964537655.1 uncultured Aestuariivirga sp.
CCGTGTCGTCGACGACGATCGAAACCGTCGGTGCCGTCGTGTCGATGGCGTAGCTGTTGGAATCGGTCGCCGCCGCCGGCGGATTGCCGGCAGCATCGGTCCAGTCGGTTCCCACGGTGATGACGTTGGCGGCATCCTCAACCGAGGCATCCGGCGTCAGGGTCGCGGTGAACACCAGCGGATCGAGGGTCGCCGCGATCGCGCTCAGCGTCCCGTTCGCCACCGTCACGTCGGCATCGGTGAAGCCGGTCGGCACCTCGCTGAAGGTGAAGGTGACCAGCGAATCATCGCCGATGTTGAGCGCCGTGTCGTCGACGACGATCGAAACCGTCGGTGCCGTCGTGTCGAGGTCGGCCGTGTCGCCGGTTCCGCTGGCCGTGTTGCTCGAGGTGTCCGTCACCTCGATCGAGGCCGTCACCGTGCCGTCATTGAGCGACGACAGGTTGACGCTGAAGGTCCCGTTGCCAAGCCCGCTCACCACCACCGGCCCACCGCCGCCGCTCGAGGTGAAGGTCACCTCCGCCGTAGCGTCGGGATCGATGCCGGAGACCACATATTGAACCGACCCGTCGCCGGCGTCGTTGATCGTGGCCGGCGTGATCGCAACCGCGGCATCATCACCAACATCCGCATCCGTGTCGACGACCGCGACACTGACCCCGAGGAAATCAGTGATGTCAAGGGCGATGTTGCCCTTCAGAATAATATGCAGATCGGGGAGGGAGTCTCCGTTCACGTCGGCCCACACATGGGTCTGGGCGGAAGACCCGGAGCCGGTATGGGTCACCCACACGCCGTTCGCCGTCGGCGTCGTGCCGCCCCAAGAAAGGTCGGTCGTGCCCAGGAGCTCCCTCAGATCGAGCTTGTCGACGCCGTGAACGAAATCGATGATCAAATCGGAGCCGGCCGAGTCATCGGGCGACAGGTAGACGAAGGTGTCAACGCCTGTTCCGCCGGTGAGGGTATCGGCGCCGAATCCGCCGGCAATCGCGTCATTGCCGCTGCCACCCAGAATCGTGTCGCTGCCGTTATCGCCATAGAGCGTGTCGTTGTCGGCACCACCGTCGATATAGTCCTTGCCGTTACCGCCGTGGATCGTGTCGTTGCCGGCTTCGCCGTAGAGCGTGTCCGCGCCATTGTCGCTGCTGTCGGGGCTGCCGACGCCGTCACCCCAGATCGTGTCGTTTCCGGTCCCAGCGTAAACAAGATCGCTGCCGTTGCCGGCGCTGATCGTGTCATCGCCGCCACCGGCCCAAATCTTGTCGTTGCCATTGCCGGTCGAAATCGTGTCGGCGTAGTTGGTGGCGTTGGAGAGCGGACCCTGTTTCTTGCCGTTTCGATAGAGCGAGCCTGAGCCTACTTTGATCTCGTCGTCATACTGCGTGCCGTTGATATTCGCCATCTCACTCTCCTATTCGCCGGTTCGCCGCAGATCACCCCCTCAAGACTTTTCGATATCCGTCGTTGTCAGCGGCGGATCTGGTCGCACGAGGCCCGCATTCAGCCGCATGAGGTGCGGTGAGACAGCGAGGCCACCAGCCTCGTGCGATATCCTCAAATGAAATGGAAGTTCGGGCAGTTTCGCCTGGCGTTCGCCGCTCGCGAAGCCAACGGAATTGCGGTGCCAACCAGCTCTCTCCGAAGCGCCGAATTCGGCTCGGTCAAGCTTGTCCCTTGGCTGATACAAACAGCGCTTTCCTGTACTCACAGCGCTCGCCGTCCTTAGGGCGTTCTTCCCTAACGTAATAAGAATTATTAATTTTTCGTAAAGCTTTAGTCAATTGCCAAATGGATTTGATGGTTAACAGGAATATCAACCTTAAGTTGATTTCACGCAAAGTGGGGCAGGCGTGTCACGCGCCTCTCTTCCGGGCTTGCGGCGCGGATATCACCCGTTGCCGCGCCTCACCTCTGCAATCAAAGATTGATGACGGAGGATAGCCACCACCCCTTCTTCCTGTTAAGGATGATGCCGGGCGCACCCAGTGATCCTGGAGAGCATGCTGTAAGCTCAGCCTCGATCATAGAATTGGGACGGTGTCAGTATGAGTGTCGGAAGAGCCGGCCAGCACCGTGCCGCCGGCAGGTCAGCGGCCGAAAGCCCTTCAGGCCTCAAGGCTGCGGCGAGAACCTACGCCTCGTGCCGACGTGCCCTGTGGGCGGTCGGGATTTTTTCGCTCGCGATAAATGTCCTGCTGCTGACCGTTCCCCTCTACATGTTGCAGGTCTACGACCGCGTGCTCGCCAGCGGCAGCGTCAATACCCTGGTGATGCTCACCATTTTTGCCGCCGGCGCACTGGCCCTGCTTGCAGTGCTGGATGGATTGCGCCAGACCGTCTTGTCGCGGATCGGGTTGCGCCTCGAGACAGGGTTGGGCGGCCCGCTCCTTGTCGCTTCCATAGAAGCAGGGGTGCGCGGCAGGAATCCCGACGCCCAGGCCCTTCGCGACCTGGCGCAGATCAGGACCTTCGTGACCAGCCCGGCGGTGGCGACGATCTTCGAGCTGCCTCTCGTGCCGCTGTTTGTCGCCCTCTTGTTTCTGATTCATCCGCTGCTCGGCAGCATCACCGCGCTCGGAGCGGCGTTGTTGTTGTTCCTGACCTGGCTCAATCAGCGCGCCGCCAAGGGAGCTCTCGCCGAAACTTCGGCACACTCGCTCGCCGCCCTCGGTAGCGCCCAAGCCTATGTCCGCAACGCCGAGCTCGTCCACGCCATGGGCCTCTATCCCGAAGCGATTGCGAGCTGGGGCAATCACAATGCCAAGGCGCTCGAGGCGCTGGGCCGTGCGGGCGCCGCCGGTTCGGGTCTCGCATCGCTGTCGCGTTTCCTGCGACTTATGCTGCAGATCGGGCTTCTTGCCTTTGGCGCCCTCCTGGTCCTCGACCAGACGATGACCGGCGGCATGATCGTCGCCGCGGCGATCATCGGCGGGCGCGCACTCGCTCCGGTCGAGGGCATCATCGCGAGCTGGCGCAGTCTCGTCCAGGCGCGCGAGGCCGATTCACGCATCAAGAATCTCCTGGCCAGCACCGGAGAAATCCTGCGGCGGGTGTCGCTGCCGAAGCCCAAGGGGCACTTGAGCTTCGAGGGCGTCTTCTATGCACCGCAGCCCGGCATGCCGGCGATCGTGCGTGGCCTGAGCTTCCAGGTCAGTCCGGGACAGGCGATCGGCATCGTGGGGCCGGCGGGCGCGGGAAAATCGACGCTGGCGCGACTGGCCATCGGCGCCATCGCGCCGAGCGCCGGCACGGTTCGTCTCGACGGCGCCGACGTCAATCAATGGACGCGCGACGAGTTCGGCGAGCATGTGGGATATCTGCAGCAGCACCCGGAGTTTTTCCCAGGCACGGTGGCCCAGAATATTGCGCGGATGAGAACGGACGCCTCAGCGGAGGCGATCATCGCGGCCGGTCAGATCTCCGGCGCGCATGAGATGATCGTGAGGCTCCCCAATGGATACGAGACGCCGCTGGGGCCGGGCGGCATTGAATTGTCCGGCGGTCAGCGCCAGCGTGTCGGGCTGGCGCGGGCGTTCTTCGGCGATCCGAGCCTCATCATTCTCGACGAACCGAATGCCAATCTGGACAGCAAGGGCGACGACGCCCTTGCGCTGGCGGTCCGCAAGGCCAAGGCGCGCAACGCCACCGTCATCGTCATTGCACAGCGTCCGCGCGGGGTCCAGTCCGTCGACCGCATCATGGTGCTGCAGAACGGAATGATCACCGCGTTCGGACCGCGCAACGAAGTGCTGCCCAAGATCCTGGCGCCGACGCCGGTGAAGCCGCGGGATCCGGGCACGGCCACGCCATCGGACAAGCGCAGCCAGCCTATCATCAGCGTCGTACCGGGCGGGAAGCCATCGCCATGAGCCGGACGACGCGAGCCTTCGATACCTGGCACCAGGGCCTCAAGCCCAGCGCCCGCTGGCCTGTTTTCATTGGTGCGTTCGCCATCCTCCTTGGTCTCGGAGGTGGTGGATATTGGGCGGCGACGGCCCCGCTCAATAGCGCTGCGGTCGCTCCCGGCGTCGTGGTCGCCGCTGGGCAGAACAAGGTGATCCAGCATCTCGAGGGCGGCATCGTCGAGGAGATTCTCGTCAGCGAAGGAGCCACCGTCGCCGCCGGCCAGATCCTGATCCGCATGAGCAAGACGGCGGCGGAGGCCGCGCATCGCAGCCTGCTGCTCCAACATGACGAACTCAGAGCCGTTGAAGCGCGACTGCTCGCCGAGCGTGACGGGCGTGACGAAATCGATTTTTCCAGCGGTCTCATGAGCCGGGAGGGCGACGCCGAGGTCGCCCGCATCATCGATGGCCAGCGCAACGAGTTCGCTGCCCGCCGAGAGTCATTGAAGAGCGAAGCGTCGATCCACGAGGCCCGGATCCTGGCCTTGCGCGAGGAGATCGGCGGGCTCGAGATCCAGCGCAACTCGATGAACGACCAGCTCACGCTCATCAACGAGGAACTCGCCGACTCAAACAAGCTGCTCGCCCAGGGCCTGATGCAGAGGCCGAGAGTTCTCGCTCTCCAGCGTACCGCCACGGAGCTGAGCGGCAACCAAGGCGAGCTGACCGCCACCATCGCCAAGGCGCAACAGAATATTCTTGCCGCACAGGCGCAGATCTCCACGCTGAAGAAGGACTGGCTCGAGAAGCTCATCGCGCAACTGCGCGATGTACAGTTCAAGATCGCCGATGTTGGCGAGCGGCTCCGTGCGGCCAGCGATGTGGCAATGCGCACCGAAATCCGCTCTCCGGTGGCCGGGATCGTCATCAAGCTCCATGTCAACACCTCGGGCGCCGTCGTCCGCCCGGGCGACCTGCTGCTCGAACTCCTGCCGACGGGAGCCGGTCTGCTCATCGAGGCGCGAGTTAATCCCGATGACATCGACATCGTGTTTCCCGGCAGAATGGCGCAGCTGCGCTTCCCGGCGCTTCGGACACGGACGACGCCGACCATCGAGGGACAGGTCGAGTTCGTCTCGGCGGATCGCCTCGTCGATCGCGAGACCCAGCAAGCCTACTACCTGGCCCGGGTGCGGCTCGATGCCGGTCACGTCAGCGGACTCAAGCTCTATCCGGGCATGCCGGCTGAGGTGTTTGTCGCGGCTGGAGAGCGTACCGTACTCGAATATCTGATGGGACCGATCAGCGATGTGATCGCGCATTCCTGGCGCGAGCAGTAAGGGTAAGTCCGAAAATCAGATCAATACGTGGCTGTCTGTGAATGTGAGCCGTGTGGTCCTGTGAACTCGCGGCAGGAACGCTTCAGAAGCTCTCGTGTTGACGATTCTTAGCGCTTCTCAAGCCCAGGCCCGCGGGAATCCATCACTCCGCTCGAGGTGAAATCTCCGCAGGTTCCTTGACGTGGTTGCGAAGTAGCGGCCGATGCGACAGGGAAGCCATCTTCCAGCTCAGCAGGGCGCTGGAGAGGCGCGGCATTTCACCGACGAGCAGGTACGCACGGCAATCATGGTGCTGGAGGATGAGTGCCCAGACGCCTGGGAACGCATCAAGCAGGCCATGCAAGCAGAGCCAGATGCCGAAGAAACCAAGAGGCTGATAAACGAGAATCTCATCGTGATAAACAGAGCCTTCCAAACGCTGCCGTTCGTCCTAGAGGCGCCGGTTCCGTGGCGGGCACAGTCAGACCTCAAGAAAGACGTGTTCAATCTGGTCCGGTCCGAGTTGAATCTGGTCAGGAGCAAAATGAATAGCGGTGAATTCCGGTGACTATGATGCCGGCCACCTTCTCGCCCTGGGCCTGGACGACATGGCCGCCCTCCGAATGGCCGTGCAGACAGATCGGATCGTTCGGATACTTCTCGCGCAGCTTCGCCAGCGTGTGGCGCGTCTGGGCGATGCGCAGCTTGAGGATGCGAGTCTGCCGATCGATGCCGTGCTCGCCGGGGTTCCCGCACATCTCGCCATCGCGCGCTCGGCGAAGCTGTTGGGCAGGAATACCTGCAAGCCCGTCGCTCGGTGATAGTTGACCCAGGACATCACTACCCCGTCCAAGATGCCCAACGGGTTGCACCCATGCACCATGACCCTGATGCCCTTACGGTTTGCGGTGCCGGGCTTCCACGTTTTTTCGAATTCGAGCGGATAGTCACGGGCCCTCGCGCACGGGGCCGAACGGGATGCCAATGGGCGAGGCGAGACCTGTCAGCTTGTCGTTGGCGGCGAACAGGACACAGCTTCGCGAGGACAGGCTCTTGAACGGAGCCGTGCGCAGGACGGCCCGGCAACGGGCAAGAGCCGCCTACCCGGAGGCCATGGCGGATGGCCGGCCGTCGGCGGAGGCCCGGCAACACCGGGAGCCGACGGCCAGGGCCTTGTGGCCCTTCAGATGCGGATAGACCCTTAGCCAATAGACCTCTGTAATCGCCGAAATGTGAATGTCGTCATTGCGCGAGGATTGGGCGAAGGAAAGATGGCGACGATAAGAATAAAGATGATGACGCAGAGAAGACGCCTAGAATTCGATCGCTGGAAATTTGCATGATTGTCCCCAAATAAGAAGAAGTGGCGGTTGGCCAACTGAAACGTGGTCGCCTCGAATTAGAAAGTGCCGATCTGGTTCTGGCTTTATCAAGGCACCGTGCAGGGTCACAGCAAAGCGAGTGATTGCCGCAAGCCTCGGTTAGCGGTGACGGAGTTCCGCGGACGCCCTGACCGGTTACTGCAATAATTCAACAACACTCATAGGCTCGCTGTGACTATGGCGCGCGGCTTCTCGGGTCAACTCATACATAAATGTGATCCTTCACCCCATTGCTTGCGCATTTTCTTTGATGCAAGCATGTAACCGTAGGAGAAGGCAGTGCAGGTCACATGCTGTCAAAATCAAACGGGGGTAATTGCATGGAAACGTCTCCGTGGCAGTGCGCTTAAATAGATGTCGGCCGAAGTGTGTTTCAATGACTGTACACATCTCATAATGAATGCACTGTCATCGAAATCTGGATAGCCTTGCAACCCATGGCTCGCTTACTCGTGTCGTCGTACGGTAATTAGGTGCGCTATCACCGAATTCTATGATGGAGAGGGAGCGACACTTGAATCCAGGGGAGTTAGAGAAACGGGCCGAAACCGTATTCGCTGAACGAGATGGTGAGTGGACATATTTGATCGAAAGGATATGTGTTTTCGGAACTATCCTGGTTCTAATGGTGTCTGCTCCGTTCGCTGCAATAGTGCCGGATAACTGGCTTCAACTGGATGTATTGGTTGGAATCGACCGGTGGGGCAGAGAAGCTTGGCCGAAGTTGTATCACGATGCAGGGGTCCTTGACGGTACGAGCGTGGTGCGTGGAGTTAGATATGCCCTTTTCGTCCTTTATTGTGTTGGCGTTGCGATTGCCGTCTTGTCAGTCACTATCCCAATCACATGGCAGGCAATCAGTAGATCTTCAGAACGTTTGACGTATCCCCAGTCGAGATCTTTGTGGAAGGTACCTCTTGGCCTACTGCTCTTGCTACTCTGGAACGGTTTTGAAACAGGCCTTCTTTTCGGAAGTGATACGAGTGTAAGTCGCGCAATAATTGGCGGCTACGGGTTATGGCTTTGGACGGCGCTTACATGGGGGGTGTTTTGAGCCTTCATGGGGGCGGCATGCATTGTTGCTGCAAAGATATGGACGCATGGGTTACCGGAAAATCATCAAGAGTATGAACAAAGGATGCTGCGAAAGCTAAGATAAGGTTGCAAACTCTCCTTTAGTAGCAAGCAATGCGGCGGAGTGAACGATGGCTGATACAGCGAATGCGAAATCGGATCGACCTCCTGTAAACCCACATCCCTTCGGCGCTGGTTACTACGGATTTCGGTGACAGTGCTGGACTGTCACCGAAACTGCGAAGCCCACTGCACTGCTGTGTTGCTCTTTGTGGCTATGCAGTTCTCTCCTCAGCCATTGCAACAACCGTCATCGGAGATGAGATTGTTACTGATAAGAAGGTGACGGCATTCCTCAGATTGACGATGCTGAAGCGCGACCTGTATGCCGCAGCCTGCAAAGACTTTGCTCCTTTCGACACTGCTCAGATCAGGCAGAAATTCAAACAGTATTCGCAGGACAAAAACGGCTTCGATTATTTTGAGCCCATGAGCGAGAAGGTTGAGGAGGTGCGGGCCAAGCTTGCTCGGGCGTCTGCAGCGGACAGCCAGCGTGAATGTACAGATTCGATCCGAAAATCCGTAGAGGAATACGCGGTAGTACGCGACGCGTTCATCCGCCGAATACGAAATGAGAAGGTTATGCCGCCCGTCATCGATCCCGAGATAGTCCGGCACAGGACGAAGTGACTGTCGGGAAGGCGCCGATGGGCAAATGTCTGACTGGCAACTGAGGGTATGTGATGGCTGAAACGGTTCTATTCATCCTGTTGCTGATTGCGTTCGGAATTTTCTATGTGTCTCAAATGATCGTCTTCGTAAAGGACGTGCGATTTTACCGGAGCGTGAACTTCGACTTGTCACGAGATTCCGGGAACAAGATGCTCTTCCTCGAACAGTTGAGGAGGTCAATATTTTTCTGGAATTATCGTGTCGGTTTTTTGCGGCTGCTCATGGGCTTCAGCTTGTTCGTCGTCGGGCTGGTGCTGTTCGGCTGGATGTTTCTAATTCTCCTGGCATTGATCGCGAAAGGGCTCGCCGAGCTCCTGTAATAGGAAAGAAAGCGGCAGGCGCGGCGGGAAGAGAAACATATGGCAGTGGAGCCATGACGAGCGAACCTGAAGCGCTCCAGAGCGCCGGACGCTCCGATAGAATCGGCCCGACGCTCTATCTCTTCGATTCGCGCATCGGATTATCCGGCCCGATGTTCTGGTCATGGGCGAGCAGAAACCTGCGCACATGCGGCAGGACACGGTCCGTCGCCTCGATGAATATCGCGTGTTTCAAACCCTCGATGATCACCAGTTCCGCATCCGGCATGGCCGCGGCGATGCGCGTGTTGAGGCGCGGGCTGCAGCCGCCATCCAGCTCGCCGGTGAGCACCATGGCGGGAGCGGCGATCTCCCGCAGCCAGGGGCCCATCTCGGTTTCGGCATAGATGTCGAAGACATTGAGGAAGACTTCGGCCGGCGTATCCATGACCTGGCGCTTGCGCCATTCGATGACATCCGGCCGGGCCGCGGCGAAGCCATCGGTGAACCAGCGCGCGGTCAGCGTGTCGAGCACCCGGCCGATGCCGTTTTCGCGCATGGCGGCAACGACGGCGCGGACCCTGGCGGAGTCATCATCGGTGCGGAAGGCGGCCGTGGACCACAGGCCCAACGACCTGACGCGCGAAGGGTAGCGGCGCGCATAGGCCGGCCCGATCATGCCGCCCAGAGAGTGGCCGGCGAAATGCGCGCTTTCGATGCCGAGCCTGGCGCGCAGCGCCTCGAGATCGTCCACCAGCTCGTCCAGCCCGAAGCGGGCCGCGGGCACCGGACTCTCGCCATGGCCGCGCAGATCATAGGAGATGCAGGTGAAACGATCGCCGAGGCCCTCGACCAGCCTGGCGAAAGTGGCACGCCGCGCGCCAATGCCGTGGATCAGGAACAGAGCGGGGCCCGTCCCGGTGATGGAATAGGCGCAATCGATCGGCATGGCGTCACTCAGGGTTTGGGGTCGGAGGCGAGAACTCCGGCAACGGCCCAGTCCTCCTTCTCCACATCGGTGAACATGACGTGCACCGATTGCGGCGTGCCGCCACAGGTGTCGATGAAGGCCTGGGTCAGCGCCCTGGCGGCTGCCCGCTTCTGCTCGACGCTGCGGCCCTTGTACATTTCCACGCGAATTACCGGCATTCGACTGCTCCCTTGGTTCGTTGGCATATCAACGGCCGGGTCGAGCCCGGCCATGGGCCTTTCCGGATCATGCTTCAGGCCGCCTTCGCCCGGTAGCCGGTGAGATGCGGCATGACGTCTTCGGCAAAGCGGCTCATCATGTCGAGCGTCATCGCCTGGTCCTGCCCGAAATTGGACGTGGTGAGCACTTCATCGATGCCGAGCTCGGCATAGACCGAAAGCCGCTCGATCATCTCGTCGCGGCCGCAGAGCAGGATGTTGGCGGCGAGCTCGTCCAGCGTCTGCGTCCGGGGCAGGGGGCGGATGACGCCCTTGTCGACGATTCCAGGGCCGCCAAAGACGTTGTCGAAGCTCTGGTAGTAGGCGTAGGCGCGTTCGGCGACATGCCGGCGCTCCGTCTCGTTGCGCACCAGAAACATGCCGCGCTGGAGGCTGAGACGGGTGTCGAGCGCGCGGCCGGCCGCCGCCTTGCCCCGGGCGAAGGCCGCCACCTGATCGAGCAGCTGCTGGTGGCTGCCGCCCAGCGGCGTCGTCTGAACGTGATGGCCCGCTCTTGCCGCCGCCTCGATGGCGGGCGGCGCCATCACCGCCACCATCAGCGGGATCGGATCCTCCGGACGCGGCATGATCGTGAGCGGCTCGAAGCTGTAGCGCGGGCTGTTCCACGTCACGTCATCGCGGGTGAGCAGCGCCTCGAGCAGCTTCAGGTCCTCCTCGAAATGAGCCTTGGTGGCCGCGATCGGAACGCCCATCCGCCCGGTCTCGAAGCCGAAGGCGCCCTTGCCGACGCCCAGCATCAGCCGGCCATCGCAGAGCGCCTGGGCCTGGATCACCTCGCCCGCAAAAATGCGCATGTCGCGGAGCGGCAACTGACACACCGAGGTCATCAGCGTGATCCGGCGCGTGAGCGCGGCGATCTTCACCGCCATCTGCAGCGGCGAGGGGATGAGCAGAATGTTGACGAGGTGGTGCTCGGGGATGGCAACGCCGCGGTAGCCCGCCTTCTCCGCATGCACGGCCTGCTCGACGACGCTCCCGTAGAGGCGCTTGCCGCCGACACTGCTGTCCAGCATGTGGCTGGAGAGAAAGTGGATGAAGTCCATGTCCGCCCCTTGTGATGGCCGCACCGGGACCGTGCCAGAGCCAATTTGCTTTGAAAATTGAAATATTTTTGCTATTATGTTCGAAATTTTCGAATTATCTCCATGAATCTTGATGAACTGCGCACCTTTCTCGAAGTGATCGAGACCGGCAGCCTGGTCACCGCGGCGCGGCGGCTCAATGTGACGCCGTCCACGGTCACCGCCCGCATCAACGGGCTCGAAGAGGAGATCGGCCAGAAGCTGCTCCATCGCAGCAAGTCGGGCACCGAACTGACCTCGCCCGGCTTCAAGTTCAGGCGCTATGCCGAGGTCATGGTGCAGCTCTGGGGGCAGGCGCGCTACGAAGTGTCTCTGCCCAAGGGCTTCGAGGCCGTGTGCAATATCGGCCTCGAATTCGATCTCTGGCGCGGCCCCGGCCAACGCTTCCTCGATCACGTGCGCGCGAATTGCCCGGCCATCGCGGTGGCGCTCTGGCCAGGCGAACAGCGCATGATCGATCGCTGGCTGGCGATCGGCCTCGTCGACATAGCCTTCTGCTATGCGCCGCAGGCGGGAGAAGAATTCGCCAGCCGCGCGTTGTTCGACGACGATCTGGTGATGGTGTCGCGCGACAAGGCGGCAAGCCCGGTGCCCGACGCGAACTATGTCTATGTCGATCACGGCGATGAGTTTCGCCGGCAGCACGCAGCCGCCTTTCCCGGCGATCTCACCTCGGCACTGACGATCGCCTCGTCCGACTGGGCGCTGGACCATCTCCTGCGCAAGGGTGGCACCGGCTATTTGCCGAGCCGCCATGTCGAGGCGGGCAGGCTCTTCAGGGTGGAGCAGGCGCCCGTCTTCAGCCGCAGGGTCTATGTCGTCGAGAAAGCCCAGATCGTGAAGAGCTGGGACTGGTATCCGGCCGCACTCGCGGCGGCGGCACCATTTGGTCCCATGCGATGACGGGCGACCATGCCGGGCCGCAAGTGAACAAGCGCCTTCGAAAAATCTGCCGGCATGCTAGTGTGGACGCTGCCAATGTATGCGAACTTCGGATTCGGGACACCAGCGCGGGATGCGAAAAAGCGGGTACCGGTCTTTCGCGAGAATCCAGCGCTAACCTAAAGGAATCGATCACGTTTATGAGTTTGGATCGATCCGATCCAAACTCATCGTGATCCAGTGTGCGGCCGAATGTTAAACGCATAGCGTGCTTAGCGTGTCTGCCCGGCCCATCGGGCGCCGGGCCTGCCAGTCGAAGCGAGGGGATCGCAGCATGTCGGATGTGGAAGCAAGCCGCAGGCGCGTGGTCACGGCCGGCATCGTCGGCAATGTGATGGAATGGTACGATTTCGCGATCTACGGCTTCTTCGCGCGGACCATCGGCCAGCTCTATTTCCCGACCGACGATCCGACGTCCTCGCTGCTCGCCGCCTATGCCGTCTTCGCCGTCGGCTTCCTGATGCGCCCCCTGGGCGCGGTGCTGTTCGGCCATATCGGCGACCGCGTCGGGCGCGGCCCGGCGCTCCTGTGGTCGGTCGTCGCGATGGCGATCCCGACGCTCATCATGGGCCTCCTGCCCACCTATGCCCAGATCGGCATGTGGGCCGGCGTGCTGATGCTCATCTGCCGCATGGTGCAGGGCCTCGCCGTCGGCGGCGAATATACGAGCTCGGCCGTCTTCCTCGCCGAGACGGCGCATCCGGACAGGCGCGGCGCCGCCAGCGCCTGGGCGCCGATCGGGGCCGTCGGCGGCATCCTCCTAGGCTCGGCCGTCGGCGCCGTCGTCCTCAACACGCTGCCGCTCGACCAGGTGGTGGCCTGGGGCTGGCGCATCCCCTTCCTGTTCGGCGTGCTGGTCGGCGTCGCGGGCTTCATCCTCAGGCGGCGCATGCCCTTCGACAAGCCGGCGGCGGCGGAGGGCTTCCCGCTGGCGCGCGCGGTGCGCGAACATCCGACCGAAATGCTGCAGGCGGTGTGCGTCAGCCTCGTCAACGCCGTCGGCTTCTATCTGATGTTCGTCTATATCATCGCCTGGCTGAAGCTCGCCGCCGACATGGGGGCGAAGACGGCGCTGTGGATCAACTCGATCAACATGGCGATCCTGATCGTCGTCGTCTTCGGCATGTCGCGGCTCTCCGACCGCATCGGGCGCAAGCCGATCCTCGCCGGTGCGGCCATCGGGATCATGGTGCTGGCCTGGCCGCTGATGCGGCTGATGCAGACGGGCGACATCGCCCATGTGTTCCTCGGCCAGCTCGGCTTCGCCGTCCTGCTCGGCGCCTATGGCGCGGTCAACCCGATCTCGATCTGCGAGATCTTCCCGCGGCGCGTGCGCTGCTCCGCCGTCTCGGCCGCCTATAACCTCGCCTTCGGCCTCGCCGGCGGCACCGCCCCCGCGGTCGCCACCTGGCTGATCGAGGCGACGGGCCATCACAGCGTGCCGGCCTTCTACATCATGGCCTGCGCCGCCATCTCGGCCGCGGCGGCGCTGTCGATCCGCGAAAGCTCACGCCAGGGGCTGGCGGATTCGGTGATCACCTCCTGAAGACAGCGGGAAGGGCGGATGGACAAATCCGCCTATGTGTCACCGGCAAGGACGATGGTGCCGCGCACCGGCTCCTTCCGGCCATGCGCGACACGTGGCCTTTGGCGAAGCAGGCGCGCAGCATGATCAATGCCGGCCGGAGCGGCGTCTCGTCTCCGTGAGGCGCGCCTCCTCCAGGAGCACGAGATATCCCATGAATGTTCCGGTGGTGCGCCACCATGCCCAGAGCGGGAGAAGGGCGCTGACAAGGACGGTCGCCGGTCCCCAATAGGCGGCGCCCGGCAGGTTCGCGCGCCATCCGACCCATGCGGCGGCAAGCGCCAGGAACAGGAGATAGAGCGCAAAGGCGCTCACCGCGAAATCGATGAGCACGGTCCAGCCGTTCTGACGAACGCTCTCCCTTCCGATCCAGCCGCGCGCCTCGGCATAGGCCTGGAGCCTGTCGCTTTCATCGGTGCGCGGCGGATCGAAGGCGCCGATCAGGCGGTTCCTGCCGGCTTTCAATTCTCTCTCCTTCCAGTTTCGAACGGAGGGATAAGAGAGAAACCGGTGGGAACTCGGGTCCCACGGCGTGGCGAGAAGCCGATGCGCGGCAATGAGGGCGGCGGCCAGGGCCAGGGCGGAATAGAACGGGTGGGCCTTTGGCTCAGGCCCACATGGGAGGGCGAGCCCGCACCATCGCGCCAGCGCGAAGATCGAAGCGAAAGCGACAGCGGGAAACATGAAGGCAGCGGTGCGCATCAGGCGGATGCGGGTCCGCAGGCCATCGAGGAGCGCATTGGCCGCATCGGGCATGTTCAGCAGCGCCGAGGCGCGCAGCCGCCCTTCCGGGAAGGGATCGCCGACAGACCTGCCGCCGGGATCGAGCCTGCCACAGGCGAATTTCAGCCGGTTGTGCCTGTCGAGGGGATCGAGCACGGTGTCGATGGCGCGGTCGAGGACGACACCGATCAGATAGGCAAAGGCGAGCAGCAGCGCGCCGAAGGCGGCATTGCCGACGAGGCCGGCCTTGTCCGCCTGACCGGCAACCGGCCTCAAGTGTTCGACGATCTCGGGAGCCATCGGCAACGCCACGATCACCAGAGCGAGGACGCCGACGAACCATGGCCCGATATAGACTTCGCTGATGTTCATTAGCGTCTAGTGTCCCGAATCCGAAGTTCGCCCACATCAGCAGCGCCCTCCGAGCGAACTTCGGATTCGAAAGGACACTAGATCACGATGAGTTTGGATCGAATCGATCCAAACTCATAAACGTGATCGATTCTTTAGATTAGCGCGGGATTTTCGCGAAAAACCGGTATCCACTTTTTCGCATCCCGCGCT
>CAZICN010000052.1:0-19983 GCA_964537655.1 uncultured Aestuariivirga sp.
TCAAGTTCATCTCCAACCGCGCCGAATTCGTCAGCGAAGAGGGGTTGGATATTTAATCAGCCGATAACCGACCACAAACGAGCGCCCGGTTTCGAAACACGGCTCTTCTCACTCCGCGGCCACTCTCATGGCGGAGTTATAGGCGTAGGTATCCCAAGTCGGCTTGTAGTCTTCCGTCGCTTGATTGCCCCAATAAGTCCAGCCGGGTCTTGTGCCGCGCGCAAACAATTCCAGATATGGTCCTTTCGAGCAGGCTTCGATAATGGCATATTGCTCGTCGGGCTTGCGCGAGTGCTCGCGCTTGCGTGTTTCCATCATATTCACTTGCCGTCTTCCGGGCGCCAGCGTGCGTGCATTCTTGCCACGCACGCCAAACAGAAGAAGCTCGGTCACATTGCGGAAATAGAAGCCGACACCGCGCCCATCCGAGCCGCCATCCTTGCGTATCTTGTGCCAGACGATGTTGCTCTTATAGGCAAACCCCCAGGAGCTCATGACGCGAAGACCTTCGGGCAGAAGAGCGTTCGGCACCCAAAGATAAAGATGCGCCGGCTCATGCGTGAGTTCCGCGACCGGCATGGCGCAGATTTCATCGGTCGTCATCGTCTCGTAACGCGAAAGACGCCGATGCTCCGGGGCCATCTTTCCCGTACGGTTTTGAAACCGCCAAGGGGGATCGGCGAGGACGGTATGGAATTTCCGTCCGCGAGTTGAGCGCGCGAGATCGATCATTGTGTCAAGCGCTTGCTTGGTCATCGACATAAGCCTCTTTCCTGATCCCAAAGACGGCGACCGGGCAGCCGCCGCCGCTTCCGCCTTCAAGGCGTGGAATTAATTTCGACATGTGAGTGGTCGAATTTCCATAGCTGCTGCCTTTACTCAAAGCCTCGAATATCTCCTGCAACTCACTGCAGCGAGTTACGATTACACCGACATCAATGGCCCGCAGGTCGAAGAGAAGGCGAAAGTTGTTGAGATCCCGATCGTAGAATGGATCCTTGTTATTCCATTCAACCTCAAGCGCTACCCGGTTCTTGTAGCAGTCGACTTTATGGGTCGGGGCGGCGAGTTCCGTATTGTCCACGACAATTTTTGTATCGAACTTCTTTTCAATCCAGCCGAGCTTCGTGAAATGACTGTCGATCTTCTCGGCTATCGGTGATTTGCGTCCGCCTGGTTTCACAATGTCGCTCCTCAGAAGCCTGAAACCGCGAAGAACAGCAAGTATCTCCTGCCACTCGTTAGGCCGCGCCGCGGCGAGAATCGCAAGTCCATGACGCCATTCGCGCACTTCGTACCGCGCGCCAATGTCATCAGGAACAATCGGATGATTCGCCATGCCGACATGATGACCAAACGTCCAGCAAAACCAATGGCAGATTGGTTGTTCACTGTATGTTCTTTGCGGCGAAATTGCAAGCACCATTTGATTGGGCGGCGTCCCGGGCGAGCTTCAGGCGAGAACCGATAGAGTTTCGGCTCGTCTCAAGAGCCTTTCCCGTTCTGATCGAATCATTCCGATTCGATCAGAACGGGTAAAAAGGCTCGCAATCACATATTCTGGAGCGCTTCCTTGTCGCCAAAGTCGAGCAACTTTGGCGGGAAGCGCTCAAGAATCGAATAGTGTCCGACCAGATGGGAGCCCTGCTGGAACCTCAACCAGGTTCTGGCACTTATCAGATGCCGGCAGGACACCGGCCGGCAATGGAGCTGCCCATGATCAGACCGTCACCCATCTCCGAAGACCAGATCCGCGAGCGCGCCTATCGCCTGTGGCTCGAGGAAGGTCAGCCGCAGGGCAAGGACGCCGAGCATTGGGAGAAAGCCCGCAGGCTCCTGGCGCGGGAGGGCATCGAGGAAGCCGTCCCCGAATTCCCGATCTCCCCGGACCGGGGCGAGCAGCCCATCCCGAAGAAGCGTCGCCCGGCTGCCGGCAAGCGCAGGCCCGGCCTGAAGCGCCCGATGTGACCCTCATGGGCCCATGCGGGTTCCTGAAATGAACGAGGGCGGTCCGCCGTCAGACCGCCCCCGTCTCGCCGTCCGTTAGCTGTGAATTACTTCAGCAACCTTCGGATTTCGATGTCGGTGCGCGTCATACCGATGTCACGCAGCAACCGGTCATCGAGTTCACTCATCTGCTGCTGGTCGGCCGCTTGAGCCCATTTCCGACGCACACGCGTGAACAGGCTGGGCTGAGCAAGAAGGATGCCACGGGCGGCGATCATATTCATTTCGGTCTCCTGGGCGGAAGAATGCCCCGATAACGCCTGTTCTAGCGAAACCCGGCCCAATCCAGCCTGAACAGGCCGTTCATCTGCCGTTTAGAATGGGGATGAAGGGAGAACGAGACTTTTCCGGCTGTCCTGCTGCCGCTAGACTGCCCGCCATGGCAGATTCGCAGAAAATGGTCCTCGTCGTGCATGATCGCGACGAGATGGACGACCGGGCTTCGGCCTGGGCGCGCCGCCAGGGTTATACGCTCGACTGGGTCTGCCCGGCTGAAGGCGACCGGCTTCCGGATATCGATGGCAGCATCGCCGGCATCATCGTCTATGGCGGCGCCCAGGATGTCGACCAGCAGGACCAGCTGCCCTATCTCAGGGACGAGATTCGCTTCCTCGATCAGGCCCTTGCGCGCGAAACGCCGGTGCTGGGCCTGTGCCTCGGCGGCCAGCTCCTCGCCCACACGCTGGGCGAAAGGGTCACGGGCCATCCGGGCGGCCAAGCCGAATATGGCTATTATGACCTGGTGCCGACCGCCGAAGGCCGGAGCCTCTTCGGGGTGCGGATGAAGGTGCTGCAATCGCACTGGCATGGCTGGTTCGGCACCCCAAAGGGGGCGGTGAAATTGGGCGGCACCGCCGACTTTCCCGAACAGGCTTTCCGCTATGGCGCCAATGCCTATGGCTTCCAGTTCCACCCGGAGACCAGCCGCAACGGTCTCACCCGCTGGATCTCGCGGCGCCCGCCGCACAAGCAGACGATGAAGGGTGCGCATGCCCCCGACCGGCAGCTGGCCGACAATCTCCTTTATGACAAAGCGCTGGGCGCGTGGTTCAATGACTTCCTCGACGGCTGGATAAGCGGACGGAAGACAAGATACGAGGCGGCCGAATGACGATTGTCACCATAATCCCCGCGGTGGAGACGCCCTCCCTGGTGCTGCGCGAGATAGAGACGCGCGATTGGAAGGCGTTCGCGCATTTCATGACGCGCGAGACCTATCAGCGTCACATCGCCATGCGGCTGCGCAACGAGGACGACGTCAAGAACTTCGTCACCCGCCAGGTGGCGCGCCAGGGCGATGAGCGCCGCCACATCTTCCACCTCGCCGCCGAGGACAAGAAGCGTACCTTGGCAGTCGGCGACGGCTTCATCATCCTGGGCCGCGGCGGCCTTGCCGAGATCGGCTGGGGTGTCGCGCCCGATCTGTGGGGCAGGGGCTTCGGCACCGAGATCGGCCGCGCGCTGACCGGCCTTGCCTTCGAACGCGTCGGCGCCGTGCGCGTCTGGGCCAAGGTGATGGCCTCCAACGCCTCCTCCCTCAGGCTCGCCCAGCGCATCGGCCTCAAGCATGAGCGCTCGCATCCCGATTACCCGGCGGGCCAGGGGCGCTTCGAGGCGGTCGAATTCTTCGCGATGTCGGCCGAGGATTATTTCGACGCCGCTTATTGAAGGCCAAACCCATGGCTTCGACCCCGCCCATTTGCGACTTCGGCTGGAAAGCGATCGATTTCCGGCTTCCCGCCACCGACGGCAAGACCTATGGCCTTGCCGAGCTGCGCGGATCCAAAGGCACGCTCATCACCTTCATCTGCAATCACTGCCCCTATGTGAAGGCGATCGCCGAAGCCCTGGTGCGCGACGCGAAGGAACTGCAGAAGGCGGGATTCGGGGTGGCGGCGATCTGCTCCAACGATGCGGCAAGCCATCCCGAAGATTCCTTCGCCAATATGAAGGTCTTCGCCCGCGAGCACGGCTTTCCGTTTCCCTATCTGCATGATGAGAGCCAGGACGTGGCGCGCGCCTATGGCGCCATCTGCACGCCGGATTTCTTCGGCTTCAATGCGCGCGATGAATTGCAGTATCGCGGCCGTCTCGATGCCTCGAAGACATCGCCTGTCGCGGGCGCGAGGCGCGACCTGCTCGAGGCGATGAGAGAGGTGGCCCGGACCGGCAAGGGGCCCATCGAGCAGATTTCCTCGATGGGCTGTTCCATCAAATGGAAGCCGGGGAACTGGTGATCATTTCCGGCTGGACGGCGTCTTGAGCGGCGCGGTCGCGACCGCGAAGATGTCTTCTTCGTCGGGAAGCCGCATATAACGCACGCCCGGAAAGATGATGATCTGCGCAGGGCCATTGACGTTCAGATTGGCCTGCGAAAAGCTCACAGCGCGGTTCGGGAACGGAATGACGACGGCGTTCAACATGGAAATCTCCCAGCAGGGCAAGGCTTCGAACTTGGCTGGAAGATTAAGCGAGTCAGCCCGAAAGGAGGCTGAACGGCGCTGTCAGCTGCCGTTCATTCCTTACGTTTCCGTCAGTCGATAGAGCTAACCTATTGATCTGAATGAGGGGATCGCTCCAGATCCTGGCGGATCCGGAGCGGCTTTCCTTTAGGCGAACCACCAGCGCGAGGTGATTTTCATGCCGTCGAGGTCCCAGTTGTTGGCGATGTCGCCATGCGCCACTGTCTTGGAATGGGCGCCGACATAGTTGTTGAACATGATGTTGAGCATGCCGCCATCGTCCTGCAGCATCTGTTGCATCTCGGCATACATCTTCGCCCGTGTCGCATCGTCGGTTTCCGAGCGCGCCGCGACCAGGAGCTCGTTGAAGCGCGCCGGCTTCCAGAGCGTGTCGTTCCAGGCGGCGTCCGCCGCATAGAAAGTGGTGAGCATCCAGTCGACCGTCGGACGGCCATTGGTATAGGTCGCAACGAACGGCTTCTTGAGCCACACATTGTCCCAGTAGCTGTCGGCGGGCTCTGAGATCACATTGATCTCGATGCCGGCCTTGGCCGCGCTTTCTCTGAACAGGGCGCCGGCATCGGAAGAGCCGACAAAGGCCGCATCCGAGACCGAGAGGTCCACCTTGAGGCTGTCGAGGCCGGCCTTCTTCAAAAGTGCCCGCGCCTTGTCGGGATCATAGGTGTGGCGCGGTTCGACATCGACCGCGAACTTGATGCCGGGCGCGATCGGGTTGTCGTTGCCAGCCTTGCCGTGGCCATAGAGCACCTTCTTGACGATCTCGTCGCGGTCGATCGCATATTTGAGCGCGTTGCGCACATCGGGATTGTCGAACGGCGCCACCGTCGTGTTCATCACGAAGTAATAGTGGCCGTAACCCGTCACTTCGTCGATCTCGATGTCGCTGTTGCGCTTCAGGAGATCGAGCGTCTTGAGATCGCAGCGGTCCATGACCTGGATATCGCCGGTGGTGAGCGCGTTGGTGCGCGCCGTCACGTCGGAGAGCACCAGCATCTCCACTTCGTCGAACCAGGTGTCGCGATAATAATTCGGGTTGCGCTTCAGCCTGGCGTTGATGCCGGGCTCGAATTTTTCCAGCATATAGGGACCGGTGCGGGCGCCCGATTCCCAATCGACGCCGCCGCCGTCCTTGGCCGGCATGATCGGCAGGTGATAGTCGGAGACGAGATAGGGGAAATCGGCATTGCCGCCGGTCAGCGTGAAGACGACATTGTCGCCATCGGCCTTCACGTCGGCGACGGCGGCGAGCGCCGATTTGGCGACCGACTTCGAATCCTTGCCCATATGGTGGCGGAAGGACTCGACCACATCGGCACTGCTGACGCTCTTGCCATTGTGGAACGTGACGCCTTTGCGGATCCTGAAGACCCAGCTCTTGGCGCCGTCCATCGGCTCGAAGCTTTCGGCGAGATCGGGCGTGATATTGCCCTTGGCGTCGACCTCCGTCAGCGCGTTGCCGAGCGAGCCCCAGCCGAGCGTGCCGGTGAACTGGTCCGGATATGTTGCGGGGTCGAGCGAGTCGGTCGTGGCGCCGTGGCCGAGACCCATCCGCAAGGTGCCGCCCTTCTTCGGCTCGGCGCGCGCCGCGGTGACGAAGAGCTTGTCGGCGGCGGCCACCGTCATGCCGGCGGCGAGTGCGAGCTGGATGAAATCGCGGCGAGACACTTTGCCCCGTGCCACCATCTTCCCGGCAAGTTTGAGTTTGTGATCGAGATCGGCCATTCGTTTCCCCTATTTTGCTTTTGCTTGTCCGCAGGGCGGATCGGGGAATTACAGCCGAGCGTCCCTCTGGACACAAACGACCTTTCCATGCAGCATCAGTGAGAAAAGCTCACTGAAATGAAGATCCGCAAGCGATACCTGCCGCCACTCAACGCGATCCGCGCCTTCGAGGCCGCCGCCCGCCATCTGCATCTCGGCAAGGCGGCGGACGAGCTATCGGTGACCCATGGCGCGATCTCCAAGCAGATCGCCAATCTCGAGGCGCATCTGGGCTTCACCCTGTTCGTCCGCGCCGGCAATCGCTTGTCGCTGACCGAACGCGGCCTCAAGCTGCTCGCCGCCTCCCATGCGGCCCTCGACCAATTGGGCTATGCGATCGCGCGCCTCGACGGCGAGGCGATCGAGGGCGAGCTTCGGCTTTCCGTGCCGCCGGCTTTCGCCGCCAACTGGCTGATCCCGCGGCTGGCGGAATTCAGGAAGCTCGCCCCGGCGCTGAGGCTGCATGTGCTCGCGTCCAACCGGGTGCATGACGTGCTCGACGACGACACCGATCTCGCGGTGCGATTCGGCAAGCCGGTGTGGAAAAACTGCGCCATCAGGCTGCTCGCCCATGTCCGCTATTTCCCGGTCTGCAGCCCGAAGCTCCTGCCGGAACCGCCGGCCCGTTTTTCGCTCGCCGATCTCGCGCATCACACGCTGCTCTTCGACGACCCGGAAGGCGAGAACTGGAAGCGCTGGCTCGACCATGCGGGGCTGCGCGATGTCGAGCCGCACGGCGCCCTCTATTTCCAGGATTTCAACCATATCCTCGCCGCCGCGCGCCAGGGGCTCGGAGTGTGCCTGGGTGACATGATCACCACTGCCGCCGATCTCGCCGCGGGCCATCTGGTGCGCCCCTTCGAGCAGTCGGTCGAGGATTTGGGCGCCTATTTCCTGATCTCGCCGCAGCTCGCCTCGCCGGGGGCCCGCATCTTCGCCGACTGGCTCGAAGCGGAGATGGTGAACTTCGCGTCCTCGACGCCCGTCAACTGAGGCGGGCAAGAAGGCTCACTCGGTGAGGATTTGTCACCGACGCCCCGAGCATTAATCGCTTGCCTTGGCATCCACGCTGAACGACCTTGCGCGCCAGCCGAAAGCGAAATCCGGGAGTTCGACCATGCCCCAAGACCAGACACCTCTGCGCGCCCGCAAGGAAGGCGGCGGCACGCCGCTGATGAGCGAGTGGTATCTCAAATCAGAGACCGGGCCGCTCAAGGACGTGCTCCTGGGCCCGGCCGAGAGTTTCCGCTGGATGGGGCTCGAAAACGCCCAGTGGTCGTCGCTGGTGCGCGACACGTTGCGCAAGGGCTACAAGTTCGACAAGCAGCTCGCCATGCGCCAGCATCGCGAGATGATCGACGCCTATCAGAGCGCCGGCGTCACCTGCCACTTCCTGCCCGTCGACATGACCAATCCCTACCAGGTCTATGCGCGCGACTCATCCTTCATGTCGCCCTATGGCGCGGTCGTCTGCCAACTCGCCAATCCGCGCCGGCGTGGCGAATACGCGGCGGTGCTGCGCTTCTATCTCGATCGCGGCATTCCGATCTATGACATGGTGAGCGCCGGCAATTTCGAGGGCGGCGACTTCAACATCATCAGGCCGGGCGTGGCGCTCGTCGGCTATACCGACCACCGCTCCGAGGAAGTGGCGGCGCGCCAGGTCTGCGAATGGTTCATCAAGGAGGGCTGGGAGATCAAATATGCGCCGATCGACCAGTTCTATGTCCATATCGACCTGATGGTGTGCATGCTCAACGAGCATTGCGCCGCCGTCTGCCTCGAGACGACCGAGGACGACATCATCCAGTGGCTCAAGTCGAAGAAGATCGAGATCATTCCGGCGAGCTTCAAGGAGACGATGGCGCTCGGCTGCAATGTCGTGGCGCTCGGCAATGACCGGGTGCTCTCGACGTCCGGTGCGCGCGACCTCAACGGCAAGATGCGCGCCGCGGGCTTCGAGGTCTATGACCCCGACATGACCATGTTCACCCAGGCGGGCGGTGGTGTGCACTGCATGTGCCAGCCCCTGCGTCGTGAGGCCGCCTGAATTCTTTTTCTCTTCTCGATACTTAGATACTTGACTATTTTAGTCGGATATTATTAGTTAACACCCGGGCCAACGATTTGGCCCGGGTGCCAGCCAAAGACTCCTCAAGTCCGTAGCCAGCCTTGTGATGGTTCAGGGAGAGGGGTCTCATGGGACGTTCCGCATATTTGCGGCTGTCGCTCTTGGCGACGGCTGCCGCGATTGTTGTCGCCACGCCGGCGCATGGTCAGGAAGAACAGCAACAGGCCGGCGATAAGGCCGAGGGCGGCGTGACGCTTCTCGACCAGATCACCATCATCGCCTCGAAATTCGCCGAGGAGGTCATCGAGTCGATGGCCTCGACCAGCGTGGTCGGCAAGGAAAAACTGCAGCAGAAGCAGCCTTCGAACATTTCGCAAATCCTCGAGGGCATGCCGGGCGTGTCGACGGCGGGCACGCAGGACCGCACCGGTCTGGGCACCAGCATCAATATCCGCGGGCTTCAGGATTTCGGCCGCGTCGCCATGGTCACCGACGGCGCCCGCAACAACTTCTCGCGCAACGATCACGGCAGCGCCGCCTCGATGTGGATCGAGCCGGAGCTTCTCAAGCAGGTGTCGGTGGTGCGCGGACCGGTGGCCAATATCTATGGCTCCGGCGCGATCGGCGGCGTCGTCGTCTTCGAAACCAAGTCGGCCAGCGATTTCCTGCGCGAGGGCGAGCAGTATGGCGGCTCGATCAAGGGCGGCTATGAGACCAATGGCGAGGGCTTCCTCACCAGCGTGACCGGCGCCATCAGGCCGGTGGAGGCCTTCGATCTCCTCGGCAACCTCACCTATCGCGAGCGCGACGACTACAAGGGCGGCGATGGCGAGCGGGTGGATGAGTCGAGCTACGATCTGACCGGCGGCCTGTTGAAGAGCGTGATCCGGCCCGCCGATGGTCACGAAGTGACCCTGGGCTGGATGGGCAACAACAACAACTGGCGCGAACCGGGATCGGTTCCGCAGGAGACCGATCTGACGGAGGACGTGTTCACTGGGAAATACCGCTATACCGACCCCAATTCGCCGTGGATCGACTTCACGCTGAGCGGCTATGTCAACGACACGTCGATGGACCAGACGTCGCTGCGGGCGGGCTATCGCTGGCAGCAGAATGGCGGCGGCTGGCAGCTGGTGCCGGCCGGATCGGAGCGGAACTTCGATCTGGTCACGACGGGCATCGACATCAACAACGTTTCCCGCTTCGAGACGGGCGCAGTGCGCCACACGCTGACCTATGGCGGCGACTGGTTCGAAGACGATGTCACTGTCGAGGATCCGCTGGGCGGCACCTTCGTCTACAGCCCGTCCGGCAACCGCCAGGTCTGGGGCGGCTTCGTCCAGGACAAGCTCGAATTCTCCGACTGGCTCGAGATCGTGGGCGGCCTTCGCTACGATTCCTACCGGCTCGAAAGCGATGACGGCCAGATCGAAAGCGAAGACGACCGCCTGTCGCCGCGCATCACGGCCGGCGTGAAGCCGTTCGAATCCACCGGCCTGCGGGGGTTGCAGATCTATGGCACCTATGCGGAAGGCTACCGCTCGCCCAGTGTCGTCGAGACGCTGATGACCGGCATGCATCCGGCCGGCGTGACCTTTCCGTTCCTGCCCAATCCCGATCTGAAACCGGAGACCGCTCATCTCTTCGAGATCGGCCTGAACTACAAGCGTGACGCGATCCTCACCGACGATGACGGCATCCGCCTCAAGGCCGCCGTCTACCACAATACCGTCGACGACTATATCGGGCTGGCGACGCTGGGCGATTCAGATCCGGGATGCGACCCCATCGTGGTCGGCCCGCCGCCCGGCAGCCCTCCGGGAATGCCCGGCTCGGACGATATCTGCGTCCAGTATCAGAATTTCGACCAGGTCATCCTCAAGGGCGTCGAGTTCGAGGCCATCTATGACCGCGGCGGCTTCTTCACCGGACTGACCGGATCCTTCATCGACAGCAAGAACAAGGAAGATGGCAAGGAACTGGACACGGTGCCACCGGACCAGATCACCGGCCTGCTGGGCTTCCGGTTCTTCGAGCAGCGCCTGACCGTCGGCGGCGAGGTGCAGCACGCCTTCGAATACAAGTACAATGTGCCGAATGAAGCGACGCCCAATCCGCGCGACATCAAGAGGGTCGATGAGGACTACACGCTGGTCAATCTCTTCGCCGGCTATGAAGTCACGCCGGACTTTCGCCTCGACGCGCGGCTCGAGAATATCTTCGATGTCGAACATGTGAACTATCTGAGCGCGGTCCTCGGCGCCGGCGGCAACGCCTATCTCGAACCCGGCTTCAATGCCAAGATTTCGGCCACCTGGCGTTTCGGCGGTTGAGAACAGCCAGATGAGTTTGGATCGTTACAATCCAAACTCATAATATGTCAGCGCGGGACTTTCGCGAAAAACCGGTATCCACTTTTTCGCATCCCGCGCTAAGAGGGAGCGGCTCAGCAGGGCAATCGCCAGAACCGACAGGCCGAGTCGCGAGGTACTTCTTGTCTGCATGCTCCCATTCCCGCGACGATGTCGCGCCATGACGTTCAGTGTCGAAATCATCGGCGCCGGGCCTGCGGGCCTGATGGCCGCGGAGATTCTGGCGCGAGGCGGCGCGCGCGTGCGCGTCATCGATCACATGGCCTCGCCGGCGCGCAAGTTCCTCATGGCCGGGCGCGGCGGCTTGAATCTCACCCATTCCGAGCCGCTGGAGCGGTTCCTCGACCGTTATGGCGAGGCGCGCAGCGTGCTCGAACCCGCCATTCGCGCCTTCCCGCCGCAAGCCCTCATCGACTGGTGCCATGGCCTCGGCATCGAAACCTTTGTCGGATCCTCGGGCCGTGTCTTTCCCCGGACGATGAAGGCCTCGCCGCTGCTGCGGGCGTGGCTCAGGCGGCTCGACGGCCACGGCGTGAAACTCGATCTGAGGACCGAATGGACAGGCGAGAAACGCGGCGACGCGATGATCCTCGCTTTGGGCGGCGCCAGCTGGCCGCGCCTCGGCTCCGACGCGCACTGGGTGGTGGGCCTGCGTGAGCGTGGCGTCCGCGTGAACGATTTCATCCCCGCCAATTGCGGCATCGGCATCGACTGGTCGGCGCATTTCACGGAACGCTTCGCCGGAACGCCGCTCAAGCGGATTGCGGTGACGAGCGGCGGCCGCACGGTGCGCGGCGAGGCGGTGGTCACGAAAACAGGGCTCGAAGGGGGCGTGATCTATGCGCTGACGCCGGAACTGCGACGCACCGGAAAGCTCAGCCTCGATCTCAGGCCCGATCTGACGTTCGCCAATCTGGAGCAGCGCCTCGCGCGCCCGAAGGGCAAGTCGTCCCACAGCACGTGGCTGCGCAAGGCGGCCGGCCTGCCGCCGGTCGCGATCGCGCTGCTGCGCGAGACGGGAGCCGGGATGACGGCCGGCGCCATCAAGTCTGTTCCGCTTGCCATGACGGGCACCGATCTCATCGAGCGCGCCATCTCTTCGGCAGGCGGCGTGTCGCTCGAGGCGGTCGACCGCGATTTCGGGCTCAAGGCCTGGCCCGGGGTCTATGCGGTGGGCGAGATGCTGGACTGGGAGGCCCCGACCGGCGGTTATCTGCTGCAGGCCTGCTTTTCGACCGCCGTGGCGGCGGCGCGGGCCTGTCTCGAGCGGTTACAGACTGCCCCGGACCGGCCACAATCGCTTTCTATGTGAGGGTAGCCCTATTTTCAGGAGAACGGCATGAAACGGATGGTTTTAGCGAAATGCATGGGCGTCGCGATGGCGCTGGCCGTCACGGCGGGCCTTGCCGGAACGGCTGCCGCCGGTCCCAGGAGCTATTGTGATTCCTATGCGCGCGATGTCGCGCATCGCAAGACGAATGGCGGCGCGGACGTCCTCGTCGGCACCGTCGGCGGCGCGCTCGGCGGCGCGCTCATTGGCGGCCTGATCGACAATGGCAAGGGTGCGGGCAGAGGCGCCATCATTGGCGGCGTCGGTGGCACGCTTCTCGGTGCCGGCGTCACCAGCGACCGTTACCGCCGCGCCTATGACAACGCCTACGAGCGCTGCATGGACAATTATCAAGGCCAGCGCGTGCGCTATCAGGCCGGCGATTTCGAGGAGGGCAGCCGCTCCTGGACGCGCGCCTGCGCCCGCAAATATCGTTCGTTCAATCCGCAGACCGGCAAGTACAAGACCGAATCGGGCAAGTGGCGGACCTGCCGCCTGTAGTCCCATCTTCCATCGCGCATATGAAAAGGCCGGAGAGTTTCTCCGGCCTTTCTTCTTCTGGATAGCGCGTCAGATCGCGCCGACTGTCTCGTGCGGTTCCTTCGAGGCGGTTTCATCGCCGCCCGCCTGGCGCACGATGATCGTGGCGCCGGGCCTGGCCCGGTTGAACAGGTCGATGACGTCCTGGTTGATGAGGCGCACGCATCCCGACGACACCGCCTTGCCGATGCTGGACGGATCCTGCGTGCCGTGCAGGCGATAGAGCGTGTCCTCGCCATTCTGGAAAATATAGAGGGCGCGGGCGCCGAGCGGGTTGTCGAGGCCCGGTTCCATGCCATTGCGGTATTTTTCGAGCTCCGGCTGGCGCTCGATCATCGTGCCGGGCGGCGTCCAGCGCGGCCAGGCACGCTTGTACTGGATGCGGCCGCGGCCGCCCCAAGTGAAGCCGTCGCGTCCGATGCCGACGCCGTAGCGCATCGCCTTGCCGTCACCGAGAACCAGATAGAGGTAGCGGGCGGGGGTATCGACGATGATCGTGCCGGGGATTTCCGCCGTCGGGAAATCGACCATCCGGCGTCGGTATTTCGGCTTGAGCTTCTTCAGATCGACGGCCGGAATGGGAAAGCGCTCATCGGGCAGGGCGCCATATGTAGTGGCGAAGGTCGACGGGCCGGAACTGGTCGGTTCCGCGACGATGCCTTCAGTTCCGTCCTGAACACAGGCGCTGAGTGCAAAGCCAGCGCCGCCGAGTAAGAATATGCGCCGGGTGATCGGCATGAGTGATAGTCCTTGGATGCGAGTGGATGAAGGGCCGTAGCGCCAGGGCGACGGCCGGTGAGCGAACTGGCGAAATGATCAGGCGGCGCGCGGCGGCGGCGTGGGAACGCCGAGCTCGGCGCCCAGGGGTGGTGCGGAACTCGCCGCCACGATGGCCCCGCAAGCCTGCATCTGCGGCCTGAGATCGGCGGCCGCGATCTCGACAGGGGCCAGATTGATGCTGGCGCAGCGGGCGGGCAGCGTGCCAGGCGCGCCTGAAACAGGCGTGACAGCCGCGATAGCCTGCAGCGGGACATCACCCGGCGCAAAGGTGTTGTTGATACGGGCGGTCGGGCCGAGGACCTGACACAACGTAAGTGCCATCAGGCACAGGAACACAATGGCAACTGTGGCACGGCGCAAGGTCAATTCGGCAACGCGATTCATTTCGCGTTCCTTTTACCTCTTTTCGCCTCCGGGCCAAGCTCACGAGCACGTGAATCCATGCGTTTGGCAAAAGACTGTTGCACCGAGGTCACAGTCAGGTTTGCCATGTGTTCCCGTGCATGCGATAGCTCGCCGTTTCAGGAAATGGAGCCTTTCGTGTCCCGCATAGCGCTGACGCCGGTGGTAGATGCATTGCCCTCGACAGTGCCCTTCGTCGGGCCCGAGGCGCTGGAGCGCCAGAGAGGTGTCGCCTTCAAGGCGCGGCTCGGCGCCAATGAGAGCGGTTTCGGTCCGTCGCCCGCCGTGCGGCGCGCGATCGAAGCGGCGGCAGTTGACGTCTGGAAATACTGCGATCCCGAGAATCACGATCTCAAGCAGGCGCTGGCCCGCCATCATGGCGTAGGCCCCGAGAACATCGCGGTCGGCGAGGGAATCGATGCCCTGTTCGGTTATGCGGTGCGCCTGTTCGTCGAGCCGGGGGTCACCGTCGCCACGTCGCTGGGCGCTTATCCGACATTCAATTTTCACGTCAATGGCTATGGCGGCCGGCTGGTGACGGCACCCTATCGCGACGACCGCGAGGATTGCGGCGCCTTGCTCGATCTCGCCAGGCGCGAGGCGGCGCGTTTGATCTTCTTCGCCAATCCCGACAACCCGATGGGATCCTGGTGGCCCTCCGATGCTGTTGCCGATCTGATCGCCAACATTCCCGATGGCGCGCTGCTCATCCTGGATGAAGCCTATGGCGAGTTTGCCCCGTCCGGCATTTTGCCGCCGCTCGATGTCACCAATCCGAGGCTCCTGCGCTTCCGCACCTTCTCGAAGGCCTATGGACTTGCCGGCGCGCGTGTCGGTTATGTGATCGGCGAAGCCGACCTCGTGAAATGCTTCGACAAGGTGCGCAATCACTTCGGCGTCAACCGCCTGGCGCAGGCGGCGGCGCTCACCGCCCTCGGCGACCAGGCCTATCTCGGCGAGGTCATCGCCAGAGTTGGCGCGGCGCGCGCGCGGATCGGCGACATCGTCAGCCGTCACGGGTTGAAACCCTTGCCGTCGGCCACGAATTTCGTGACTGTCGACTGCGGCCGCGATGGCGCCTATGCCAGGAGCCTGCTCGACGCGCTGATCGCGCACGGCATCTTCGTGCGCATGCCGGGTGTAGCCCCCCTCAACCGCTGCATCAGGGTGAGCGCCGCGCCCGATGACGAACTCGACCTCTTCGCCGAGGCGCTGCCGCAGGCCCTGCGTTCTCTAGTGTCCTGAATCCGAAGTTCGCATGCATTGGCAGCGTCCTCCGAGCGAACTTCGGATTCGAAAGGACACTAGAGAATCCAAGATTCTAGTGTGGTTTTGGTTCAGAAATTCCCTCAAACCCTGACCGCAATACGGGAGAGAATTTCTGAACCACCACACTCCGCCTGAAAGGTGAACGGGGCTGGCTCTTGCATCGGCGCAAGTCTCCAGCGAAGGTTGCGCGAAACAGGGCAGGGAGCGGGCCACGTGAAGATAAAAGACCTCAAGGTATTCATTGTCGGCAATCCGCCGCCCGGCTGGGGCGGGCGCTATTTCATCTTCGTCAAGCTCACCACCGACGACAATATCAGCGGCATCGGCGAGGTCTATTGCGCGACCTTCGGTCCCAAGGCGATGACCGCCATGATCGAGGATGTCTTTGCCCGCTATGTCGAGGGGATCGACCCGTTCCACATCGAGGCCTTGTGGCGCAGGGCCTATGGCTCGGGCTACACCTTGCGCCCCGATGCCTCGCTGATGGGCGTCCTCTCCGGCATCGAGATCGCGCTCTGGGACATCAAGGGCAAGGCTACCGGCAAGCCCGTCTATGAATTGCTGGGTGGGCGGGTTCATGAGAGCCTCAGGTCCTACACGTATATCTATCCCGATCTCGCCAAGGGCCAGGACGATTCCATCTACTGGAATGCCGAGGCCTCGGCCGAGCGCGCCGCGCATTATGTCAAGCAGGGCTTCACCGCGGTGAAGTTCGATCCGGCGGCACCCTATTCGGTCTTCGATCCGCGCCAGCCCTCGCTCGCGAGCCTCGAGCTCTGCGGCAAGTTCTGCCGGCTGATGCGCGAGGCGGTCGGCACCAAGGCCGATCTCCTGTTCGGCACCCATGGCCAGTTCACGGCATCGGGCGCCATCCGACTGGCGAAACGGATCGAGCCCTACGAGCCCTTGTGGTTCGAAGAGCCGACGCCGCCCGAAATGCCGGAGGAGATGGCCAAGGTCGCGCGCGCTACCTCGATTCCAGTGGCGACCGGCGAGCGCCTCGTCACCAAGTACGAGTTCGCGCGCGTGTTGGAGACCGGCGCGGCCTCGATCCTGCAAATGGCGCTCGGCCGTGTCGGCGGCATCATGGAAGCGAAGAAGATCGCCGCCATGGCGGAGACCCACTATGCCCAGATCGCGCCTCATCTCTATGCCGGCCCGGTAGAGGGCGCGGCCAATATCCACTTCGCTGCCTCGCTGCCCAATTTCCTCATCCTCGAAAGCATCGAGACCTGGGGCGGCTTCCATTCGAAGATCCTGAAGAAGCCGATCCGCTGGGAAGCGGGACGCGTGCTGCTGCCGACCGAGCCCGGCCTCGGCATCGAGCTCGACGAGGCGGTGGCGCTCGCCCATCCCTATGAAGGGACCAGGCTTCATCTCGAGATGAATGACCGGCCGATCGCCTGACATGAGATATGGCTTCATTGGTCTCGGCAATCTCGGCGGTCATCTGGCCCTGAGCCTCATCGCCAAGGGGTTCGACGTCACCGTCTGCGACCAGGACGCGGCACGGGGTGAGCGGCACGTCAAGGCCGGGGCCCAGTTGGCCGGCGCGCCGCGCGGCCTCGCCGCCTCCTGCGATGCGGTCATCACCTGCCTGCCATCGCCCGCCGTTTCGGAAGCCGTGCTGCGCGAGCTGATCGCCGCGGGCTTCACCGGAGGCTGGATCGAGATGTCGACGCTCGGCCGCGACGACATCGTGAAGCTGGCGACTCTGGCGCTGGATCATGGCATCCGCATGCTCGAATGCCCGGTGACGGGCGGCGTCCATCTCGCCGCCCGGGGCGAGATCACCTTGCTGGCCGGCGGCGATGCCGCCCTCCTGGCCGAGCATCGCCCTGCGCTCGAAGCGATGGGCGGCAAGCTCTTCCATATGGGGCCGCTCGGCTCCGCCGCGGTGATCAAGGTCATCACCAACATGCTGGCCTTCATCCATCTCGTGGCCGATGGCGAGGCGCTGATGCTGGCGAAGCGCTCGGGCCTCGATCTGGCACAGGCCTGGAAGGCGATCACGGCGAGCTCGGGCACCAGCTTCGTGCATGAGACGGAAGGCCAGCTCATCCTCAATGGCAGCTATGACATCGCCTTCACCATGGACCTGGCGCTCAAGGACCTGGGCTTCGCCATGCGCTTCGGCGAGGAATTCGGCGTGCCGCTCGATCTGGCGACGATGACTCGCGATACCTTCGTGAAGGGCAGGGAAGCCTATGGCGGGGCCGCGCAGTCGACGATGATCGTCAAGCTGCTCGAAGATTTGCTCAAGACGGATTTGCGGGCGCCGGGCTTTCCGGCGCGGCTGGAATAGGGGGACGAGTTGCGCGACACGCCTGATCTCATTGTCATCAATGGCAATATAAAGACCATGGATCCGCTGAAGCCCGGGGCCCAGGCTCTCGCCTCGCATCAGGGCCGCGTCGCGGCGCTGGGAACGACGGCGGAGATCAGGGCTCTCGCCGGCAAGGCGACCCGGATCATCGACGCCGGTGGCCGCCTGGTGCTGCCGGGCTTCCAGGACACGCATATCCATATGCAGGATTCGGGCACGCGCCACGCGCTCGATGTCGACCTTGCCGGCGTCCGCAAGATCGACGAGCTTCAGAGAGCCTTGAAGGCATTTGCCGAAGCTCACCCCGAGCGCGACTGGGTGAAAGGCCATGGCTGGTATTCCGGCATTTTCGGCGAGCACAATCTCACCCGCCAGGTGATCGACGCCGTCGTGCCCGACCGCCCCGTGCTTCTCTATTCGTCGGACTATCACAGCGCCGCGATGAATTCGAAAGCCTGCGAGAGGATCGGCCTCGACCGCTCGGTGAGGGATCCGGAGAACGGCCGTTTCGCCCGCGACAAATCGGGCGTTCCGACCGGCATGCTGCATGAGCTCGCCATCGAATGGGCGCGCGAGCGCATGCCCGAGACGCCCGATTCCGATTGGGAAGCGGGCGTGCGCTTCGGCCAGGCCTTGTGCAACCGCAGCGGCTTCACCGGCGTCCTCGACGCCCTGGTCACCGAGCGGCATTTGCGCATCTATCGCGCGGTCGAGCAGGGCACGGGCCTCACCGTGCGCGTCGCATCGACCGCACTGGTCGAACCTTCGGACACGGTCGAAGGCGCGCTCTCGCGCATCGCGGGCTTTCGCCGCGATTTCGCGTCGCCGATGCTGAAGGTGCATTCGGCGAAATTCTTCCTCGACGGCGTTCTCGAAAACCGCACCGCCGCGATGGTCGAGGACTATCACGATGCCGAGGGCGGCAATGCGCCGGTGATGTTCGGCGAGAACCATTTGCGCGAGCTCTTCATTGCCTTCGACGCGGCGCGTTTCCAGATCCATTGCCATGTGATCGGCGACAAGGCGGTGCGGGTGGCGCTTGACGGACTGGAAGCTGCGCGTGACGTGAATGGCGCCTGGCCCGGCCTGCACCAGCTGGCGCATGTGCAATGCGTCGATCCCGACGACATTCCGCGCTTCGCGCGGCTCGGCGTCATGCCGAACATCCAGGCGCTGTGGGCGAGGAACGAGCCTTCGGTCACCGATGTTGCGATCCCGATCGCCGGGCCCCGCATGGCGCGCTGGATCTATCCGTTCCGCTCGCTCATCGATGCCGGGGCCTCTTGCGCCCTGTCGAGCGACTGGGGTGTCTCGACGCTCAACCCGTTCCCCATCATGCAGACGGCGATCACCCGCCAGCCGCCGGGCAAGGGGAGGGACTTTCCGGCCTTCCTGCCGGAAGAGCGCATGACGCTCGATGAATGCATCAAGGGCTATACGGTGAACGCCGCGGCGGCGGCCTGGCGCTTGGCCGATACCGGCTCACTCGAGCAGGGCAAGTATGCCGATCTCATCATCCTTGACCGCGATCTCTTCGCCATCGACCCATACGAGATTGCCGACACTGAAGTCATGCTGACCCTGCTCGGCGGCAGCGAGGTTTATCGGCACGAGAGCTTCAACGAATAGGTAGGCCCGGCCTTCGCCGACGGTATCGATAAAAAAGACCGGACGCTCGCGCATCCGGCCAGGCTCCAGGGGTACGTCAGACTCAGCAGCTGTAATACATGTCGAACTCGACCGGATGCGGCATCATCTCATAGCGCATGTTCTCTTCCATCTTGAGCTCGATGAAGCTGTCGATCTGGTCGTCGGTGAAGACGCCGCCCTTCTTGAGGAACTCGCGGTCCTTGTCGAGCGAGGTGAGCGCTTCGCGCAGCGATCCGCACACCGTCGGGATGCCCTTGAGCTCGGCCGGCGGCAGGTCGTAGAGGTTCTTGTCCATGGCATCGCCGGGATGGGTCTTGTTCACGATGCCGTCGAGGCCGGCCATGATGAGAGCCGAGAAACCCAGATAGGGATTGGCCGTCGGATCGGGGAAGCGCACCTCGACCCGCTTGGCCTTGGGGTTCGAGGTGTGCGGGATGCGGCATGACGCCGAGCGGTTGCGCGACGAATAGGCAAGCAGCACCGGCGCCTCATAGCCCGGCACCAGCCGCTTGTAGGAGTTGGTCGACGGGTTGGTGAAGGCGTTGCAGGCCTTGGCGTGCTTGATGACGCCGCCGATGAAATAGAGGCAGAGCTCCGAGAGATCGGCATACTGGTTGCCGGCCATCTGCGTCTTGCCGTCCTTCCAGATCGAGAAGTGGCAATGCATGCCCGAGCCGTTGTCGCCGAACACCGGCTTCGGCATGAAGGTGGCGGTCTTGCCATAGGCATGCGCCACATTGTGGATCACGTATTTGTAGATCTGCATGTGATCGGCGGCGGTGACCAGCGGCTGGAACTTGGTGCCGAGCTCGTGCTGGGCGGCCGCCACTTCGTGGTGATGCTTCTCGAACGAGAGGCCCATCTGGCCCATCACCGAGAGCATTTCCGAGCGCATGTCCTGCGCCGAATCCATCGGATTCATCGGGAAGTAGCCGCCCTTGGTGCGCATGCGGTGGCCGAGATTGCCGGTCTCGTATTCACGATCGGTG
>CAZICN010000053.1:0-5421 GCA_964537655.1 uncultured Aestuariivirga sp.
TGGCCGAGCTGACCGGAGATAACCCGGAGAATCCTACCCTCGATCTGAGCTGCCATCAGGTGTTCGCCGCCGGACGCCGCCATGTGGCGATCCGTGGCCCATTCCCTGAACTCGAAGAAGAGATCGTCAACGACCACAAGGATTTCTGGTGACAGAACCCCTCAAAAAAGACTGACGTCGATGACGAAGCCCGCCTGCCGGGCGCTGTGGCAGGACGTGTCGCGTGAAGGTCATTTATCGCCCGGCACGCCATAGCTCGGCGCCAATGTCGGATCGACCGCCCGCGTGACATAGGCGTCGAGTTGCGGCTTATAGATCTCCCAAAGTCTTGCCACCGCTTCGATCGGGCAGTCTTCAGTCCAGTCGCAGCGCAGATCGGCAACCGGCCAGGCCATCTCGCGCACCAGCTTCATCCCGGCGGAGCGAACCGGCCCGGCTTCGCCGCCCGCCGCCAGCCCGGCCCGCATCGCCCCGATGATGCGATCGCCGAGATGACCGTGCGACGCCAGGAAGGCATCGGCCATCGCGCGCGGAACATCCGCATTGGCCAGCAGGTTGCCTCCGCAGGCTACATTTTCGGCATGCGCCTCGGCCCATATGCCGAGCGCCCTGGGACCCGAATAGGTGGCGCTGACGCCGGTTCCGTCCACCGCCAGCAGCTGGCGGTATTCGATATGGCCGCCGGTGCGCGCGAGGATCGCGACGGCCTCGGCGGCCGACGCGCCACGCGCCATCAGATCCAGCCCGCGCACGCCCAGCATGGGATCGGTGACGTTCTGACTGGCGAGCGCCCCGACCCCGGCCTGCGCAAATGCGCAGCGCGCCGCAACGGCGGGTGAAGAAGACGACACCGCCACGCCGAACATGCCGGTCCGGCTGCATCTCGCGACGATGGAGAACGTCATGGCGCCTCGTCCGGGATGACCGCCGTGGCGTCGATCTCCACCAGCCATTCGGGGCGCGCGAGCGCCGAGACGACCAGGCCGGTCGAAACCGGATGCACGCCTTTGATGTACTCGCCCATGGTGCGGTAGACCGGCTCGCGGTGACGCACGTCCGTCAGGTACACCACCACCTTGACAAGGTGCTCCATCCTGCCACCGGACTCCTCGATGAGCTGCCTGATGTTCCGCATGACCTTATGGGTCTGCTCCACCGGATCGTGGCTGTCGATATTTTTCGCGGTGTCCAGATCCTGAGGGCACTGGCCGCGCAGGAAGATCATCGTGCCGCGCGCGACAACCGCCTGGCACAGATCATTGTCCAGCTTCTGCTCGGGATAGGTGTCCTTGGTGTTGAAGGCTCGGATTCGCGTATGTGCCATGTCGTTCTCCAGCTGGGCCGTATCGAAGCAATTTTCGTCGCGGGACTTCGGATCTAGAAGCTCGCGGCCAGGGGCCTTGTCCGCCGAAGCCGTGCCGCGTCCTGCGCCGACTGGTGATACTCCAGGTATTTGCGCTGCGTCGCTATGCGATCGGCGAGATGCTTGGCGTCGTGCCAGACGCCCCAGATGAAGCTGGATCCCCGCCGCGACTGCCACGGCAGTCCGAGGAAATAGACGCCCGGCTCCGACGATACGCCCCTCTGGTGCCTGGGCTGACCGTTGTCGTCGAAGGCATCCACCTTCAGCCAGCTGTAGTCGGTCGCGTAGCCCGTCGCCCAGATGATCGACTTGATGCCCGCGCCGGCGAGGTCCAGCGAGAGAATGGGGTTGCTCACGCAGTCGGAGTCGCGTTCGATCCTGCGGGCATCCGGATCCGCCGGCAGGTCGATGTGGTTGCGGGCGGCATAGTCGTCGGCCTCATCCAGAAGGGAAAGGTAGCTGGCATCGCCCCTGGCCAGATTCTCGGCCAGGTCCGCGGCAAAGGTCAGCCTGCCATTGCCAAATGTCTCCGTCCGGCCGAGCAGCGTCATGCCCTGCGCCGCCAGACGGCGGAAGTCGATCGTGTAGCCGCCATGCGCGCCGCTGACGGCAATCGTGACGTGTTCGGTGCCCGGACCCGGCGTCTCCAGATCCCATTTGCCGAGAACGCCGAGCCACCAGCAGAAGTCCCGGCCGCGATAGGCCCGGGGCGGACGCTCATGCGGCCCCACCGACAGATAGACGCGCTTGTCCGCGCGCAGCAGTTCTTCGGCGATCTGGACACCCGACGAGCCTGCTCCGACCACCAGCGTCGCGCCATCCGGCAGCTGGCCGGGATTGCCATAGGCGCTGGAGTGGATCTGCAGGATATCCATCCGTGTGGGAACCACCGGCGGGATGACCGGGATCTGGAAGGGTCCGGTCGCCGCGACGACATTGTTCGCCCGGATGACGCCATCCGAGGTCTCGACGCTAAAACCAAGGCGGCCGGTGCTCCTCGTGACCTGCCTGACCTCAACACCGCAGCGTATGGGAGCGGCAATCCTGTCCGCATAGGCCACTAAATAATCCGCGACCTCCTCCTTCGGCGCAAAGGCATCCGGCTCGAGATCCGGAAACTCCATGCCGGGGAAACGGTCGTGCCAGGCCGGGCCGTTGGCGACGAGCGAGTCCCATCTTTCCGAGCGCCACCGTTCGGCGATGCGATGCCGTTCGAGCACGAGATGCGGAACACCGCACTTGCCCAGATGCTCGCTCATGGCTATCCCTGCCTGGCCAGCACCGACGACAAGCGTATCCACTTCTTCTGCCGACATCTCTGCGTCCTTTTTCTTCCTCAGCGCATGCTGCGGATGCGAATGGGTCAGAGAGTTGTGTAGTGGAGGCGCCTGGTCGCGAAAATTACGATTTGGCGTCGCAGTGCTTAGCCTGTCCCTAAAGGCTTCCGAGGGCCTGGCAGTGGTGCGATGTTTCATTTTGGCATCGGCGGCGTGCGGGCATCGGAGACGGCATGGGTAATCCTGGCTCCGGGCAAGCCCGCGTCAGTGCCGCCTGCCTCCAGCCCGACGCCATCGTTGCGCGTTCCATTGCCGCCACTTGCCGCTTTGACGCCCCTATCGCGCCTTCGCGGAATCGACCCAGGCTGCGCGCTCCAACAAGCCAGCGAATGCCGCTCCAACGACAGGCGCGACCAGAAACAGCCAGAGCTGGTGAATGGCTTGACCGCCGACGAACATGGCGGGACCGAAGCTGCGCGCGGGGTTGAGGGATGCGCCACTGACGTTGATGAATGCGAGCAGCAGTCCCGCCAGCACAAGACCGATCGCCAGCCCCGCGAATGGCGCGTTTGCCCTATCCCTGGTACTGCCGAGAACGACGAGGCACAGCAGGAAGGTCGCCACGGCCTCGGCGCCGAACGCCGCGTAGACGGAATAGCCCCCGAGATACCCTGCGCCCCATCCATTGTGGCCCAGGCCTTCCACCGATACGTCGTAGCCGCTCATCCGACCGGCGAGAAGAATGTAGAGCAAGCCTGCTCCCGCGAGGGCGCCGAGCATCTGCGCGACGATATAGGTCCAAACCTGCTCTCCCGGGACGCGTCCGGCCACCCAAAGCGATATCGTGACGGCCGGGTTGAGATGACATCCCGACACCGGACCAAGCGAATAAGCCAGGCCGACAACGGCGAGCCCGAAGGCCAGGGAGATTGCAACGAGACCGGCAGGGCCGGCGGTTCCGAAGCCTGTCAGGACGGCCGAGCCGCAGCCGATGAGAACAAGAGCGGCAGTTCCAATAAATTCCGCGGCAGGCTTTTTGAGACTCATTGTAGTTCCCACATTCTCTTATGGCGATGAGGCAAAGGAAAGGGCGCAGCGCAGCTATCGCTGCGCGGGCCGACGAGGCGATTGAAGTTCGACTATGTCTTGGAGCGCTTCCTTATCGCCAAAGTCGAGCAACCCCGGATCGGGTCCGGGGCAGGCCTTTGGCGGAAGCGCTCTAGGCGACGACCTGGTAGGTCGAAGCCGGGCTCGGCTCGGCGGCTATGGTGACGAACCGGTCGGAGGTTACGACGAAAAAGGTCTTGCGAAGACGATCCTTGACGTCCCAGGTCACGACTTCGCCCTGATGGCAGAACCAGCTGTCACCGGGACCGTAGGTGACGCTGTTGCCCGCCTCGTCGGTCAATGTCACCTCGCCCTCGAGCACGGTGGCATGTTCATGAAACGGATAGATCACCTTGAAGCGGCCTTTCGTGACCTCGTAGATGCCGCTCAGGATCTGGCCTCCATTCGCGGAGTACAGTTTCTTGCCATGCATGATTGGCTCGCCCTGGAGGGTAACGGCGGACAGCCGCTCCGGCGGGCCCCACACGTCCAGGGCTGCGGCTTCGGCACCAATTTTGTAAGCGATCATGTCGATTGTCCTCGGATTAGGGGGGTGGTTGGTTCGCGGGTTCCTCGGGAGACCGTTTGACGACCTGGACCGGCCTGCGCTTCGCCTGGTTCCACAAAAGCTGCACGGCATCGCCGCGTGCATAGTGGCCGACCGGATCGGCGGTTGTCTTCGCCAGGGTTATCAGCCGCGGGTCGAGATCCGCGTAGAGAATGCCTTCCTCGTCTTCAGCGAGCGGCTGGCACAGCGGCTTGCCGTCGGGACCGTAGATCATCGAGAAGCCGCCCCCGGGGCCTCCGGTCCTCGGATTGAGCAGCCGCGCAGCCTGCGGCGAGCGGCAGACCTTGTCGAACATCTCCTGCGTGATGACCGCACAGGGCGCCAGGACGAAGCAGCCGCCCTCGACCGCATAGACCATGCTTGCCCCGTTATTCACCTCGGGCCCGAGCGCGTAAGCGAGATCGCGGTATATCGACAGGCTCGGCCAGGACGCGACATGCACCTCCTCGTTCTGACTGTACATCGCCATCTTGAACAGCGGCTGCAGGTGCTCCCAGCAGTTCAGGGCGCCGAGCCGCCCGAAGGGCGCATCGACGACGACGAGGTCCGAGCCGTCTCCCTCGCCGAACACGGTGCGCTCGATGTGAGTCGGCTTCAGCTTGCGCCGGTTCAGCAGGACGTTGCCGGCGGGGCCGATGATCGTCTGAGCCATGTAGCGCGAGCCATGCTCGCGCTCGGAGAAGCCCATGACGACCGTCACGCCGGCCTTCTTGACGATCGCCTGAAGTCGCTGATGCTGCCTGGAGCCGACCTCGAGGCTGTTGTCATGGTATTCCGGGAAGAACTCGAAGGCGTCCGCCGGGGTGCCGAGATAAATGAACCAGGGGAATCCGGGCAGCCAGGTTTCCGGGAAGGCGACGAGTTCGGCACCGTTCGCGGCGGCCTCGTGGATCAGCGCCGCCGCCTTGTCGATCGACGCATCCAGGTTCATGAACACCGGCGCCGCCTGAACCGCCGCCGCCTTTATTGCTCGCATGCCGAATCCCCACTGTTTCCGCCGAGTGCGTTGCGCGCAATCTGACACCGACCGCTCGCGCTGTTAATTCGCATCTTGCAAAGCAGCAATTCGGAATTGCTGACGCTGTCGCCGATCAGGCCGGGATCCG
>CAZICN010000053.1:5521-19820 GCA_964537655.1 uncultured Aestuariivirga sp.
GGCGCTGGTCAGGATCCGCAGCGACGTCAACAGGTTGAAAACGATGATCGGCTCCATCGCGTTGAGCTGCAGCTCACCGGCCTCTGCCGCCAGCATGACCGCCAGATCATTGCCGACCACCTGAAAGGCCACCTGGTTGACCATCTCGGGAATCACCGGGTTCACCTTGCCCGGCATGATCGACGACCCGGCCTGGACGGCCGGCAGCACGATCTCGCCCAGCCCGGCGCGCGGGCCGCTGCTCAGAAGCCTGAGATCGTTGCAGATCTTCGAAAGCCGCAGGGCAAACCCCTTCAGCGCGCCGGACAGCGTCACCAGCGCGCTCACGTCGAACCCGGCCTCGACAAGATTTTCCGCCGTGGTGAAGTCCAGGCCGCTGATCATCGAAAGGTGCTCGACGGCCCGTTGGGCAAAATTCTCCGGCGCGTTGATGCCCGTGCCGATCGCCGTGCCCCCGAGATTGACCTCGAGCAGCAGCGATCTCGCCGACCGCAGGGCGCGAACGTCCTTTTCGATCGAGGTCCGGAAGGCGTCGAACTCCTGGCCCAGCGTCATCGGCACCGCATCCTGCAACTGCGTGCGGCCTACCTTCGGAATGTTCCCGAAGCTTCCGGCGCGCTCATGAAACGCGTCGGCGAGCTGTGTCATCGATGCCAGCAACCCTGCGCTCGCCCGCAGCGCCGCGACCCTGATCGCGGTCGGATAGACGTCGTTGGTCGACTGCGACCTGTTCACGGTGTCGTTGGGATGGAGATGATCATATTCGCCGGGGCGCTGGCCCAGAATGGCGAGGGCGACATTGGCGATGACCTCGTTCGCATTCATGTTGGTTGATGTTCCGGCGCCACCCTGGATCATGTCGACGACGAACGCCTCGTGGTGGCGGCCGGCGATGATCTCGTCGCAAGCGCGCGCTATGGCATCGCGCTGCGGCGGCGGCAGGCAGCCGACATCGTGATTGGCCAGGGCGGTCGCCTTCTTGACCATCGCCAGCGCGATGACGAAATCGGGAAACTGGCCGAGCGGCACGCCGCTGATCGGAAAATTGGCCTTCGCCCGCGCTGTTTGAATGCCGTAGAGCGTGCCGGCCGGAAGCTGCATCTCTCCAATCAGGTCTGTCTCGGTTCTGAGATGCATCGGTTTCTTCTCTGTGGCGGCGTATGCCGGCAACCTATGCCCAGCCGCCGCCGGAAGAAACTAGGCAAAATCGCAGCCCCCATTAGCTTCGACCTAAGCGCGGCGGCGTTAGGAGAAGCCGACGCAGCCATATGGCAAAATCTAGTTCAGTTCCGTCGCACAGCTATCTACAGCGACTGAATGCCAGTTCGAGGAGACTATCCGTGGAGAGCCTGGAAATCCTGCGCCGGTTGATCGCGTTTCCGACGATCAGCCGCGATTCGAACCTGGCGCTGCTGGACTATGTCCATTCCCTGTTCACGGCACACGGGATCCGATGCCACCTGATCCCGAGTCCCGATGGCCGCAAGGCCAATCTCCTCGCTTCCATCGGACCGCTGGACCGAGCCGGGATCGTGCTGTCGGGGCATACTGACGTCGTTCCCGTCGATGGTCAGGATTGGCAGGTTCCCGCATTCGAGCTTACCAGGCGCGACGGTCTGCTGTTCGGACGAGGGGTGGCGGACATGAAGGGCTTCGTCGCATCAGCCATGCGGGCGATGATCGACGCCTCGCCGGAAAGCCTGACGGTTCCGCTTCACCTGGCTCTATCCTATGACGAAGAGATCGGATGCGTCGGCGTGCGAAGCCTGGTCGAACACTTCAGAACGAGCGTTCCCCGCCCCCTTCTGTGCATCGTCGGCGAGCCGACGGGCATGGCCGTCGCCACTGGACACAAGGGAAAAACCGCGGCCAGAGCCCTGTGCCGTGGGCGGGAAGGCCATTCGGCGATGGCTCCCTTCGCGCTCAATGCCATCCACTTGGGGTGCGACCTGATCGCGGCGCTGCGGTCGGAGCAGGCGCGGCTCGAGGCGAACGGGGCGCGCGACATCGCCTATGACGTGCCGTACTCGACCATCCATGTCGGAACGATAAACGCGGGAACCGCGCTCAATATCGTTCCGAACCTTTGCACGCTGGATTTCGAGCTCCGCCACGTGGCGGGAGACAGCGCGGCGGAGATATTGGCCAGGGTCACGGAAGCGGCGCGGGAAATCGAGCGGCGCGCTCGAAAGATCGCGGCCGAGGCATCGATCGAGATCAGAACGATCAACAGCTATCCGGGCCTGGATACGCCCGCGGCATCGCCGGCGGTCGGCCTGCTCCAGTCGCTGACCGGAACGCGTTCAACGCTGAAGGTGGCGTTCGGCACCGAAGGCGGGCTTTTCAACGAAGGCCTGGACACGCCCACGATCATATGCGGCCCCGGCTTCATGGCCCAGGGCCATAAGCCGGATGAGTATGTTTCGGTCGAACAACTGGCGGCGTGCGACGCGATGCTCGGCAGGCTGGTCGCTCTTGCTTGCGAGCCCGACGGCGTCACCGGCCGCCTGCTCAGCTAGCATCGATGCCGAAGACGCCCTGTTGTCCGATATACTCCCGGCAATGGTTGATGAATTCGCGCACCGTCTGGGTCCGGTGATCCGCGTCGGGCGTCACAGCGCTCAGCAAAAGCGGGCGAAGATCGCCCTCGAGCGGAACGAAGACCAGGGGCTTGCCGTCGGGCGACATCGTGTTCAGCGGCCGCATGTTGGCGATGCCGTAGCCGAAGCCGTTGGCGACCATGGATCGCATGACCGCGATGTCGCTGGTGCGTTCCGCGACATTGGGGCGGACTCCGCGCTGATGAAACACCGACAGGAAATATTCCCGGCTCACCGGCAGGTCGAGCAGCACCATGGGTTCATCGGCAAGTTCCTCCGGGGTCACCCCCGGCCGCGCGGCCAGCCTGTGGCCGGCCGGGAGCATGACATAGGGCGGCAGAGACATGAGCGGCTCGATCTTCATGTCCTGGCTGAGTTCCAGATCGTAGGTCAGGGCGACATCGATTTCTCCGCTCTGGAGCATGTCGAGGAGCTGCCCCTGATTGCGCTCGTACTGGCGCACCCGGACGTCCGGGAACTTGATCTCGAACTTCCGCCGCAACTCCGGCAGCACGATCTGCGCGAAAGTCAGGAGGCACCCGATCGAGAGGGGCCCCCTCACCTGGTTGGCGATGGCGCCGGCTACCGTATGCAGACCATCGGCGTCGGCCAGGATCTGTATCGCCTCCTTGAGGAAAATCCTGCCGCCAGCGGTCAGCGCGAGGCCGTGTGAATGCTTGCGAACGAACAGCTGGATACCGAACTCGGCCTCGAGCTGAGCGATCGACGCCGAGATCGAGGGCGGGGAGACATTCACGATCTCGGCGGCCTTGGCTATGCTGCCCGCCTCTCCGACCGCGACAAAATATTCAAGCTGGCGAAAGGTAAAGCGAAGCGGCATGCGTGAAACTCACCCGGGGCGTCCAGACCAACTGCCAATTCAATACTTTATCCAAGTCGTTTTCAATGAGGTGTATTTGTCGATCGCATGCAGCGAGAGATCCCGGCCAAATCCGGATTGCTTGACTCCTCCGAAGGGAGTCATCGGGCTCAGCGCGTCCACCGTATTGACGGAAACGGTACCGGCCTGCAGCCGGCTTGCAACGCCGTGCGCCCGACCGAGGCTTCCTGTCCATACCGAGGCCGCCAAGCCATATACGCTGTCGTTCGCCATGCGCACAGCTTCCTCCTCGTTCTCGAAGGAAACGACGGCAAGCACCGGCCCGAATATCTCTTCGCGGGCAATGGGGTCGCTGGGATCGACCTCGTCGAAAATGGTCGGCAAGACGAAGCTGCCTCGTTCATTGATCCGGACCTGCTCACCGCCCGCCACCAGCTTCGCCGTCTTTCGTCCCGACTCGATATAGCGCATGACATTCGCGGTGTGCTGCGCGTCGACCATGGCGCCCATCGTGGATGCGGGGTCGAGCGGGTCTCCGGGCTGGAAGCGTTCAACCCTCGCGACCAGCCTTTCGAGCAGTTCGTCCTTGATGCTCCTTTCCACCAAGAGCCGCGAATTGGCGGAACAAACCTCGCCCTGATTGAAGAAAATCCCGAATGCGGCCATGTCCGCCGCCACGTCGAGATCGGCGCAATCGGCGAAGACGAGGTTGGGACTCTTGCCACCCGTCTCCAGCCAAACCTGTTTCATGTTGGACTGGCCGGAATACTGCATGAACATCTTGCCGGTCGCCGTCGACCCGGTAAAGGCGAGACAGTCGACGTCCATATGGCGGCCCAACGCCTGCCCCGCAGTCGGACCCAGCCCGGGCACGACGTTCAGGACACCTGCCGGCAAGCCCGCCTCGATCGCCAGTTCCGCCAGCCTCAGGGCCGAAAGCGATGACTGCTCCGCGGGCTTCAGCACGACGGAATTGCCGGCAGCGAGCGCCGGGGCGCATTTCCATGAGGCCATATCAAGCGGGAAGTTCCACGGAACGACCGCGCCGACCACGCCAAGCGGCTCGCGCCGGACCATGACCAGATTGCCCGGCGGCGCCGGGGCGATCTCGTCATAGACCTTGTCGATCGCCTCCGCATACCACTGGAAGATGGCAGCCGAGCCCGGCACGTCGATCGTCGCGGCATCCTTGACCAGCTTGCCCATGTCGAGCGACTCCAGCAGCGCGAGTTCCTCGAGGTTGCGTCTGATCAGTTCCGCCAGGCGCAGCAGGACCGCCTTTCGTTCCGCCGGGTCGCGGCGGGACCAGACGCCGGAATTGAACGACCTGCGCGCCGCGCCCACGGCAGCGTCGATATCGTCCTGGCCACAGGACGCAATCTCGGCGAGCGTCTCGCCTGTCGCCGGGTTGATGCTGCGAAACACGCGGCCGGAGCGGGCCGCCACGTCGCGGCCGTCGATGAACGCCCTGCTGCGAAAGGCGACCCTGGCCGCCCTGTCCGACCAATCCTGATGGGTGAGATTGCTCATTTGATCTCCAATCACTCGTGCTTGCGTGCCGCTGGGGTGGCCCTTACGGGCCGGCTGCCAGTCGTGATCAGCCCTTGACGGCGCCCATCGTCAGGCCACGGACGATATGTTTCTGCGTAAAGAAGACGCCGATCAGCACCGGCACGAGGGCAATAACGCCGACAACCGCGAGTTCGCCCCACCGAACGCCCTGGTTGGTGATCAGCAGCGGGATGGCCACCGGCAGGGACTTCACATTCTGCCCGCCGAGGAGGAACGCGAACATGAACTCGTTCCAGGCAAAGATGAAGCACAGCACGGCGGTCGCCGTCATGCCCGGCCGCAGGATCGGCAACGTGATCTTCCAGAAGATCTTCACCCGGCTGTACCCTTCCGTCGCCGCGGCCTCCTCCAGTTCGACCGGCAGGTCGCGGCAGAAACTCGACAGCACCCAGATATAGAAGGACAGGTTGAAGGTCAGATAGGCGATCACGATGCCGAGATACGTGTCGAGCAGGCCCGTCTTCGAGTAGATCAGGTAGAACGGGATGACGAGGCAGACGGGCGGCGCCATCCTGGTCGCCAGGATGAACAGGAACAGGTCGTCCTTCCGCCAGAGTTGGAACCTCGAGAAGGCATAGGCGGCCGGCGTTCCGATGACGACCACCAACGCGGTGCTGATCGTCGACAGGACGATCGAGGTCAGCAGGAAGCTCAGGAAGCCGGACTCGATCACATAAATGAAATTCTCCAGCGTCGGCGTGAAAAGCCATTCGGTCGGACGAGCGAACATGATGTCCTTCGGCTTCAACGTCATCGAGACGAGCCAGGCGACCGGGAAAAGGACAATCAGACCGTAGAGGGTTACGAGGGCGGTGTAGAACAGCCTTTGCCTTGCAGTGCTGTTTGTATCGTCATTGGCAGACATGGTCGGACAGTCCCTGAATTAGAACACGCCAAGCTTGCGCTTGCCGACTTGGTAGAAGACGTTGCAGAAGATCGAGAAGATGACCCAGACAAGCACCGCCATGGCCGTGGCCTCGCCGATGTTCCAGTATTCGAACACCATCTTGTATGCGAGCACGCTCGGGCTCTCGGTGGCGTCACCGGGACCGCCATTCGTCAGAATGAAGATCGTGTCGAACACCTTGAAGGCGTCGATCAGGCGCAACAGGAAGATCACCGACAGCAGCGGCGCCATGAGCGGCAGGGTCAGATGGAAGAACACCTGGAAGCTGTTCGCCCCGTCGACCGCGGCAGCCCGGTAGGGATTGGTCGGCCGGGCCTGCAATCCGGCATAGAAAGCCAGCATCATGAACGGCGTCCACTGCCAGATGTCGATGAAGATAAGCCCATAGAGCGCATAGGCCGGCGACGCGAACAGCGATGAGTCCTTCAGGAAGCCGAAACGCTCGAACACGTTGTATGAGATCAGGCCCCACGATCCCGCGAACATCAGCTTCCATAGCAGGCCGACGACGATGGGGGCCATGATCGCCGGGATGAACAGGATCGGGATCACCAGGCGGCGGAAATAGACGCCTTGGGAAAGGATCAATGCGCCGCCCAGTCCCAGCATGAATTCGATCGGCACGGCAATCAGCACGAAGAGCGACGCCACCCCCATCGAATGCCAGAATGCCTCCGAGGTCAGCAGCTTCCAGTAGTTGTCGAACCAGACGAATTCGCCGATCTGGCCGAATCTAAGCTCGTGCAGGCTGAGCCAGGCGGCGTAGATGAACGGCACCAGGCCGACGATGACCAGCGCGACCATGCTGGGTGCGATCAGCAGATAGGGATACCATTTGCCGTCGCGGGCGCCGTCCGGGATCGCTGACACTTTGTTCTCTGGCTCCGGGTAATCGAAATTGTGCTTTGCGAACATCTGATTTGATCCGCCTCAGGGGACTGCACGCGCCTCGCGGCGCGTGCAGCTTCGCAGTTCATTTCGGTGACAGCGTGCACTGCTCGCAAATGCCGAGTACGGCCTTCTGCGCCTGCTTTGCGCCCTCCTCAGGGGTCAGTTCGCCAATGCCTACGCGCTGGAACGCGGCGTTCAGCGCATCCGCTATCTCGAAATAATGCGGCACCTTGGGTCGGGCGACCGCAACATCGAGGGTCGCGCGCATCGCGACAAAAAGCGGAGCAAGCGACGACTTCTTCAAGATGGGCAATTCCCATGAGCTATTGCGGATAGGAATGCCGCCATTGCCCATCTCCAGCAGCTTGGCTTGCGTCGATTTGTCGATCATCCACTGGAGGAACAGGTAGGTGGCCTCCGGCGCGTCGGAATGCTTGCTGATGCTGAGCGCAGACGGCTCGGCAAAGGCATTCCGATTGTCGGGGCGGTCCTTGTTGTAGGGCACGGGACCGTAGACGAATTTGCCGGCAAGCTTGGAAGCGCCGGGCTGATCGACGCCCATGACGAAGTCCGAAAAGGCGATGGTCTGCGCTGCGATGCCATTTCCCATGACGGTCGGGATATCCAGGAACGAGTATTCGGCCTGGCCGGGCGGCGAGAACTTCCACAGATCGGCCCAGGCCCGCAGCGCGGCGACGACCTCCGGCGTATCCAGGTTCGGCCGGCCCTCAGCGTCGAAGACGTCGCCGCCGTAATTCTGGATGAAGTTGCTCCACACATTGTTGAAGGTGGTGCCGCCGCGGACGCCTTCCATGACGATGCCGTAGAAGTCCGCGCCGAGCGTCTCTCCGGCGAGCGTATCGCCCGCCTTGCGCGTGAAGAATTCCGCGATGTCGCGCATCTCCTGCAGCGTCTTCGCGGGCGCCAGGTCGTATCCGTACTTCTTCTTGAAGTTCTCCTGCTCCACCGGATGGGCAAACAAGTCGCCGCGCCCCCAGTAGACGTGATTGTAGATCCAGTTCACGAAGCTGTATGTCTTGCCGTCATATTTCGACAGCGAGCTGAAGGACGGTTCGATCAGATCCGCCAGGTCGAGATCGGGATTCGTCAGCTTCTTGTTGGCGAGCAGGTCGTCGAACGGCATCAACGTTCCGGCGTCGATCAGCTGGCCGAGTTGCGCGCCATGGTTCATGATCGCATCCCAGTTGCCGCGGCCGGAAAGCAGATCCGCCTGTCCGCGATTGATGACTTCGAAGTGGTTCAGCAGTTCATATTTGACCGTGATGCCGGTCTCGGCCTCGAAGTCCTTGACCATCTTGGCGAAGGTCTCCTGGAGCGGCGTGATCTCGTCCAGGATCTGGATCGTCGTTCCCTTGTAGGGTTCGGCTGCGGTCTTGTAGCTCCACTCCTGCGACCAGGCAGGCGCGGCGCCGAGGACGAGACCAAGCGCGGTGCACACCGGCACCAGTCGGCGAATGCATTCTTTGGTCGATTCATATGTTCTCATGTCAGTTCCCCTTGTTTGACTAAACCAGCTCAAACGATCTGTTCTCCTGCAGATCTCCGTTGCCGATCAGACGCCCCGTTTCCTTCTCGAAAAAGAGAAGGGATGCCGGGTCGAACCTTGCGAAGACCCCCTCGTCGACGGGAAGTTCAGGAATTTGCGCCGCCTTCACCTTGACCATGCTTTCCCCGACCAGCAGGGTAAGGATGACGTGCTTTCCAAATGGCTCCCAGGTGTAGACCTTGCCCGCGATCGAGCCTCGGTCCGCGCCTTCCGCCAGCGAGATGGCGGTCGGCGGTATGCCGACCCGCACCTCCGAAACCGCCAGGGACCGTGCCAGCGGGCCGGAAATCGACGGCGGCAGGCTGACCCTGGCGCCGGCGACGCAGAGATCTATGGCGTCGCCATGACGCTCGAGACGGCCGTCAAGGATGTTGATGGGCGGATCGCCGACAAGAGCGGCGACACTGATGCTGGCAGGACGGCGAAAGAGCTCGTCGGGTGTCGCGATCTGCTCGACCTTGCCGCCCAGAAGCACGATGACGCGATCCGCGACCGCGATCGCGTCCATGGCATCGGGTGTGCACCAGAGCGCCGGACGCCCGGTCTGGATCAGGCGCCGCCGAATGTCGCCGCGCAGGCGATTGCGAAGCTTGGCGTCCAGATGCGAGATGGGCTCGTCGAGCACATAGGCGCTGGCGTCCTGCACCAGTGCGCGGCAGAGCGCCACGCGCTGCTTCTGGCCGCCCGAAAGTTGCGCAGGAAGCCTTTCACCGAGATGCGCGATCTCCGTCAGCTCCAGAACCTCCTGGACCCGCCTTCTGGTGTCCTGCTCGGGCCTGGCGTTCCAGGCCGGTGACGCGCGCAGGGGAAATGTGACGTTCTGCGCGACCGTCATGTGCGGGTAGAGCGCGAAGGACTCGAACATGTGGGCGACACCGCGCCGCCGCGCCGGCACTCCATCGGCTACCGCGCCTGCGAGAAGTACGTTCCCGCCGCTCGGGTATTCGACCCCGCTGATCAGCCGGCATATCGTCGTCTTGCCGGCGCCGGACGGGCCGGTCAGCGCGACGACCTCCCCATTCCCGACCTCGAAGGAGACATCGGAGAGAACCTGGGGACCATCGAAAGTCTTGGTGACGTGCGCGAGTTGGATTCCCGCCGGTTCCAGTGTCATGCTCGATACCTGATGTTCTTGCCGCTGACGGCCGAGAAGAAATGCATCGCGCCTTCCGGGATCCGCACGCGGCAGGTCGCGCCCGGCGCGTATCTCCCCGAGGACGGCGCTTCGAGTTGAATTCGGGTTGCTCCCTGCCCCCTGTCGGCATGCAACGTCAGGACGTGGGTGTCACCGCGCGGCTCCCGGTTGCCCACTTCCAGCGCAAATGCGTCCGCGGCGTCTTCGGCGGCGAGGCGCAAATGCTCCGGCCGCACGCCGAGGAGCAGCTTCTTCTCGACGGTGCTCGCGCGAAGGAGGCCGGCGGCTCCGTCGGTCAGTGCGATGTAGAAGAATGCCGATCTGAGACGCAGACGCCCGCCTTCTTCCACCAGCTCGACCGGGATGATGTTCATGGCGGGTTCGCCGATGAACTGGGCGACGAAGACATTGGCGGGGACATGGTAGAGGACAAGCGGGTCGTCGACCTGCTGCACCACCCCCTTGTTCATGACGGCAACGCGGTCGCTCATCGCGATAGCTTCGGTCTGGTCGTGCGTCACCAGGATCGATGTGACGCCGATCGTCTTCTGCAGGCGCTTGATCTCCGATCGCAGCTGGGTCTTCTGGTCCGCGTCGAGATGGCTGAGCGGCTCGTCGAAGAGAATCAAGTCGGGATCGCGGATCAGCGCCCGCCCGATCGAGATCCGCTGCTGGGCTCCGCCGCTCAGCTTGGTGACCTTCTTGGCCGCGAGATCCTGCAGATCCAGAAGATCGATGATCTTCGACGCCCTGTCGGCGATCTGGTCCGGCGCGTAGCCACGCACCTTCAGCGGATAGGTGATGTTCTGGAACGCCGTCATGTGAGGGTACAGCGCATAGTCCTCGAACACCATCGCGATGTTGCGCTGGTTGGTGGGCAACGCCGTCACCTTCCGGTTCTTGATCCAGATGTCGCCGGCGCTCGGCATCTCGATGCCGGCGAGCATCTTGAGCGTCGTGCTCTTGCCGCAACCCGATGGCCCGAGCAGCGCGAGCATCTCGCCTTCGGCGCAGGCAAGGTCGAGGTCCACGACGGCGGGAAAGCCGCCGTAGTGCTTGGTCACCGACTCGACCTTGATGCTCATGCATACCCTCGTTTCGCCAACGCCGCAGGTGCGCGTCGCCGTCGGCCAGAGGCCGGCGGATCTCCGCGAGACACATCGACGTCCAACTCGTCGTTCCCATGGTCAGGCCGCGAGCAAATGAGCCCCGGCACTGCGCCTGTTATTTTTGGTGATCGTGAAGCGGGCCGCAGGTTGGAAAAAGAAGCATTTTCCATCGCCTCAGTTAGGCCTGAGCTATGTAGCGGGCAGCTGCGCGCGCTGAAGGCGCCGCAGCTTTCGAACGCCGGGAAATAGTGCCAAGGTGCGGGAATGATGATGAAAGCCGGTCCAGCACTCCCGCCGCAGCTTTCCGCCAAGCTGTCGTCTCTCGGCGCGCGCCTCGAATGTGGGGCATCCGAACGCGAACTTCGTGATGTCCTGGACGACCTGTCCGCGCTGCCTGCGGACCGGATCGTACGCGCCAGCTGCGCGATTCCGGCGTTGGCCAATCTGGGGACGTGGCGACCCAACAGGCCTTTCTCGATTCTCCGGTTATTCCGCAGGCGCTTGTCGGAGAACAGTCTCCTGAAGATGAACCCGGACTATGCCTGGCTGTTTCTGTTTCACCAAAGCGGCTATGTGCGAGAGGCGGCGCTTCACGCCATTCAAACCCCGCCGGCCTCGCCATTCTTCTTTGCCGCGATCGCGTGGAGACTGAACGATTGGGTTGAACAGGTTCGGCAAGCCGCCGCGGATTGCGCGACGCGGGTATTGCCGCGCACCGATCCGGCAGTCGCGGCCACCGCCGCCCTCTATCTGCTGGGCCGTCAGTTCGTCTGGGGCCGGTGGAGCGACATCCCCCAGGCCTTGCACGCCGCCTTTTCTGACAAGGATGTCCTTGCGCCATTGGCAGATCAGTTTCGAGAACGAGCTACCGGACCTCTCGCAACCTGTCTTCGATACGCGCTGAAATACCCCAATATCGACGAACATCTGCCTTGCCTCGCCGCCGGGGCGACCCAGCCTGCGGTGCGCGCCCTCGCTTACCGATGCCTGCTGACCGGAGAGGCCGTTTGGCCGGCAGGCTGTGAATGGGCGTGGATCGACAAGGTATATGGTGTTCGCAAGCGCGTGCCGAAGCTCGAGTCGCGCCCGTTGAGCATTTCATCAGACGTTGCCTATCTCATCCGGCAGGCTATCCATGATCGCTCGCCCAAGGTCCGGCGCGTCGGTGCCGACGCCCTGACAAAAGCCCGGGAACATCTCCCTGACGCCGACCAGTTGATCGGCATCCTGGCGACAGACGCCAACCCGTCGGTGCGTTCCTGGGCAGACTTCATGTTGAGACATCCGACGAATCCGGCTCGATAGAAGACTCTGGTAACGGCAAGGAGTGCACGATCCGGAACGTCGGACGCTCTCCCCGGCCAGAACGCCCGCTGCGGCTGCAAGAAGGTGCCGGCCCTCCATTCGGTCTCCCGGATTCCCTGTCGCTGGTGACGCTCGATCGACTGCTGACAAGGACTGTCCCAATATTCGAACAGTATGACAACGCCGCTTCGGCGGGCGTGTCGCCGAGCATTATGTCCAGGCGTGATGGATTCATTTCGGGAGCCGGTGTCAGATGGCGGGAAAGCTGAAGGACCTCTTCGACGCAAGCCTCGTTCATGCGCTCGCGTCGGATCTTCTGCGGGCACAACCCGGCTTCGACGCTGCCGGCTTTGCCGCCAGCGGTCTTCACGGGCTTGACCGCCTCGAGCTCGTCGCCCGCGGCTGGCATCTGGCGGAGGCGCTGCATCGCCATCTGCCAGGGCCCTTTCCGAAGGCCGCCGGCGTGCTCGTGGCGTCGCTCGGCACGGAACTCGCTTCGACCGACGATTTCGGCCTCTCGCCGCTTCGCTATATGCCGCATGTGTTCTTCGTGCAGAAATACGGGATCGACGACTTCGAGCCCGCCATGCGCGCGCAATACGAACTCACGAAGCGATTCTCGGCCGAGTGGAGCATCCGCGCCTTCCTCGCGAAATACCCGGAGCGGACTTATGCGCGCCTGCTCGCCTGGGCGCATGATGACAATGTTCATGTGCGGAGGCTCGTTTCGGAAGGAACCCGCCCGCGGCTGCCATGGGCGCCGCGCCTCAAAACTCTGGTGGAGGACCCGCGCCCGGCCATTGCGCTGCTGGAGCTGCTGAAGGACGATCCCGAACGCTACGTCCAGCGCTCGGTGGCCAACAACCTGAACGACATCGGCAAGGACCACCCGGAGCTTGCGGTCGACATCTGCCGCCGATGGCTGAAGGACGCCACTCCCGAGCGCGCCTGGATCGTGAAGCACGCGCTGCGCTCCCTCGTGAAGAAAGGACATCCCGGCGCGCTCGAAACCCTGGGGGTCGGCAGCAGGCCCGAGATCGCCATTACCGGCGTGAGCCTCGCCCCCCGGACCGTCGAGCTTGGCGGGATACTTCGATTTCGCTTCGAGATGGCGAGCACCGCCCAGAAAGACCAGACTCTCCTGATCGACTATGCCGTCCATTTCGTGAAGGCGAACGGCTCGACCAGGCCGAAGGTCTTCAAGCTCCGCAGGATGGTCCTGGCGCCTTCGGCCCGGACCGGCCTGGAAGGCGCCGTCTCCTTCGCCGAGATGACGACCCGCCGCCCCTATGCGGGCCGGCACCGGATCGACGCGCTGATCAACGGCGTCGCCTATCCACTCGCGGAATTCGAGGTCCGGCCGCGGCGCCCCGCATGATGAGCCCACCGAGGCAACGGATGTCCCGCCTGACGATCAGGGCGTCGGCGAGCGAAGGATCCCGGTCAACAGCTGGCTCACCTCCGTCGTGAAATCCGGGTTCGAGCGCATCAGCGCCGCCGCCGCCCGGCCCCGCTCGAGCGTCGATATGCTCGATCTGACATCCGCGATCGGCGGACCGGCCGATGCGACCGCCGGTATCGACCGGCTGCCGCGTTGCACCCTTCCCAATCGTTGCGCCCGGGCGAGCCGCCGGTCGCAGGCGCATCGGGCCGCTGGTGAGACGATGCCGCATCTCGATGCGACGAAACCGCCGACAAGGGATCGCGCCCTGCGCAGGCGCTGGCGGAACGTCGCGGCATCGATGTCGAGCGCATCGGCGGCCTCGGCATCCGTCATCTCGAAAATCTCTCCCAGAATATAGGCGGCCCTCAGCGCACGACTCAGGCAGATGAGCATCGCCATCGTGCAGCCGACTTTGATCTCTTCGATCATCACCCGGGTTTCGGGATCGGCGGCCGCGCCGGCGGCCGGCGCCTCGAGCCCGTCTTCGAGATCGGCGGCAAAGGCCCTGAATGTCAGGCGCTGCGCCTCCAGCCTGCCGCGCTTGCGCACGGTGACAAGGTGACGGCAAGCGATCCGGAAGGCCCAGGCGCCGGCAGCGCGACTGTCGCGCACCTCGCCGAGATGCGTCACGATCCTGATCAGGATCTCCTGCGTCGCGTCCTCGGCGTCCGGGCCGTGAGCCAGCATCCGGACGGCCAGGTTGAATATCGACCCCTGCATCGCGCGGACCAAAGCCTCGAGCGCCGCCCGGCTGCCCTGCTGGGCGGCCTCAAGCTGCGCCGGGTCGAGCGTGATCATTCGCTTCCAGGATCCTCCTCAGACGCAACAGCTCTTCCGCGAGCGTCCTTCGCTGGGCGTCCAGGGCGCCCTCCAAGGCTTCCAGCGGCACGGGTGGCGCCATGAGGACAAATGAATACACCGACCGGAA
>CAZICN010000054.1:0-19810 GCA_964537655.1 uncultured Aestuariivirga sp.
GACATAGTCGTCGCTCTTGACCAGGATGCCGCGGTCGGCGCCCATGGCGAGGGCGGTGCGGATGGTCTCCTGCGCCTGGGCCGGGCCCACCGAGATGGCGATGACCTCGGTCGCCTTGCCGGCTTCCTTGAGACGCACCGCTTCCTCGACGCCGATCTCGTCGAACGGGTTCATCGACATCTTGACATTGGCGAGCTCGACGCCCGAGCCGTCGGCCTTGACCCTGATTTTGACGTTGTAATCAACGACGCGCTTGACCGCGACCAGAACCTTCATGGGCACTCCTCATGGGGTTGCCGCCCTTTTGTGGCGGCGCACAAATCGGGGCGGAAACTAGAGACCGCGCCCGCGTGAGTCAACGCCGATACCGGCAAAACCGTGCCGCCTGCGACGTCTGAGACCAGCCGGCTTTCCGTTTCGGCCCATTGCATTTCAGATCATCAAAAAGAGCTTGCAGCAATTTTCCCCCTCTCCCGCTTGCGGGAGAGGGTGCCCGACAGGGCGGGTGAGGGTGTTTGCGCGGATATTGAGCACTCGTTAAGGTTTGTGCCCGCCTCGCGAAGCACACCCTCATCCGGCGCTTCGCGCCACCTTCTCCCGCAGGCGGGAGAAGGGGCAAATGAAAGTGGAGAAACTTAAGTTTATTAAGCAGATTCGTGAGCGAAAGCTTCCGGTCACTGCCAGATGTTGATGGTGGCCAGGGTGCGCATCAGATGGTCGGAGACCAGCTCCTCGGCGCGCTTGCCGTTGCGCTCGGCAATGGCATCGACGATGAGCGCCAGATCCTTGTGGGTCTGCCGGCGCACCGCGCCAGGGGCCGGCTTGTCGGTGTCGCGCCCGTCGAACTGCACGGCGCGCCGGTCGTCGAGAATGTCGTTCATGATCTGGATGAGGAACTTGTTCTTGGTGCTGGCGAAGATCTGGCGGTGCAGGGCGTAGATGCGCTCCTTGAACTCCCGCCAGACCGGCGCCTGCAATATGTCGACCAGGATGCGGCGCATCTCGGCGATCTCGGCGTCATCGACGCGGCTCACCACCAGGTGCATCATCGCCGGCTCGAACAGGAGACGGCCCTCGACGATCTCGGTGAAGGAGGGCACGCCCTCATGTTCGTCCGCCACCGCCGTCTGGTCCATGCGCTCGAACACGTCGTCGGCGTCATCGGTCAGATAAGTGCCGCTGCCGACCTGCCGGCGCACCAGCCCCTGGCGCTCCATCATGGCGAGCGCGCTTCTGACCGCGGTGCGGCTGGTGTTGAGCTGCTGGGCGAGCTCATACTGATTGGGAAGCTTGGCGCCCGGCACCATGTGGCCCGACTTGATGCTGCGCAGAAGCGCGCGATAGACGAGGGACGGCGTGGCGCGGTCGTTGGTGGCGATGGACGCCGTCTGGCGCGTGGTGGACGACATGATCAGGAGCGCTCCCCAATGCGCCAAAGCAGGTCTGGTCTCGATCGGCTCATGTCCGGCTCTCCGCGCTGATCGGCCATCGGGCGAAATCCTCCATGAAGCGGACAAGCTCGGCCACGACCGCGGCAAAGAACCGGGCGCCGGCCTCCGGGCTCGCCAGAGACGGGTCGCCCAATGTTCCATGCGGGGAGAGGTCGGCGAAATCAAGATATGTCTTGACCTGGGAGCCCTTCAGAAGGTCGGTGCTGAGATAGGCCGAGCCCGGATCGGGATAGGTCGTCCGGGCCTTTCCGGCGGCCACCAGATCGGGGCGGATATGCATCATCATCGCGGTCTCGAACTCGCAGGCATGGCCCATGCCGCCTTGCTTCGATTGGCGCAGCCCGGCGATCGCCGCGGCCGCGAGGTGGAAATAGGTGAGGCCGGCGATGCGCATGCGGCCGTAATGCCGCTTGCCCAGGACCTGCGCCAGCACATCGACGATGCCGCCATTGCCGCCATGGCCGTTGAGGAGCAGGACGCGCCCGAAGCCATGACCTTCCAGCGAGGCGACGATGTCCTCGACCATCGCCATCAGCGTCGCGTGGGTGAGGGTGATGCTGCCGGGAAAGCGCATGTGATGCGCCGAGAAACCATACCAGGGCGGCGGCAGGACGACGGCCCCGCCACCCAGGCCGTCGGCGGCGGCGAGCGCCAGCGCCTGCGCCAGCAGGCTGTCGGTGCCGAGCGGCAGATGATGGCCATGCTGCTCGACCGAGCCGAGCGGGATCACGAGGATGGTCTTCTCGCGGTCGAGGGCATCGACCTGAAGCTGGCTCAGCTCTTCATAACGCATAGGGTCAGGATTCTCCTCCGGCCGCGGCCGCCCGTACAGGGGCGTCGAAGGCCAGGATGGTCAAAAGTGGTTGCAAGTGATCACGATTGGTAACTATAGTGCCGGAGCAGGCCTCGTTCAACGACCAATAAGGGCCGCGGCCGCCCTGCTTCCCCGGCACGGGCGGCGCAACCAGGGAGAGGAAAGGGATTTGCGATGCAGATCATCAAGAAGCTTTTCGCCACGATGGCCATTGCGGGCACGGCGCTGCTCGCCCAGCCCGCCTGGGCCGAAGAACTCACACTCGAATTCGTCGTCTGGAACTATTCGCTGGACACGATCCAGGACAATGTCCGCCAGTTCGAGGCGGCCAATCCCGGCATCAAGGTGAAGGTGACGGACTATACCTGGCCCGATTACCAGGACAGCCTGATCCTGCGCTTTCGCGGCGACACCCAGACCGACGTCATCTATGGCGGCCAGGACTGGCTGCCGGCCTGGGCCGCGGCGGGCTTCGTCGCACCGCTCGAGGACATCGCGCCCAAAGGCGCCGTCGATGACCTCAAGAAGGACATCGCCGGCTTCGCGCTCAGCGACATGACCTACAAGGGCAAGCTCTATGGCCTGCCCTATTACGCCGACACGATTTCCTTCGTGTACAACAAGAAGATCCTGGGCGACGCCGGCATCAAGGTGCCTGAGACATGGGAAGAGGTGACGGCGGCGGCCGAGAAGCTGAAGGCGTCGGGCATGCAGCGCCCGATCGTCTATGAATACAACCAGGAACTGCCCAATTTCTTCGATGCCTTCGTGGCGCAGTCCTATGGCCGCGGCGCCGAGCTCTTCGATGGCGAGCAGAAGGCGGTGTTCAACGATCCTCAGAACGGCGCCTTCAAGCAGCTCGAATGGCTGGCGGATTCCTTCGCCAAGGAGCTGGTGCAGCCGGAGACGCATGAATCGAAGATCATCCCGGCGATGAACACCGGCAAACACGCCTTCACCGTCGTCTACAATTATGTGCTGGCGGCGATGAACAACAAGGCCGATCAGCCGCGCGCCGGCGAGTTCGCGCTGGCGCCGATGCCGGGCTCGGCCCATGCGACGCTCGGCTTCTCGAAATTCTACGCCGTCACCGCCAAGACGGCGGCCGATCCCAAACGCGCCGAGGCGGCCTGGAAGTTCATCAACTTCATGGCCGGCAAGCCTTACACGGTGGCGAAGCGCTGGGCGGCGGACAAGGGCCTCGGCTTCGGCCAGCTGCCGCTGTTCGACGATCCGGCGGTCATCGAGCCGTGGGGCAAGTGGATCGACGTGCCGACCTTGAGCAAGCAGGTGGCGACCGCCAAGGCCGGCACCTGGACCGAATGGAGCGCCGTGTGGTCGGCCTATTTCCGTCCGCTGCTCGCCAAGGCGATGGTCGGGCAGGCGAGCGTCGCCGACACGATGAAGGATGGCGCCGAACGCTGGAACACGCTGCGCGAGCAATTCGCCAAGCAGTAAGCTGATGATCAGGCGGACGGCTCATCCGGGCCGCCCGCCGCTCTCTTTACGAGCAGGCGGCATTCCATGTGGAGCATCAACCGCTTTCCGATCGCCTGGCTTCTGCCGGCGCTTCTGCCGGTCGCCTTCATCACGATCTATCCGATCGCGCAGGCACTGTGGACCAGCCTGCATCAGGTGATGATCCTGTTTCCCGCCGAACCCTTTGTCGGACTCGACAATTACCGCCGCGTGGTGACGAGCGACTATTTCGCCGACGCGCTCAAGAACTCGCTGTTCTTCACCGCCATCGCCGCACCGCTCGTGGTGATTCTCGGCGTCGCCATCGCGCTCTTCCTGCAGCGCCGCTTTTTCGGCTCGCAGATCATCCGCTCGATCGTGCTGCTGCCCTGGGTGCTGCCCGGCGCCATCAGCGCGGTCCTGTGGGTCTGGGTGTTCCATCCGAGCTTCGGCGTGCTCAACGGGCTGCTCGGCAGCCTCGGCCTCATCGAGCAGTCGATCCCCTGGCTCACCTCGCCGAAGCTCGCGCTCTATACCGTCGTCGTCGCGCATGTGTGGACGCAAGTTCCCTTCGCCGTGGTGCTGGTGATGGCGGCCCTCGCTTCCATCAATTCGGAAGTGCTCGAGGCGGGCGAACTCGACTGCCGCAGCGCCGCCAGGCGCTTCCGCCACATCGTGTTTCCCGAGATCAAGGCAATGGTGGTGGTGCTCCTCGTCTATAACGCGCTCACCGCCTTCACCAGCTATGACCTCGTCTATGCGATGACCGGCGGCGGCCCCGGCACCGCGACGACGCTGCTCTCCTTCCAGATCTGGCGCGAGAGCTTCTCGATGTATGATTTCGGCGCGGGCTCGGCCGTCGCCTTCATCGTCGTCGTCATCTCGGGCGCCCTCATCATCGCCATCACGCGGGCACTGCCCTCCGATCTCTTCGCCCGGGAGGAGGCAGCGTGAAGCGCCGGCACAATCCCATCCTCACCTTCCTCTTCGCCGGCCTCATATTGCTGTTCACCGGCGGTCCCGTCGCCCTGTCGCTGATCGGCAGCGTGGTGCCCGACCGCGTGCTTCTCAACTCCGAGGCCGGCCTCTTCGAGGAGGGGATCAATTTCGAGACCTACCGCTATGTGTTCACCGGCGAGCTGCCGGCGGCCTATCAAACCGAAGGCGCCAACCGGGCGATGATCTCGGACGCGGCGCGGCAAGTGCCGCGCAGCCTGTGGAACAGCACCGTCGTCGCCTTCGCGGCGATGGCGCTCAACCTGCTGCTCGGCGCTCCCGCCGCCTTCCTGTTCGCGCGTTATGCCTTTCCGGGCAAGAAGCCGAGCTTCCTGTTCCTCATCCTGAGTCCCCTGGTGCCGACGGTGGCGCTGGTCACGCCGATCTATATGAGCCTGCAGGCGGCGGGCCTCGTCGGCACGCAAATCGGCATCATCCTGGTGCATACGGCGAAGGCCCTGCCCTTCACGGTGCTGATCCTGTCGGTGTTCTTCCGCAAGATGCCGGCCGAGCTGTTCGAGGCGGCGATGCTCGACCACTGCTCGCGCTTCCAGGCCTTCACCCGCATCGCCGTGCCCCTGGCGCTGCCCTCGATCGGTGCCACCGGCCTCTTCGCCTTCATGCTCTCCTATTCGGAATACATGTTCGCCATGGTGCTGTCGGGCGATGCCGAGACGCGACCTGTCTCGGTGGTGATGGCGGCCCTTGCGCGCAATACCGATGTGTCCTGGAGCCTGCTCAATACCGGCATCTTCATCGCCATCGTGCCCACCCTGCTGCTGGTGGCGTTGATCTGGCGCTTCGTCGTCGAGGACCTGCTCGGCGGCTCGGTCAAGGGATGAGCGGATGACGGACTTGCCCGATCGCGCCCCCCTTCGTCCGCTCAAGCGCCGCCCGCGCGACGCGCGCCAGCACAGCACCGCCGGACCCTATTCGCCGGTGCTGGTGATCGAGCCGCAGCGGCTGGTGGTGATCTCGGGCCAGGTCGCCCTCGACATGGCGGGCAGGATCGCCGGCGAGACGGTCGAGGCGCAGGCCGAGGCGACGCTCGCCAACTGCGCCCGCCAGCTGGCCAGCGCCGGCTGCGGCTTCGCCGACGTCTTCAAGGTCAATATCTATCTCGCCGATCTCGCCGACTGGGCGCGCTTCAACCGCGTCTATGAAAGCCGGTTCGCCGAGCCCCGGCCGGTGCGCACCGCCGTCCAGGCCGGATTGCTGCCGGGCCTCCTGGTCGAGATCGAAATGTGGGCCGTCAAAGCGAAGGAATGATCCCTCTTGGCATCGGTTGAACTCGAACATGTGAGCAAGGCCTTCGGCAGGACCGAGGTGATCAGGGACATGTCGCTCACCATCGAGGAGCGCGAGCTCGTCGTCTTCGTCGGTCCGTCGGGCTGCGGCAAGTCGACCCTGCTGCGCCTCATCGCCGGCCTCGAGGAGATGAGCGCCGGCACCTTGCGCATCGGCGGCAAGGTGATGAACGAGACGCCGGCGGCCGACCGCGGCGTCGCCATGGTGTTCCAGTCCTATGCGCTCTATCCGCACATGACCGTCGCCGAGAACATGGGCTTCGCGCTCAAGATGATCGGAACGCCGAAGACGGAGATCGACCGCAAGGTGCGCGAGGCGGCCGAGATCCTCGATCTCGGCGGGCTGCTCGTGCGCAAGCCCCGGCAATTGTCGGGTGGGCAGCGCCAGCGCGTCGCCATCGGGCGCGCCATCGTGCGCAAGCCCCAGGTCTTCCTGTTCGACGAGCCGCTCTCCAATCTCGATGCCGAATTGCGCGCCCGGATGCGGGTCGAGATCGCACGCCTGCACAAGGACCTCAAGACGACGATGATCTATGTGACGCATGACCAGGTCGAGGCGATGACGCTCGCCGACCGCATCGTGCTCCTGAACAAGGGCCGGATCGAGCAGCAGGGCGCGCCGCTCGAGCTCTATGAGGCGCCGGCGAACAAGTTCGTCGCGGGCTTCCTCGGCCAGCCCAGAATGAATCTCATGGCCGTCACCGCCGCGCCGGAAAGAAAAAACGGGGTGGAGCTGCGCCTCATGGACAGCCGCATCGGCACCGTCCGGGGCGCGGCAAGGGGTGCCGTGACGCTCGGTCTCAGGCCCGATGCGGTGGAGCTCCTGCCGGCGGCGAAACGCGGCGCCGTTCCGGGAACCGTCATCGTCGCCGAGCCGCTGGGCACCAGCACGCTGCTGCATGTGCAGCTCTCCGGCATGGCCGACCTCGTCACCGTCGAGCGGCGCGGCAAGGATCCGCACAAGGCCGGCGCCCGGGTCTGGCTGGTGCTCGATCCGGCCAAAGGCCACCTGTTCGATGCCCATGGCGTCCGCATCGCCGGCGCGTGAGTTGGGATCAGGACGGGGTCTTCACCAGAAGCCGCGAGCGCAGCACGAAGGTGAGGATGAGACCGGTGAGGAAGCCGCCAATATGCGCCCACCAGGCGACCTGGTCGCCTTCATCGGTGGAAATCAGCACGCTGACGAGCTGCAGCGCGAACCAGCCACTGAGCGCCCAGAAGGCCGAGATCGGCAAGGGAATGCGCAGGAAGAGCAGGATCCAGACGCGCGCCCTGGGATAGAGCAGCAGATAGGATGCGAGCACGCCCGACACCGCGCCCGAGGCGCCAATGAGCGGTGCGGCGGACTGCGGCGCGATCAGCGTGTGCAGCATGCCGGCGGCGGCGCCGCAGAGGAGATAGAAGATCAGAAATCCGACATGGCCGAAGGCGTCCTCGACATTGTCGGCGAAGACCCAGAGAAACGCCATGTTGGAGATGAGGTGCCACCAGCCGCCATGCAGGAACTGGTAGGTGACGAGCGTCAGGGGCTCGGGGACCGGATTGTAGGCTGTGCCCGGATCGACGATGTTGATGAGCTCCGCCGGCACGATGCCATAGCCGGTGGCGACCGCCCACAGGACCTCGTCGCTCGAAAAGGCACCGGTCAGCAGGAAGACGATGACATTGATGGCGATGAGGGCGCCGGTCACATACTGGAAGCGGATGACCTTCAGGGGCGTGTTGTCGTGGAGCGGCACGAACATCAGCGGTTTGCTCCCTTGACCCACAACACGTCGCCCGAGCCTTGCGCGTTCACCCAGCGGCTGGCGACGAAGAAGAAATCGGAGAGCCGGTTGACGAAAGTGAGCACACCGTCGCTCACATCCTCCCGGGGATCGGCGGCGAGCTCGACGATGAGCCGTTCGGCGCGCCGGCACACGGTGCGGCAGAGATGGAGATGCGCCGCCGCGGCATGGCCGCCCGGCAGCACGAAGGAGCGCAAAGGTTTCAGACCGGCATTGAGCTCGTCGATCTCGGCTTCGAGCCGTTCGGTCTGATGCGCTGTCATGCGCAAGGGCTCATAACCCAGGTCCTTGCCGGTGTCGGGCACGCAGAGATCGGCGCCGAGATCGAAGAGGTCGTTCTGGATGCGCGCCAGCATGCCGTCGAGGCGAGCGAAGCTTCCGGTATGCAGCCGGGCGATTCCGAGTACGGCATTGGTCTCGTCCACCGTGCCATAGGCCTGGATGCGCAAATGAGTCTTGGGCACGCGCTCGCCGGAGCCGAGTGCGGTGTCTCCCTTGTCGCCGGTGCGCGTATAGATACGATTGAGAACGACCATGGAACAGTCTTAGCTTCTGTTGCGCCCGGATTGAATAGGGAGAGGTCGGATTGTTTAGGGGCATATCGATCAATACTTAGAGTAATCTCTAACCAAATATTGTTACTTTAGGATACTTCAAAGGCAAGGGTGGACCTAGAAATCAGGCCCAAGAACAAACAAAACAGGAGGAAACCATGACCCGTGCTTCACAAGGGCCTGTCGCGTCGCGTCGTTCATTTCTCTCCAGGGCAGGCGCCGGTGCCGGTTCGCTTGCCCTGCTCGCGAGCCTCAATCAGTCGGCCAGGGCGCAGGACGGTTCGCCGGTCATTGTCGGCGGACCGCTGCCCCTGACCGGCGCCGTTGCGGCCGATGGCGTCGAGTTCAAGCGCGGTCTCGAAATGGCGGCCGAGGAGATCAATGCCCTGGGCGGCATTCTGGGCCGTCCGATCCAGCTCGCTTTCGAGGACACCGAATCCAAGGGCGATGACGTCATCATCAGCGCCGGGCAGCGCCTCATCGACAAGCACAATGCCAATGTCCTGATCTCGGGCTACAATCTGGGTTCGCAGACAGCCCTGCAGGGCGTGGCGGCGGGCGCCTCGCTCATTTACCTGCATGCCGATACCGCCCGCGCGCATACCGATCTGGTGAGCAAAGAGCCGGACAAATACTGGAGCTGCTTCATGTATTGTCCCTCCGAGCTTTTCTACGGCTTCGCCTATCTCGACTTCATCAAGCATCTCGAGACCTCAGGCCAGCTCAAGCTGCCGAACAAGAAGCTCGCGCTGATCACCGGGCCGATCACTTATTCGATCAACATCGCCAAATCGATCGAGGGCAAGGCCGCCGAATATGGCTATGAAGTCTCCCTCTATGAAACCGTGCAGGCGCCGACCTCCGAATGGGGCCCGACATTGGCCAAGCTCAGGGAAAATCCGCCCGGCCTGATCGTCGTGACGCATTTCTTCCCGCAGGATCAGGCGCAGTTCATGATCCAGTTCCTGACCAGTCCGACGAACAGCCTGGTCTATCTGCAATACGGCGCCTCGCTCGCCGCGTTCCGGGATATCGCCGGAGATGCCTCGGTCGGCGTCCTCTATGCGACGAATATCGGTGTCCTGCAGGATGAGATCGGTGTTGCGTTCACCAAGAATTATCTGGCGCGCAACGATCAGAAGGCGTCGCCGAACGGCGGCTGCCAGACCTACTCGGCGCTGCATCTCTATGCGATCGCCGCGGCGCTCGCCGGCGGTCCGGGCGTCGCTTACGAGGAAGAGCAGAACCGCAAAATCGCCCAGCGTCTCAAGGCGATGAACTTCCGCTGCCCGATGGGCGTCATCCGCTTCGATCAACAGACCCAGGCAGTGGTGTCCTACCCGGTGCAGACCAAGGACCCATCGCTCGGAATGTCGCATATCTTCAGCCAGATCAAGAACAAGGCGGAGAACGGCCACATCATTTCGCCGTCGCCCTATGACATCGCCAAGTTCGAGAAGCCGTCCTGGATGGCGTGACGGAGGGTGGTTTGTCCGGCTCCGTCCAGCCGCTTCTCGAATGCCGCAACGTGGCCAAGCACTACGGAGCGCTGGCGGCTGTCAATGGCGTCGATCTCGCGATCAGTCCCGGCGAGACCGTCGGCATCGGCGGCCCCAACGGCGCCGGCAAGACGACCTTCTTCGATCTGATCTCGGGCCTGACCCAGGTCAGCTCGGGTCAGGTCCTCTATCGGGGCAAGGACATCACAGGGCTGGCGCCATACCGGCTGTTCCATGACGGCATGGCGCGCACCTTTCAGGTGACGAGCGGCTTCGGCGGCCTCACCGTCCTGCAGAACATGCTGGCTGCGGTGATCTATGGCGGGGCCACGACGAAGCCCGGACTCCTGATCGGCCGCGACGACAGGGATCATGCGATGGCGTCGCTCGAGTCTTTCGGATTGGCCGGCCTCGCCGAAAAGCGGGTGGCCGACATTCCGGTCCTGGCGCGCAAGAAGCTGATGGTCGCCACGGCGGTCGTGCATGAGCCGAAGATCCTGCTGCTCGATGAGCCCGTAGGCGGCCTTTTGCCGAAAGAGGTCGATGAATTCATCGATCTGATGGGCAGCTTGCGGGCCCGCGGAATCTCCATCGTGTTCATCGAGCATGTCATGCGCTTCCTGACCGCGGTCGCTCATCGGGCGATCATCATGCATCAGGGCAAGCTCATCTATGACGGCGAACCGCGCGGCATAGCCAAGGATCCGCTGGTGCGGTCGGTCTATCTGGGGTCTGAGGCGGACGACATGGAATTACCGGCATGACAGAGCTTCTGGCCGTGAAGGGTCTGACCACCGGCTACCGCCACATTCGCGTGCTTCACGATGTCAGCCTCGCGGTGGAGCGCGGCGGCATCACCGCGATCATCGGACCGAATGGGCATGGCAAGTCGACGCTGCTGCGGACGATATCCGGATTGCTGCCCGCATGGTCGGGCGAGATCGAGTTCGACGGCAGCGCCGTTGCGCCGAACGCGCCGCGACGCGCGCAAGCCGGGCTGGTGCTCGTTCCGCAAGGCGACCAGCTCTTTGCCGGCATGACGGTCGAGGAGAATCTGATGATGGGCGGCTATGTGCGGCAGGACATGGCGGAAATCCGCCGCACGCTCGGCGAAGTGTTCGAGCTGTTTCCGCGGCTGCATGAGCGCCGCGCCCAGCGCGCCAGCAGTCTTTCCGGCGGCGAGCGCCGGATGGTGGGCATCGGCAGGGGCCTGATGGCCAAGGCCAAGCTGATCATGATCGACGAGCCGTCGCTCGGACTTGCCCCGCTCATCATCGAGCAGATCTATGCGGCACTCGCCAAGCTCGCGGCAGGCGGCCAGTCGATCCTGGTCGTCGAGGAGAATCCGGGCCGCATCGCCAAGGTGGCGACCGCCTTCCATCTGATGGATGGCGGCCGTTTCGCGTGGAGCGGGTCTTCCGCCGATCTGGCGCGATCCGGCCATATCCTGAAAACCTATCTGGGCGGGAACTGACATGCAGGCCGTTCTCCAGATCATCATCACCGGCCTGACGCTGGGCGCGATGTACGCCCTCGCTTCCGTCGGTCTTGCCCTGACCTACGGCACCATGCGGATGTTCAACATGGCGCACGGGATATTCATGACGGTCGGCGCCTATGCCACCTATATGGCGGCATCCATCTGGGGACTGTCGCTGCCGCTGGCCTTCCTGGTTGGTCTTGCCGCGGGTGGCCTGATCGGCGCGCTCGCGCATCTTCTCGTCGTTCGCTTCATGCTCGACACCGAAGGTTTCGAGGTCAATATCATCGTCGCCACCGCGGGGGTGAGCATCCTGCTTCAGGATCTCCTGCTCAAATATTACGGCGCCTATCCGTTTCGCCAGCCGGCTCAGTTCGAAGGCGTGTTCCGGATAGGCGACATCGCCGTCACCTATCAATCCGTCGCCATCCTGGTCATGGCCGCCGCCCTGATCGGCGCAATAGCCTGGCTCCTCACCCACACCCGCTTCGGGCTGGCGATACGCGCAACCGCCATGAACCGGGAAGCGGCGCTCCTCATGGGCGTGGAAGCCGGCCGCACCTATCTTCAGGTTCTCGTCATCGCCGGTGTCCTCGCCGCGGCGGCGGGCATCCTCATCTCGTCGCTGGCCACCCTGTCGCCCGATATGGGGGCCAATCCGCTCCTGCGCGCCTTTGTGATCTGCGTGGTGGCGGGCCTGGGCAGCGTGACGGGCGCCGGCATCGCGGCGGTCGCCCTCGGACTCTTCGAGGCGGCGATCCAGTATTATCTCGGGGTTCGCTACGGCTTCCCCGTCATGCTCATGCTCGTCATCGTCGTCCTGATCTGGAAGCCGGCCGGTCTGTTCGGACAGCAGGAGATCGTGCGCTCATGATCTTCTCCGGCGAAATGGGACGGCACCTTGTGGGCGCCCTGCTCCTCCTCGCGGCCATGTCCGCCTTGCCGTTCATCGTCACGGAACGATACGCGCTGGGAGAGATCATCACCTTTCTCATCTGGGCTTCCGTCGCCGTGCAATGGAATGTGCTCACCGGACATGCCGGCGTGTTCTCGCTCGGGCAGATGCTGTTCTTCGCCATCGGGTCCTACTGCGTCGCGATGCTTGCGGCCTATCTGGGATTGTCGCCGTGGCTGTCGATGCCGGTGGCGGGACTGGCGGCGGCGATCGCGGCGCTGCTGATCGGCTTCGCCTGCCTGCGCCTTGCCGCCGCCTATGTGGCGCTGCTGACATTCGCCATCGCCTATATGGTCTATACGCTCATCATCACCGATTCCGCCTGCTACGTCACGAGGGGCGGCACCTGCATACCTTTCTTCGGCGGCACCAACGGCTTCTCGCAGTTCCTGGATTTCGGATTCCGCAAGCTTCTCAAAGGCAACTGGATCGTCGGAAATTATTTCTCGGTGCTGGCCGTCTTTGCGCTTTCATTCATCGCCTCGATCATCGTGATCCACGGCCGGCTCGGGCTCGCTTTCAGCGCCACCAGCGACAGCGCCATCTATGCCGCGAGCCGCGGCATCAACCGCAAGAAGTTCCAGATCATCGCCTTCGTCGTCACCGCCTTCTTCACCGGCCTCGCGGGGGCAAGCTACGCCGCCCATTTCCGTTTCGCCGGGCCGAGCCTGTTCGAGCTCTCGACCCTCATGTTCGTCCTGTCGATGATCATCGTCGGCGGCCTGAAATCCACCTGGGGACCGGTCTTCGGGGCGGCCGTGATGATGATCCTGGTGGAAGTCGGCAAGAGCATGGGCGATGTGCGCAATACCCTGGTCGGGCTCGTGCTGGTGATCTTCGTTCTGCTGCTGCCGAAGGGCCTGGCCGGTGCATGGGCCGTGCTTCTGGACAGGCTGCGCCGGCCGAAGACCGTGGCGCCTGCGCCCATTGAACCCTCGACGCAGCTCGAGCCCGCCATTCCGCCTCATCTGCAAGTGCCGCGCACCCGCCCGCTCGGCGCACCGGATGGCTTTGCGCCGGTCACGCCTTCCTATTCCGCCCGCTTCAGCAAGGATGTGACCGTCCTGCCGATGGCGTTCTTCGGCGTGCAGTTCAGCAAAGCCTCGGCGGAAAGCGCCAGGGCGATCGTGCTGCAGCAGAAGGGCTTCGAGCGGCCTTTCGGGCCGTCATTCTGTGACCGCGCCCAGTATGTCGATGAGCGGGGATATACCAACAGCGTTCTCGTCGGTTACTGGGACAGCCGGGAAACCTATGACCGCTGGTGCCAGAGCCTGCCGCCGGACTGGTGGCACGCGGGCGCGCGCCTTGATGGCGACATCGGCTTTTTCCGCGAATGTTATACGCCGTCCATCTCGGACAGCGAAACGACGTTCTCTCACCCCTATCCGGAGGGTTACGCAAGGATCGCCCAGGCCATGAGCGGAATGACCGATACGCATGGCTATTGGGGAAGTGCGCGTGACAGGATACCGCGCGCCCAGATCGACGAAATGGCGCCGCGCGGCGAGCCGCATGCGGCGCTTGCGGGGGGCAATGATTCATCGGGACGCCATATCGTCGTTACGCCGCATGACAATCTGTGCCTGCTGCGCTCAGGCCAGGACTGGAGCGACACGAGCGTCGACGAGCGGAGCTTCTATATCGAGACAGTGAAGCCGAGGCTGGATGAAGGCATGGCATTCATCCACGAACAGGGCGAGAGGGTCGGCTGCTATTTCAATCGTTATATGACGCTCCTCGCCGATGCGGGTGCGCTCGACAAGACCTACAGTTTGAGCGCGTGGCGAAGCCTGAGCGAACTCGAAGCCTGGGTGAAGACGGACAGTCACTTGGCGATCTTCGCGGCGGGCACCCGGCATTACCGCACTTTCAAGGACGCCAGATTGCGCCTCTATCATGAGATGAGCGTGATCCGGGCGCAGGATCAGTCGTTCGAATATTTCAACTGCCATGACCGGACCGGCATGTTGAATGCCCTGAACCGGGCCTGACCGGCATGGTGCAGTTCGCGACACTCGTCTCGGCGGCCGAAGCCCTGTGCGCGAAAAGCGTCTCGCCACGGGACCTGCTGCGGGACGTCCTCGCCAGGCTGGACAGAGATGACCGGTTCATCAGGGCCTATAGCGACCTCACCGTCGAAACTGCGGAGCACGAGGCAAAGGCCGCGGAAACGCGCCGCGCGAAGGGAGAGGCGTTGGGCGTTCTCGACGGAATTCCAATCGCCATCAAGGATCTGATCGACACGACGCCGGCAAGGTGCCAGGCAGGCCTGCCCAGCCTGGCAGACTATCGGCCGGAGCGCGACGCCGAAGTCGTCGCGGTTTTACGGCGGGCCGGAGCGGTCATCGTCGGTGTGCTCGAGACCGATGCCGGCGCCTTCGGGACGCGGACACCGCAGGTCATCAATCCCATCGCGCCCGACCTCATTGCCGGGGGATCGAGCGGCGGGGCAGGGGCGGCGGTCTGCGCCGGGCTCGCCTATGGCGCGATCGGAACCGACACCGGCGGCAGCATCCGCATCCCGGCCGCCTGTTGTTCGGTGTCGGGATTCAAGCCAACATGGGGCCGGGTGAGCACGAAAGGGGTTCGTCCATTGGCCTATTCCTGTGACCATGTCGGCCCTTTGGCGCGCGCCGTCGCGGACTTGCAGGCGATCCAGGCGGTGCTCGATCCGCTTGCCGGGACGTCGCCGGAGCCGGCGCCGCCGGCGCATTTGCGAATCGGCATCTCGCCCGACTATTTCGGCGACGCAGATCCTCTGGTGGCGAAAGCGATGGCGCATGTCATGTCCGTGCTCGCCCAGGCCGGCCATGCGGTTCGCGAGGTCCGGACGCCGCTTCCGGACGACATCATGAACTCGCATATGGTCACGGTGACGCGAGAGGCCGCCAAATATCACACGGAGCAATTTCCCGGCCTGTGGCAGGCGCATCCCGACATCGCACGCAGCGGGATAGAGCTCGGCCGGACGTTCAGCGATAAGGATTATGCATTGGCGCAGTCGAGGCGGCGGCGATTCGCCGACATGGTCGACGGCCTGTTTCCGGCTCTGGATGTCGTGATCCTGCCGACATTGCCTCTCGACGCACCGGAGCGCGACGCGGAAACGGTGCTCGTTGGCGAAAACGAATTGTCGGTCCTCGAGGCCACGATCCGCTATACGGCGCTGTTCAACCACACGGGCCATCCCGTGGTGTCGATGCCTGCCTTTCAGTTGCCGGATGGCCGCGCGCTGAGCGTGCAGATCGTCGGCATTCGCCACAGCGACCACCGGCTGCTCGCCATGGCGCGGCAGCTCGAGGAACTGTTCGCGGTCAACGTCAACTATGGCGATCTGGCAAGAGCCGCGCAAATGAATGTCCGGCGCCTGCGCCGCAACTGCGCTTGAGGAGGCCATGTATGCCGCACGATCATGATCCCGATCATGAACACGAACACGATCCGCTGGAGCAGGGCGCCAGCCTCAGGGTCCGGGCGCTCGAGGAACTGATGATCGCCAAGGGGTTGGTGGATCCCGCGGCTCTCGACCGTATCGTCGAATATTATGAGCGCGAGACGGGCCCGAGGAATGGGGCCAAGGTGGTCGCACGGGCGTGGCTGGAACCGGACTTCCGCGAGTGGCTGCTGCGCGACGGCACTGGCGCCATTCACGCCATGGGATTTAAAGGTTATCAGGGCGAGCATATGCGCGTGGTGGCGAACACGCCTGACTCGCACAATGTCATCGTCTGCACCTTGTGCTCCTGCTATCCCTGGCCGGTGCTCGGTCTGCCGCCAGCCTGGTACAAGGGAGCCGCCTATCGTTCGCGCGTCGTGCGCGAGCCGCGCGCGGTCCTGAAAGAATTCGGTCTCGAGGTCGGCAGGGATGTCGAGATCAAGGTTTGGGACAGCACCGCCGAAATTCGCTACATGGTCCTGCCCATGCGCCCGGCCGGCACCGAAGCGCTCACGCACGACCAACTGGCCGGCCTCGTCACGCGTAATGGCATGATCGGAACCGCGCGGCTCTAGTGACGCTAGCTCAAGGGAAGGATCGGCCATGGACGGGATACATGATCTGGGCGGCATGCATGGCTTCGGCCCGGTCCCCATCGCGCAGGAGAACTATGTTTTCAAGGCGGACTGGCAGCGCCGGGCATTCGCCTTGGCGGAGGCTTTGGCGGGAGCGGTGCCCTACGGCGCCGACCAGCATCGCCAGGAGATCGAGCGGATGCCGGCGGCCGACTATCTGCGGCTGGATTACTTCGAGAAATGGCTGGTGGCGAGCGAAGCCTTGCTGATGCAGGCAGGCCTCGTGAGCGCGGAAGAACTGCGGACCGGCCGCAAGCTGTTCGATGTCGATCTCACCCGACATCGGAAGGTCGGTGCGGAAGAACTCGCCGCCGCCGTGAAAGCGGGGGCGCATCTCAAATTTCCCGACGACACGCGAAAGTCGCGTTTCGCCCTGGGTGCCAAGGTTCGGGTGACGATGGATTCGCCAGCCGGTCACACGCGGGTTCCGCGCTATCTGCGCGGAAGGCTGGGCGAAGTCGTCAGCAACCAGGGTGTGTTCCAGTTCGCGGATGCGGTTGCCGCGGGCAAAGGGCCCGCCCCGCAGCATTGTTATACGGTCGGTTTCACCGCCCGTGAGGTCTGGGGGCGAAATGCCGAATCCCGCGACATGATCCATGCCGACCTGTGGGAGGATTATCTTGAACCAGCTTGAGGATTATCGTTTGACAATAGCGGCGATCAAGGACGGCATGCCGGGTCAGGGGCAGCATTCACCCTTGTTCCACGCGCCCTGGCAGGCGCGTATTTTCGCTCTCGTCGTCGAGGCCGTCAAAGCGGGCCATTTTCCGTGGACCGATTTCCAGGCTCGGCTGGTCTCAACCCTCGCGCGCAATGCCGGGACTGGCGGAAGTGAGAGCGATGAGCTCATCGAGAGGCATTATTTCGACGCCTGGCTCGAGGCCGCCGAAGCGACACTTCTGGCGCTCGGCTTGATCGGGAGTGGAGAGGTCGACAGGCAGATCGAAACCGTGCGCGCCCAAGTCGACGGGATACGCAGCGCCCAGCAGCCTTTGGCCTTCATCCACAAGTGATGGGCGAGAGCCTGCCGGCGCGTGATCGGACGCAAACCGGTGTCCGTTTTCCTGATCACGCACTCGCCATGGCCATGAGCAGCTCGTAGAACTTCACTTCCGCAGGCGTGCGCGCGGCGGATTTTCGCCGGATCACCTCATAGGTCGATTCATAGGCGTAGAGCTCGGGCCGAATGGTGCGCATCTGCTTGGTCGCCGTCCATTGCTCGGCATAGTGAACCGGGAGAAAGGCCAGATACTGGCCCGAGAGGATGAGATGGGCCAGTCCTTCGATGCTGTGGGCGTGCGCCGTGAAATTGAGATTGCGCTCGTTTTCGGGAAGCTGGTCGGCCGAGACATAGCCGCGCTGGGCATGTTCGGCGGCCTCGATGCTGGCCAGACTCACCTTGTCGGGCGCCTGCTTGTAGAGCGGGTGCTTCCTGCCGCAGAACATTTCCATCCGCGATGTGAATATCGGCGCATAGCTGAGCTGTGACAGCCGGCGCGGAAAGAAACCGATCGCCATATGCGCCTGGGCGCCAAGGACCATTTCCTCCAGCTTGTTCGGCGGCGCGACATGGACGGTGAAATCGACGGAATGCTTGAGCGCGCCGAAGCGTTCGATGACCTCGCCCAGCTGGAATTTGCGATGAAAGACGGCATTGTCGATGATCGCGATCTGCAGTTCCCCGACCAGCTTGTCACGCCCCAATGCCACGCTGCGGAAGTCTTCGATGTGATTGAAGAGCGCATGGGTGGCGTCGTAGACGCGCTGGCCGTCTTCGGTGAGGGCGAAGCCGCCGCGGCCGCGCTGGCACAAGGACAGGCCGAGACGGGTCTCGAGATTCTTGATGTGGATGCTGATCGTGGCCTGGCTGACATTCAATTCGGTCTGGGCCAGCGCGAAACCGCCGCTGCGCGCGACGGTCATGAAGACATGCAGGAGCTTGAGGTCGACATTGCTGATCGGTGGGATGGTCATGCGGACGGTAACTTAGAGAACACTCAAACCGAACGCTATTACTTTAGCGCAACACGATTCAGGCCTGGCGCGCCTTCGCTCCAGACGAAGCCCGGTGCCACGAACCAGCCGAGATGCTCATGCGAAATCAGCGCGAACCGGTTGCCGTCCGGCCTATTGCGGCGACGATGCACTGCTCTAACGGTCCATAGCTTCCAAGATGGGATTCCCTTGATGCTGCCATCCAGCGGTCCCGGTCGATGCAGCGCAAGTCGATGGCATGCCCGGCCTGTTCGGCCAGCTGTTTGAGATACAACAGCTGGGTCCTTCCGTTTCCTTCGCGGAACGGATGAGCGTGATTGACATCGCCGATGATATGTCCGGCCTCGCGGGCGAAGGCCGCCGTGTCCAGGCCTTGTAGGAAATCCTGGCGGACCAGCCGTTGATGTACGTTTTCCATGCCGGTCGCGATTAAACGTCTTGGCTGAAACTGGCTACTGCCCTTTGAGATTTCGACGGTGCGGACCTCCCCCGCCCATTCGTAGACATCCTGAAACAGATGCCGATGAATGGTCCTCAGATGGGCAAGATCGAACTGACCGGCAGGGATCGTCTCACGCATGCGCTGCGTGACGAATTCGCGCTCAATCAGATCGAGCTCATGCTCGTCGTGGATGTTGAAGCGATTGCGAAGAACTTTGAAATCAGGCGGATAGCAATAGGTCTCGTCGGTCATTCGGCGGCAGGAACGCCGACCCGACTAAGGACACGTTTGCGGATGTAGTTGTGGCGGCGTTCATCCGACCAGCCTTCGCGGTCGAACATCTCGAACATTGCTACCTGCTCGGCATCCAGCGGATTGCTTTCAAGGGCCTGCAAATGCATCGCCTCCTGAAGCGAAAGGCCACTCGCCGCGATGTTCTTCCGTCCGGTTTTCATCGATTTAATCGTACCCGAATTGGGCTGAAATAGCCAGAAAATCACATCGGTCTGTTCAGCCTCGGGCTGCTCACTCATCCCGCAGGATCGGGGCCGGCTTGGCGGTGAGCGCCCGCCAGGTCACGACGAGGCCCGCCGCGATCGCCAGCAGCATGGCGAGGAGTGCGGTCAGGACCGCGGTCGTCCAGGAGAAGGCCCAGGGCATTTCGAGGATCCAGAAGCTCAGGAACCACGAGCCCGCCGCGCCGACGGTGATGCCGAACAGAGCGGAGGCGAGGCCCAGTATCGCATATTCTATGATGAAGGCCTGGATGAGCTCGATCCTGGTCGCGCCATAGGTCTTGAGCACGACGGCGTCATAGAGCCGGCCTGAGAGACCGGCGCTCAGGGCGCCGGCCAGCACGAGGATGCCGGTCACCAGCGTCAGCGCATTGGCGCCGCGGATCGCGGCCAGCATCTGGGTCAGAAGGTCGGTGACGGTCGCCACCACATCCTTGACCCTGATGGCGGTGACGGTCGGAAAGGCGCGGGACACCGTATTGAGAA
>CAZICN010000055.1:0-19695 GCA_964537655.1 uncultured Aestuariivirga sp.
TCTTGTGGTGTTTGGCTTTTGAGATTGGCTTGCCGCACCTGCGGCCAGTTGGGTTGCGATTGTCATATCCACTCCACTAGTAGCAGAAGCCTCAACGCATAGGCAAATCATGATCACCGTCCTCGACGACATGCAACGTCTGCACAATCCGCCGAGCTTCATCGTCGCCGGCAAGCCCAAGCCCATGCCGGAGCGGCCGGAGCGCATCGACATGCTGCTCGAAGGCGTGAGGCGCGCCGGGAGCACCCTGGTTGCCCCGCCGCCGGTCGGCAACGAGACATTGTCGCTCGTCCATGACGCCCGCTATCTCGCCTTCATGGACACGCTGTGGGAGCGCTGGCATCGCCAGCCCGAGGCCGCGGCCTATCCGGCACCCAACATCCATGCGCTGGGCCGCGCCAGCCTGGCGCCTGTCGGCTACCCGGACGCGGTCGTCGGCCAGTGCGGCTATCACCTGGGCGACGGATCCTGCCCGATCATGGAGAAGACCTGGGAGGCGGCGAAAGCAAGTGCCGCGACGGCGGCCCATGCCGCGTCGCTGATGCTCAAGGGTGATCGCATCGCCTATGCGCTGTGCCGCCCGCCCGGTCATCATGCGGCGTCCGATGTGGCGGCGGGCTTCTGCTACATCAACAATTCGGCCCTTGCGGCGGAAATACTCACCAGGGCCGGGCGTCGCGTCGCCATTCTCGATATCGACGTGCATCACGGCAATGGCACCGAGGCGATCTTCTATGACCGCGCCGATATCCTCACCGTTTCGCTTCATGCCGATCCGAAACGCTTCTATCCCTTCTTCTGGGGCTACGCGGAGGAGACGGGACGTGGTGAAGGCGAAGGCTGCAATCTCAATCTGCCCTTGCCGCGCGGCACCGGCATCGACAACTACCGCCCGGCCCTGGCGCGGGCGCTTCGCCGCGTCGGCGATTTCGGCTCCGACATGATCGTGCTCGCCGCGGGCCTCGATATCTCGATCGACGACCCGTTCCAGGGCTTTGCCGTCACGACGGAGGACTTCGCCACCATCGGGCGCGATATCGCCGCGCTGAAGCTGCCGATGCTGGTGGTTCAGGAGGGCGGCTATCCCTCGGCCAGCCTCGGCGTCAATCTCGCTTCGCTGCTGGAGGGGCTCAGGACATGACGCTGACCATAAGGGCGATGCGCGAAAGTGATGCGCGAGACGTCGTGGCGATGGTCCATGGCCTGGCGCGCGATACGGGTTCGGATGTCATCCCCAGGCTCACGCCCGAAAGCCTCATTGCCCATGGCGATCTCATCGACGTCACCCTTGCCGAGGATCAAAGCGGCATTCTCGGCGCCTGCCTGACGCTTCTCACCTATTCGACCTGGCGCGACGCCAAGGGCCTCTATGTCGTCGATCTCTTCATTGCCGGGAAGGCGCGCAACCAGGGCATCGGCGTGAAGCTTCTGCGTGAAGCGGCGCGCCGCGGCCGCACCCGGGGAGCGCGCTTCATCAAGCTCGAAGTCTATCACACCAACGACGGCGCGGCGCGCTTCTACGAGCGCCTGGGCTTCGTCATGAACGACAAGGACCGGCTGTTCGTCCTCGAGGCGGACAAGGTGACGGCGTTTCTGGCGGCGGGCTGAGCTATCCGCCGATATAGGAGCCGCCATTCGGATGGATGGTCTGGCCGGTGACATAGGCTGCGGCGTCGCTGCACAGGAAGGCCACGATGCTGGCCACTTCGCTGGGCCGGCCCAGCCGTCCCATCGGCGTCGCCGCCACCAGCCTGTCGCCCCATTGCCGCATGAGGTCGCTGACCATGGGCGTCTCGATCGTTCCGGGCGACACGGCGTTCACGCGGATGTCCGGCGCAAGCTCGCGGGCAAGCGAGCGCACGAGGCCGACGACGGCGCCCTTCGAGGCGCCGTAATGCGCATGTTTCGGTGTGGCGCCCTGATGCGCCGCATCGGAGGCGATGACGGCAATCGAGCTGCCCTTATTCATCAAGGGTAGCGCGTCGCGGCACAGAAAGAACACGCCGTCGAGATTGATGGACATGGTCTTGCGCCACTGCTCGTTCGTCATGCTGGCGAAGGATTGTTCCTCATAGATGCCGGCGGCTGGGACGAGGAAATCGAGGCGGCCGAAGCGCTCCCTGCAGCGCGCCACGCTGGCGCGGCAGTCCGCCGGGTTCCCGGCATCCATCCGCATCACGGCGATGCGGCGAAGCTCGGGATCCAGCGACCGCGCAAGGGTGAGCGTGCCCGCCTCGTCGATATCGGTGAGCAGCATGGCCGCGCCCGCCTTGTGGAACGTCTCGGCGATCGCGCGGCCGATCCCGCCGCCGGCCCCCGTCAACAGCAATACCCTGTCCGAGAAATCAAACATGTGGTGCAGCTCCCCTAGTGGTCCCGAATCCGAAGTTCGCATGTATTGGCAGCGTCCTCCGAGCGCAATACCGGAGAGAATTTCTGAACCACCACACTAGCGAATGGAGTAGCCGCCATCGATGGCGATCGCCTGGCCGGTCATGAAGGCGGAAAGGTCCGAGGCCAGATAGACGGCGAGTTCTCCCATTTCCTCGAGCTTGCCGGTGCGCGGTATCGGATGCATGAGGCTGCGCGCCCGCAGCAAGGCATCGGGGTCCGGTTCGCGCCGGGCGGTTTCGAGCGCCAATGGCGTGAGCACATAACCAGGGCAGATGGCATTCACCCTGACCCCGCGCTCGGCGAAATCGAGCGCCATCGCCCGCACCATTCCGATCACGCCGGCCTTGGCGCCGCAATAGGCGACGCGGTCGCGCATGCCGACCAGGCCGAAGGTGGATGAAATGATGATGACCGATGCGCTCCCTGCTGCGAGAAGCTGCGGCGAGGCATAGCGCACGGCGAGAAAGGTCGGGCGCAGCGTGTTGTCCATGATGCGCTGGAACTCGTCCGGATCGGCATCGAAGATCGTCGTGCGGCCGACCGCTGCGGCGCTGACGACGACCGTGTCGATACCGCCCATGAAGGCCTCGGCGGCCCGGGTGACGTGTTGGACGTCGGCAACCGATGTGGCATCGCCGGCCGCATAGCCGGCGCCATCGCCGATCTCGGCGATTGCCGCGCGCAGGACGTGTTCCCGCCGGCCGGAAATGAAAATCGACGATCCCTCGCGCGCCATGGCCTGGGCCATGGCAAGGCCGATGCCGGTGCCGCCGCCATAGATCAGCGTCCGTTTTCCGTTGAGCCGCTTGGACATGATTTTTCCTTCCGGGCGGCAGAATTTCCAGCGGGGCGCCAGTTGTCAAATTATAAGAGTCATAACATTATCTGATAACAGGAAAACTTGTGGAGGGATGGGGCATGGCCAAGAAGGCGCTGCGCGGTGAGTCCAAAGCCGCTTCTCGCGCGCGGCCGCGCATTCAGTCGGTGGCGCGCTCGGTATCTGTCCTGCTCGAGATCGCGCGCAGCGGCGAGGGCCTGCGTGCCGTCGACATCAGGGAGCGCCTGAAGCTGCCGCGCCAGGTCACCTATCATATGGTGCACACGCTGCTCGCCACCGGCATCATCCGCAAGAACGAGAATAATCGCTACTTTCTGGGCCTTGCCGCGGCCGCGATCGCCGATGGATTCCGCCGTCAGCTGGCGCCCTCCGAGCATCTTGCGCCGCTCGTGCGGTCGATCGCGGCGGCGACGGGCGAGACGGCCTATGCGTCAGGCTGGTTCGACGGGCGCATCGTGACGCTTGTTTCGGCCCGTGGCCATCTTCCGGTTCATGCGGGCGAGCTGCCGCTCGGCTATGGCGAGCATGCGCATGCGCGCGCCTCCGGCAAGCTGCTGCTGGCGCTCGCCGATCCCGCGACCGTCGATGATTTCCTGGCCGGGAACAAGCTCGTGGGCCGCACGCCGCATACGATCACATCGGTGCGCCGACTGCGCGATGAACTCGCCCTTATCCGGCGGCGCGGCTATGCGCTCGACGATGAGGAGTTCTCGCAAGGCCTGTGCTGCCTCGCCGCGCCATTGGAGGGGCTGGGGCGTACTTTCGCCATCGGCGTTGCCGTCCCGACCGAGCGGTTCAGCGAGAACTTCAAGCGCTACCTGAAGATCCTGAAGTCGAACGCCGCAATTGCGGCCTGAGTCAGGCCGGACCGGCTTTCTTGGTGCCGGCGACCGTCCTCTGCGCGATGAGATCCTCGATATAGTGTCGCGCCAGTGGCCGCACCTGGATATCGAGCCACGGGAAGAGCGGAAGAGAAGACAAGGCCAGGTGAAGCGCGGTCGCGTCCGGCGCTTCCCAGATCGCCACAGCGGCGCGCCGTCCGGGCACCCGCCACACCCGGCGTATCGTTCCGGCCTCATAGAGCTCGACACCGCGCGCCGCCTCGGCCTTGCGCAGTTCGTCCGCCTTGCCGGCGTCGAAATCGGGCGGCAGATTCACATCGATCTCGACCAGAAATTCCATGCGGTGCTCCCTTCGCAAAGATGCATGCGCGATATTATAGAAGCTGCCGGAGAGCGTTATCCATATCTGATATACGTGGATGCGATGCAGGTTCAGGCCGCCGCCGTTGAAAAACACCGGTGTTTTCAACGGCTTCCATGTAGTATCAAATGGTGATATTTAGCTGATTATTTGACAGTTCATCCCCGGCGTTACATGAATTGCCGGGTTGGCGGCACGGCCGCTCGGAGAGGAGAAGAGCGTGGCGACGCAGGCATCACATCTCGAGCTTCGCGGGATTCGCAAGACGTTTGGCGCGTTCACCGCGCTCGACGAAATCGATCTTGCTGTGCGCCCCGGCGAGCTGTTGACCCTTCTTGGCCCGTCAGGCTCAGGCAAGACGACATTGCTGCGGGTGATCGCGGGCTTCGAGCAACCCGATGCCGGCAGCGTGCGGCTCGAAGGTCACGACATCACCGATCAGCCGGCCGCGGCGCGCAACATCGGCATGGTGTTCCAGAACTATGCGCTCTTTCCACATATGACCGTCAGCGGGAATGTCGCCTTTCCCCTGGAGATGCGCTCGCTGTCGCGCAGCGCGATCAAGGAGCGTGTCGCCGCGGCGCTCCGTCTCGTCGATCTCGCCGCCCTGGGCGACCGGCTGCCGTCGCAGCTTTCGGGCGGACAGCAGCAGCGCGTGGCGCTCGCCCGCGCCCTGGTCTTCGAGCCGTCGCTGCTCCTGCTCGATGAGCCTTTCGGCGCGCTCGACCGCAAACTGCGCGAGGGATTGCAGCTCGAAGTCCGCCGCCTCCAGCAGCGCCTCGGCATCACCACGATCTTCATCACCCACGACCAGGAGGAAGCCCTCATCCTGTCGGATCGCATCGTGGTGATGGATCGAGGCGGCATCGAGCAGATCGGGACGCCGGGCGACGTCTATGACCGGCCCACCAGCCGGTTCGTTGCCGATTTCGTCGGCGAGTCGACCATCTTCACCGGCCGGGTCGTGAGTTCCACGAACGGGACGAGTATCGTCCTGCTCGATGGTGGCCTCCGCCTGACCGCTTCGGGCGAATGGGAGCGCGAGCGTCAAGTCGGCGTGCTGTTCCGTCCCGAGCGCCTGCGGCCGTCGGACGGCAGCGAAGCGAACATCTTCGCCGGGACCGTCGTCGAGCGGATTTTCATCGGGACGGCCTGGCGCTGCCGGTTGCGGCTGGCCGACGGCGCCGAGATCAATATTCGCCTGCCGGCCACGCACGAACTGAGCGCCCCGGATGAAGGCGACCGGCTGTCCATCGGCCTGGCGCCGGAAGCGGTTCATCTCTTCTCGCTCGATAACCAAGACGCGCGCAAGCGCACATCACAAGGAGGAACGCATGAAATACACTCGTCGTGAATTCCTGGGAACGGCTGCTGCGGCGTCGCTCGTCACCGCATCTCCATTTGGCGCTTTGGCGCAGGAGCCGCCAAAGCCCGAGAGCATTGTCGTCAACAACTCGGGCGGTGCCGTCGGCGTCGCCCTGCGCAAGGCCTATTTCGATCCGTTCGAGAAGCAGACCGGCATCCGCGTCGTGGATTCCAGCCCCATGGACTTCGCCAAGCTGCGTTCCATGGTCGAATCGGGCAACATCGAATGGGCTCTGACCGAAATCGATCCGGAAGCCATCGGGCTGGCGCGGAAGCTCAGTCTCCTCGAGCCGATCGACGACAAGTTGATCAATCGCGCGTCCTATCCGGCCGAGTACAAGGCGAAGGACATCTTTACGGATGCGGTCGGCGCGGTCATCCTCGGCTATCGCACCGACGTATTCAAAGGCGGTTCGCAACCGCAGGGCTGGGCGGATTTCTGGAACATCGGGAAATTTCCCGGACCGCGCAGCCTGCGCAACCATCCGAGCGGCAATCTGGAATTCGCGTTGATCGCCGATGGCGTGCCGATGGACAAGCTTTATCCGCTCGATCTCGATCGCGCCTTCAAGAAACTCGACGAGATCAAGAAGAACATCGCGGTGTGGTGGGATTCCGGCGCTCAGGCTGTGCAGCTCATCCTCGACAAGGAGGTGGTGCTGGTGACCACCTGGAACGGGCGGTTCACGGACGTCCTGCGCAAGGATCCGAATGCCCCCGTCGCCATCGAATGGACCCAGGCCATGATGATCGACGGCACCTGGTGCATACCGAAAGGGGCGAAGGACGCCTATTGGGCGCAACGTCTGCTCGCCGTCATGGCCGATCCCGAGCGGCAAGCCGTCTATGCGGCGGAAATTCCCTATCCGAGCCCCAACCCGGACATGCTCAAGCATCTCGATCCGGCGCTGCTCGACTCCATGCCGACCGCGCCGCAGAACATGAGCAAGATGTTCCGCAGCAACTATGAATGGTGGGACGCGAATGCCGCCACCGCGCTCGAGCGGTGGAACGCATGGATCCTCACCTGAGTGACGGCTCGGGCATATAGGCACGCTTTGGCGCGGATGCAGGCGCGGCCCGTGCAGGCCGATCATTCGGTCGCACGGTGTCGCGCCGCTTCGCGCTATTCTTTTGGCCGCTTCCGGGATAGGGTCCCCCTGGTGAAAATTGTCGCCGCAAGCCGCGCACCGGCATTCGACAGGATGAGCCGCAACGCCAGGCTCATCCTCGTCATGCTGCCGGCGCTCCTGTTGTTCCTCCTGCTGTTCGGCGTGCCGGTCATTCGCCTCCTGTATCTCGGGCTCGAGGGCGGCACGCTGCAGCATTACATCAAGGCGCTGACCGGCAGCGTCTATCAGCAGATCTTCCTGCTGACTTTCCAGATCTCGGTGGCGGTGACGGCCATTACCCTCATTCTCGGCTATCCGGTCGCCTATTGGCTGTCGACCACAGGGCGGCTTTGGCGAACGGTGGGATTCGTCCTCGTTCTCCTGCCGCTGTGGACCAGCATTCTGGTTCGCACCTATGCCTGGATGGTGCTGCTCGGACGCAACGGCATCTTCAACCAGACCTTGATCAGCCTCGGCCTCATCCAGGAGCCGATCGCCTTTCTCTACAATTTCTCCGGTGTCCTGATCGGCATGGTGCATGTCCTCCTGCCGTTCATGATCCTTCCGCTCTATGCCGCCTTCCGGCGGCTCGATCCGCGGCTGGTGGAGGCGGCGCAGGGACTTGGCGCCGGATCCTGGCGCATCTTCACCCGGATCTACCTGCCGCTCACCCGCACGGGCATCGTCGCCGGCTGCAGCCTCGTCTTCGTGACCTCGCTCGGCTTCTACATCACGCCCGCACTTCTCGGCGGCGGGCGCGTGATCATGATCGCGCCGCTCATCGACCAGCAGGTGCGGCAGGTCTTCAACTGGCCTTTCGCCAGTGCGCTCGCCGGCATTCTCCTCGTCCTCACCATCATCGTGTACAGCGCGATGAACTGGGCGGTCGAAGACGGAAACAAGAAGCCGTGACCCGCCGCACCGGACCAGGACGCGTGTTCCTGCGCCTGTATGTGGGCGCGGTATTCCTCTTCCTGACGCTCCCGCTGGCGATCATCTTCCCGGTCTCGCTGAGCTCGTCGCCCTATCTCCAGTTTCCACCGCCCGGCTTTTCGCTCAGGTGGTTCGAGAATTATCTGATGAGCCCCACCTGGATGGACGCGACATGGCGCAGCCTCCAGGTGGCGGCGGCGACCGTCGTGCTCACCCTGCTGCTGGCCTTGCCGCTCGCTCTCGCGCTCACCCGCGGGACGTTCCGCGGGCGCCTGGTGCTCGACCGGCTGATGCTGGCGCCACTGATCGTTCCCACCATCGTCACGGCGGTCGCCATCTACGGCATATTCGCACAACTGCGCCTCGTCGGCTCGATGCTCGGGCTCGCCATCGCCCATGCGATCCTGGCTCTGCCTTTTGCCCTGATCGTGCTCAAGGCCGGCCTGCGCGGGTTGGATGAAAATCTCGAACGGGCGGCGGCCGGGCTCGGCGCCGGCCGTCTCACCATCTTCCGCCGCATCGTGATGCCGCAAATGGTGCCGAGCCTGGTTTCGGCCGCACTGCTGTCCTTCATCACCTCCTTCGACGAGCTTGTCGTGGCGATCTTCCTCGCCGGCGCCAACGGCACGCTGCCGAAGCGGATGTTCGAGAATATCCGCACCGAGGTCGATCCAACGGTCGCCGCGATCTCCGTCATGCAGATCCTCATGATCTGCCTGGGCCTGCTTCTATTTGCCCGCTTCGGGCAGGGGCGGGCGCGGTCATGACGCTCGGCAGCGCCTGACGGGCCATTGGCAAAGCGTTTGTTCAGGCAGCGAGGTGTCCGCCATCCACTGGAAGCGTCACGCCGCTGACATAGCTCGCGAGGTCCGAGGCGAGAAAGACCACAGGTCCCGCCATTTCCTCCGGGCGTGCATATCGCGCCATGGGCGTTCTGGCGCGGTAGAGATTGGGGTCGTCGGAATCGCGGATTTCGCCTGCGCTCATATCCGTCAGGGTCCAGCCGGGCGCGATGGCATTGACGCGGATTCCATCCGGCGCGAGCTCGCGGGCGAGATATTGCGTGAGCGACCTGACCCCGCCCTTGGCGGCGGTGTAGCCGGGGCTCGACGTGCCGCTGACGAAAGCGGCGATCGAAGCGACATTGACGATCGTTCCCCGGGTCGCGCGCAAGGCCGGGAGGAAAGCACGGGTCACGTGGAAGACGCCGTCGAGATTGACGGCCATGACCTTCCGCCAGGCCTCGGGGGCGTGCGGCTCGTCGAAACGGGCATAGGGCGCGATGCCGGCATTGTTGACGAGAATGCCGATCGGCCCATGATCGGCAGCGATCTGCGCCGCGGCGCGATCAATGGCATCGCGGTCGGTGACATCCATGGCGATGCCGGCGGCCTCGCCCCCCACGGCCTTGATCGCCTCGACCGTGGACGAGGCCTTGTCCTTCGTGATGTCGGATATAACGACCGTGGCGCCGTGGCGGGCGAGGCCCCCGGCAATGGCCGCGCCGATGCCGCGCCCGCCGCCGGTCACCAACGCGAGGCGTCCCGCGAGCAGGAGGGCACTCATGCGAGAGCGAACTTCGCGACGGCGTCCTCGCGCACCGTGATGCCGAGGCCCGGACTGTCGCGTAGCGCCAGCATGCCGTTCCTGTGCACCCACGGATCCTCGACCAGGTCGTGCTGCATGGGCGATTCATGCGGCTTGAAGTCGAGCGTGTCGCCGGCCGGCGACAGCGCCACCAGATGCAGGCTCGCCGCCGTGTTGATGGCGCTGCTCCAGGTATGGGCACTGTATTTGAGGCCGGCTGCCTCGATGAGCATCGCCACCTGGCGGCAGCCGGTCAGGCCGAGGGCCCAGGCGGGATCGAGCTGCAGGATGTCGGCGCCGTTCGAGCGGATGAGATGTTTGTAGCTCTCCAGCCCCCATTCGTCCTCGCCGGTGCCGATGGGGATCGCCACCGAAGCGCGCAGCCGCGCATAGCCGTCGAGATCGTCCGATTTCAGAGGCTGCTCGACCCAGCGCAAGTCGAATTCTTCCCATTCGCGGATGCGCCGGATGGCCGTCGCGCTGTCCCAGATGCCGAAGGGACCGGGAATGTCGACCGCAAGCGAGATGTCCTCGCCGATCACCTTGCGGATCTCACGCAGATATTCGAGATCGCGCTTGCGGTTCTGTCCGAACATCGCCTCGACACGCATGCCCCAGCCGGCCTTGACGATGCCATAGCCTTCCTCGCGGAAGCCGCGGAATTCGTTCAGGGTCCAGTCGAGATCATCCATGTCGAAGATGATCGAGGCCATGGCCGGAATTTCCGAGCGGACCTGGCCGCCGAGCAGTTTCGAGACCGGCAGGCCGAGGAGCTTGCCCTTGAGATCCCAAAGCGCCATGTCCAGGGCGCTGATGGCGAGGGCCGCGATGCCTTCAGTACCGAACCAGTTGGCGCTCGCGCACATCCTGCGCCACAGGACCTCGACGTCGATCGGGCTCTGGCCCTGGATGATCGGCGCGAAGCCTTCGAGCGCCAGCACCCTGGTCGCGAGCGCCGCGGCGCGGTAGCGCGTCAGGGCCTCGCCCCAGCCGACCGCACCCCCCGTGGTCTCGATGCGCACAAGGGTCACGCAGCGATCGAGGCCGCGATAATGCGGCTCCTTGTAGCTCAAGGCGAAGGCATCGATCTTCTTGACGGTTTCCATCGGGCTATCCCTTCTTTATTTCGGGGTTTTCCGGATCACCGCTCCACGGGATCCAGTTGAACGCCGTCCATCCGCCGTCCGGCACGATGACTTGCCCGGTGAGGTAGCTCGAGCGTTCGGAAGCCAGATAGAGCACGGCCTCCGCGATATCGCGCGGGCGGCCGAAACGGCGCAGCGGCGTGTGGTCCATGTAGACATCGACATCGATGAGACCCTGGTCGATCGCCTCCTTGAGCATCTCCGTCTCGGTCATGCCCGGCGCCACCGCATTCACCCTGATGCCGAAGGCGGCCCATTCGACCGCCAGGACCTTCGTCATCGAGATGACGGCCGCCTTTGCCGCGCTGTAGGCGAGGCGCATGGGGAAATTCGCCAGGCCGTTGATCGACGAGATGTTGACGATGCCGCCTCGGCCCCGCTCGCGCATGATCTTGCCGAACTCGCGGCTGCACAGGAACACGCCCGTGGTGAGCACATCGAAGGACGCCTGCCAGTCCTTGAGCGGAAAGCTCATGCTCGGGCCGAGGCGGCCGATGCCGGCATTGTTCACGAGAATATCGACACCGCCATGGTCGCGGGCGAGCTGCCGCGCGATTTCGATGACGTTCTCCTCGCTCGCGACGTCGAGGCGATGGAAGGGAATGCCTGTATCGGCCTGCGGCGGATCGCGGTCGAGATTGACGACGCGCCCGCCATGTTCGGCGAAGAGCGCGCAGATGGCGGCCCCTATGCCGCGGCTGCCGCCGGTGACGACGCAGACTTTTCCTTCGACCTCGCGGCTCACGAGCGCACCTGTTTCCTGGGCGACCCGTCGCCCCGTGTTCTGGCCTGCACAAGCTCGACCCCGATCCCGTCGGGATCTCTCAGATAGACGATCCGGCCGCCTTCGGCCGGGCCGGAGACCGGCGTCTGCACCTCCGATATGAAATCCACGCCCCTGGCCGCGAGTTTCTCATACAGCTCGTCGAGATTGTCGCAGAACAGGCAGAAGTGGCCGGTGCCCGGATTGGCGAGGGCCGGGTCGACCGGTGTCTTGTCGACATTGCGATATTCGAGGATCTCGAGGAAGATATCGGTGCCGGGGATCGTCAGCATGGCGATCTCGAGGACGACGTCCGGGTAGTAGCCGACGAGTTTCTGTACGTAAGGTTTCGACATGCTCCATCGCGCCACGCGCGTGAAGCCGAGATTCTCAACATAGAATTGCGTCGATCGCTCGACATCGCGCACCTGGATGCCGATATGGTCGCAGCCCGTGATCATTCCTGCTTTCCTCCTGTGAAATCTGCCGTCATCGTTACCACGCCGTCCGCATCCGCGATCCAGCACGCGATGTCCTGTCCGGTCCGGCGCGCCGCGGCGATGAAAGTGCGGCCCGCCACCAGCGGCGCCGTCGCCCGGTAGGACATGTGCCGCGGGGCGGCACCGGCGAGCGTCGCCGCGAGCTGGGTGAGGATCGTCGCCTGCAAGGGGCCGTGCACCAGGAGCCCCGCGAGGCCTTCCACTTCGCGTGCAAAGCGAAGATCATAGTGGATGCGGTGGGCGTTGAAGGTGAGGGCGGAATAGCGGAACAGGAATGCCTCGCCGGCATCGATCGACCAGTGGAGGTCAGGTGTGGCGGTCGCCTTTTTCGCCAACGTCTCGCGGCGGCCATGCGCCAGGAAGACCAGATCCTGGCGCTCGCGCAGGGCAGGGCCGCGGCTCGTCGCATAGTCATGTTCGACAGTGACGAGGGCGAAGGGGCCTGAGCGCCCGAGCTTGCGCTCGATCCCGACAAGGGTGGAGCGTCTCGACACTTTGTCGCCGGGGCGCAGCGGATCGAGGAAGTCGACGGTACTCCCCGCCCACATGCGCCGCGGCAGGCCGAGATCGGGCAGGAATTCACCGCGTGCGGCGTGGCCGTCGGGACCGAGATCGCCAGTCGGCGCCCGATCGGGCGCCAGGCACCAGTGGAGCGCCAAGGGCGCCAGGCCAGGGCTGCTTGGCGCCATGAACGCGCCCAGGGTCGCCTGGAATTCCGCGATGAGACGGGCGGAAACGATGTCCTCCGCCAGCATGCTGCGGGCCTGCCATGTTGCGTCCTTGTCGGTGCCAAGCGTCACGGCGGCGATAGTGGAATCCGGACGATCCCTTTGTCCAAGATCAAAAAGTACTTTCACTTATGACAGCAAACCATGGCGGCCCACCCTATAGTGGCCGCGTGGAGGAACCCAGTGACGACAAATCTCCCTGGCGAACAGCTTTTGGAACTCTATCGAAGGATGAAGCTCATCCGGGCCGCCGAAGAACGGCTCGGCGAGGACTGCGCCAATGGCAAGCTGCCGGGCCCGGTTCATCTTTATATCGGCCAGGAGGCAGTCGCCGTCGGCGTCTGCGGCCAGCTTTCCGACGCCGACTGGATATCCAGCACGCATCGAGGGCATGGCCATTTCCTCGCCAAGGGCGGCGACGTCGCGGCGCTGATGGCGGAAATCTACGGGCGCTCGACGGGGATCTGCAAGGGTTATGGCGGCTCCATGCATGTCGCGGATTTCGGCAAGGGCATCATGGGGGCGAACGGCATTGTGGGCGGCGGCATCGCGCTCATGACGGGTGCCGCATTCGCGGCCCAGCTCGACGGCCGGGGCGGCGTCGCCGTGTGCTTCTTCGGCGATGGTGCGGCGAACCAGGGCGTGCTCATGGAGGCGCTGAATGTTGCGTCTTTGTGGCGCTTGCCGCTCGTCCTTGTCTGCGAGAACAACGGGTTCTCCGAATTCTCACCTTCCGCGACCGTGACCTCCGGTGAGATCTACAAGCGCGCCGCATCCTTCGGCATGCCGGCGGAGCGTATCGACGGCAATGACGTCTTCGCCGTGTGGCAGTCCGCCGAACGGGCGATCAGGCGTGCCCGCGACGGGCAAGGTCCTTCGCTCATCGAAGCCTCGACCTATCGCATACGCGGCCATGTCGAATACGAGAACACCTTCCTCTCGCAGCCCTATCGCAGCGAGGACGAGGTGCAGGCGTGGCGCGAGCGCGATCCGATCGACAGGTTCCGCCGCCACGTACTGGGCGAAGGCCTGATCGGCGTGGCGGATATGGCCGCGGTCGACCGCGATATCGAAGCGCTGGTGGCGGAAGCCGTGACATTCGCCGATTCTTCGCCCTGGCCGGAGCCGGGCGCACCGTCAGCCGACTTGATGTTCGCATGAGGTCATGATGAAACGGCTCCGCATGATAAACGCCATCAACGAGGCGCTGGCCGAGGAGATGGAACGCGACCCGAAGGTCATCCTGTTCGGCGAGGACGTGAAGGCGAGCCTGTTCGGCGACACCAAGGGCCTCTTCTCGCGCTTCGGGCCCGACCGGGTGCGCGACATGCCCATCAGCGAGCAGCTGATCTCCGGCATGGCGGTGGGCGCCGCCGCCGCCGGCTATCGCGTCGTCTGCCACATGATGTATGCGAACTTCCTCTATACCGGCTTCGATGCGATCGCCAACCAGGCGGCGAAGCTCAGGCTGATGACCGGCGGGCAGATAAAACTGCCCATCGTCTATCTCGCGGTCTCGGGCGGCGGCCGCTCGGCGGCGGCCCAGCACAGCGACAGCGTTCATGCGCTGCTGATGAATCTCGGCGGCGTGAAAGTCGTGACACCCAGCATTCCCGCCGACGCCAAGGCGCTGCTCAAGACGGCCATCCGCGACGACAACCCCGTCGTGTTTCTCCAGGCGGCGGGCCGCGGCGGCGAAAGCGGCGATGTGCCGGAAGGCGAGGTGTTGCAGCCTTTCGGCAAGGCCGCCATCCGGCGCGAGGGATCGGACGTCACGGTCGTGGTCTTCGGCAACATGGCGCGCAATGTCGAGAAGGCCGCCAATGCCCTGAACGAGATCTCCATCGAGATCATCGACCCGCGCACTCTCGTTCCCCTGGATGAGGAGGCCATTCTCGCCTCGGTGCGCAAGACCGGCCGTCTGGTTGTCGTCGATGAGGCGCGCGACCGCTGCAGTGCGGCTTCCCACATCGCCGCCATCGCCGCCGACCGCGCCTTCGATCACCTTCGCGCCCCGGTACGGCGCGTCACCGTCGAGGACATCGCGATGCCTTATTCCCCGCCGCTCGAACAGGCGGTCCTTCCCAATATCGACCGGATCGTCGACGCTATTCGGGCGGTCGCCGATCACAAGAGGAGCCGATGAAAGTCATTCTCAAGCTGCCGCGCCTCAGCATGAACATGGTGCAGGCGACGTTGACGACGTGGCACAGAAACGTGGGCGACACGGTGGCGGTCGGCGATGTTCTCTATGAGGTCGAGACCGAGAAGGTGACCAGCGAGGTGCAGAGCCCGACGGCCGGCGTGCTGACGGAGATCCTTGCCGGACCGGGCAGCGAGCTCGAGGTGGGTGACCCCGTCTGCAAGGTCGTGACCTGAATGCCTGTCGGCGGCGAGCTCGAAGGCATCACCGTCGTCTCGATAGAGCAGGCGGTCGCAGCACCCTATTGCGGTCTTCTGCTCGCCGACGCCGGCGCCCGGGTGATCAAGGTCGAACGTGAAGGCGGCGACTTCGCCCGTGACTACGACCGTGCCGCGAACGGCGGCAGCGCGTATTTCGTCTGGCTCAATCGCGGCAAGGAATCGATCGTTCTCGATCTTGCCGCGAAAGACGATCTTGCGCTGCTCAGGCGCATGCTGGCGCGCGCCGACGTGCTCCTGCAGAATCTGGCGCCAGGCTCCCTGGAGCGCAAGGGCCTTTCCGGTCCGCATCTGCGTGAGGGCAATCCCGGCCTCATCACCTGCGAGATCACCGGCTATGGCCGCGAGGGGCCATACGCGGCGATGAAGGCCTATGATCTGCTCGTGCAGGCGGAAAGCGGCCTCTGCTCGGTGACGGGCTCGGCCGATTCGCCGGCCCGTGTGGGCATATCGATCTGCGATATCGCGACCGGCCTCACTGCCTTCTCGGCCATCCTGCGGGCATTGCTGCTGCGCGCCCGCACCGGTGTCGGCACCGACCTGTCGATCGCCATGTTCGACGTGATGGCCGACTGGATGAATGTTCCCCTTCTCTACGAGCGCTATGCCAGCGCCGCTCCGCAGCGCATGGGCGTGCGCCATCCGACACTGGCACCCTATGGCGTCTATCATGCGGCGGATGGCGAACTGCTCGTCGCCATCCAGTCCAACCGCGAATGGCGGGCCTTCTGCAGCGACGTGCTGGGCGAGCCGGAGCTCGGGACGGAAGCGCTGTTTCTCACCAACGAGGATCGCGTGCGCAACCGCAATCAGCTCGACGCCCATATAGAGCGCTATTTCGCGCGCTATTCGCGCGACGAGCTGCTCGGTCTCCTGCGCCGCAAGCAGATCGCCTGCGCCAGCCTCAACTCCGTCGCCGGCCTCGACCGGCATCCGCAGCTGCGCAATCAGCAGGCGCTCTTCGCCGGCGGCGAAGCGCTGCTTGCCGATCTTCCGGTCCGCGTCGCGGGCATGCGGCCGGCCCTGGTTCCGGCTCTCGACGAGCATGGCGCAAGGCTGCGCGCCGAATTCACACAGGAGTCTGCCGACCGATCCACTGGCCGTTCGTGACCATGTCCGACACCTGACGGCGCAGGATGCGCGCCACGTCCTGTGTCGCGCGCGTCGTCGGACGCTGTGTCGAACTGGCGAGGACCAGCTCGCGGCTGATACCGGGCTCGACGATCTTGGTGGCGCCGAGCCGGCGGTGCTGAAGGTCCTGGAACACCGCCGAGACCGGCAGGATCGTATAGGCGGTGCCGTCGGCGGCCAGCGTCTTCATGGTGGCCAGAGCGTCGATTTCGATGTCGATCTTGAGTTCGATGCCGGCTTTGCTCGCGGCCTTCTCGATCAGGACCCTGAGCCCGTGCGGACGTCCGGGAAGGACGAGCGGAAGGGCTGCGACCGCGGCGAGCGGCATGGTCCGACGCTCGAAATGCCGGTCATCCGGCGGACCGATCAGATACATGTCCTCGATGAGCAGGTGATCGACGAGCAGGCTCGACGTCGAAGGTGAATTGTAGAGGACGGCGAGGTCGATGCGGCCGTTGAGCAGCCATTCCGAAACATGGCCGCTGAAGCCCTCGACCACCCGCATGCGGATATCCGGCTTCTCCTCGCGCACCCGGCTGAGAAACGGCGCCAGCAGGATCTGGCTGATCGACGGCGGCACGCCGAGCGACACGGTGCCGCCGCCATTGTTCATCGCCTTGGCTTCGGCGAACAGCGTCTCGGCATCGGCCAGGAGCTTGCGGGCGCGCTCGAGGAAGACGCCTCCTTCCTCGGTGAGTTCGACGCCCCGGCCGGTGCGGTGCAAGAGGTTTATGCCGAGCTCGTCCTCGAGATCGCGGATCTGCCGGCTCAGCGCCGATTGCGCGATGGCCAGCCGTCCGCCGGCCCGCGTGAAGCTCTTGCATTCGGCGACTTCAACAAAATAGCTGATGCGGCGCAAATCCATCGAGAATTGCCATACGGGGCTCTCATAACTGGTAGATGATCAGCCCACTGTTGTCGGTGCCTCGGAAAGTGCCAGAATCCGCCGAGTACCGCAATACTGGAGAGCCCGATGCAGGCACTCGATTTCATCCGCAACATCACTCAGGTGGGTCTGGTGGTGCGCGATCTCGACGCCAGACTCAAGGAGTTTGTGCGGCTGGGGATCGGACCGTGGAAGGTCTATACCTACGGACCGCCGCGCCTCACCGACACGAAGATCCGCGGCGTTCCCACGCCCTTCAGCATGAAGCTGGCGCTCGCCTGGACCGACAACATGAACTGGGAACTGATCCAGCCCCTGGAGGGACCGTCGATCTATTGGGAGTTCCTGCGCGATCACGGCGAAGGCATCCATCACATCAATGTGGATTGCGGTGACCGTCCGATCGAGGAAGTGATCGCAAAGTTCACCGCCCAGGGCTGGAAGCCACTCATGGAGGGCAACTTCCTCGGCGTGCGCTTCGTCTACTTCGCGACCGAGCGCGATCTCACCACCATTGTCGAGATACGCTATGCGCCGCCCAACTGGCAGAGGCCGGAGCCCGACCAATGGTATCCGGGGCCGCCCAAGTGAGCGCGCCCGTCAACGATCTCAATCCCGACCTCGCCGCGTTGCGCGCCGGGGTGCAGAAAGTCTGCGCCGCTTTTCCCGGCGAGTACTGGCGCCGGTGCGACAGGGATCGCGCCTATCCGGCGGCCTTCGTGGACGCCCTGACGAAGGCTGGCTATCTCGCCGCCATGATCCCGGAGGAATATGGCGGCTCCGGTCTCAATCTGACGGCCGCCGCCGTCATTCTCGAGGAGATACATCGCGGTGGCTGCAACGCGGCGGCCTGCCATGCGCAGATGTACACCATGGGCACGCTCCTGCGGCATGGCAGCATAGAGCAGAAGAAGCGATATCTTCCGAAGATCGCCGACGGCTCCCTGCGTCTGCAGGCCTTTGGCGTCACCGAGCCGACGAGCGGCACCGACACGTTGGCGCTGCAGACGACGGCGCGGCGCGACGGTGACAGCTACATCCTCAACGGGCAGAAGATATGGACCTCGCGCGCCGAGCAATCCGACCTGATGCTGGTGCTCGCCCGTACCACGCCACGCGACCAGGTGAGCAAGCGCACCGACGGGCTTTCGGTGTTTCTCGTCGAACTGCCGGCGCTGGTGGGCAACGGCGTCACCATCAGGCCGATCCGCACAATGATCAACCATTCGACGACCGAGGTGTTCTTCGACAATGCGCGCATACCGGCGCGTGCGCTGATTGCCGAAGAGGGCAGGGGATTCCGCTACATCCTTTCGGGCATGAATGCAGAGCGGATACTGATTGGCGCCGAGTGCATCGGCGACGCCAAATGGTTTCTCGACAAGGGGTCGGCCTATGCGCGCGAGCGCGAGGTGTTCGGCGCGCCCATCGGCAGGAACCAGGGCGTGCAGTTCCCGCTCGCCCGGGCTTTCGCCCATATGCTGGCGGCCGAAGCGATCGTCTATCGCGCCGCCGCACTCTACGATGCGGGCAAGGACCCGGGGATCGAGGCCAATGCCGCGAAGCTGCTGGCGGCCGATGCATCCTGGGAAGCCGCCGAGGCGTGCCTGCAGACCCATGGCGGCTTTGGTTTCGCCGAGGAGTTCGACATCGAGCGCAAGTTCCGGGAAACCCGTCTCTATCAGGTTGCTCCGATCTCGACCAACCTCATCCTGTGCTTCCTGGCCGAGCGCGCTCTGGGCCTGCCCAAGTCCTATGGCGGCTGAAGCGAGGCCGAGGCGCGAGCCTCGGCATCTGTCACCTGCTTAGGCCGTCCGGCGCGCCGCGATCTCGTCGTTGACGGGAAGCATCCGGCCGCTGGCCGAGATGACGCCTTGCGCATCCGCGAGCGCACCCACCTCGAGTTCAAGTCCGAGGAAGCGGTCGAGCTCGACCGGACCCGGCAGGCCCAGGCCCTCGACGTCCTCACGCGAGAAGCCGAAGCGGCTGTAATAGGGCGCATCGCCGACCAGCAGCACGGCCTTGTGGCCGAGCCGGCGCGCTTCGCCGATCGCATGGCGCATCAGCATGGCCCCGATGCCGCGCTTCTGATAGGCGCAGTCGACGGCAAGCGGCCCGAGCAGCAGGGCGGGACCGGCCGTGCCTGCGGTGATGTCCCACAAACGCAGCGTGCCGATAAGGCGGCCCTTGCGGTTGCGCGCCGCGAAAGCGAGGCCTTCCGACGGCAGGCGGTTCTCGCGCAGCCTTTCGGATGTCTTGCGCCGGCGCGCCGCTTTGCCGAATGCGCGGTCGAGCAGGGCTTCGCGGGCCGGAACATCGGCGGCGACTTCGGGCGTGATGGTGACCATTGTGGCCTCCATGGAATGAGTTTCCTGGCGCGCCATCTCGCCGCCAAGGTCGGGCGACCGTGGCGGCAAGCGCGTCCCCCTCTGATGCCGCCCTGAGCCGAAGCTCAGGGAGGACATCTCGGGATGGTTGAGGTGTGGGTTAGATGATGTAGGTGGCGAGCGGCGGGAAGCCGTTGAAGGCGACCGTCGAATAGGTCGTCGTGTAGGCGCCCGTATTGTCGATCAGCACCTCGTCACCGACGGTGAGCGAAAGCGGCAGATCATAGGGCGTCTTCTCATAGAGCACGTCGGCGCTGTCGCAGGTGGGCCCGGCAATGATGCAGGGACCCGTCAGGTCGTCG
>CAZICN010000056.1:0-19614 GCA_964537655.1 uncultured Aestuariivirga sp.
TGTCGGAGGCGGTCAATTTCGGCATGAAGGCCGGCCTCGACATGGAAGCGGTGGTCGAGGTGATCTCCAAGGGCGCGGCCGGTTCCTGGCAGATGGAGAACCGGCACAAGACCATGATCGCCGGCAAGTTCGATTTCGGCTTCGCCGTCGACTGGATGCGCAAGGACCTGGGCATCTGCCTCGCCGAGGCCAACAACAACGGCGCATCGCTGCCCGTCACCGCGCTGATCGACCAGTTCTACGCCGATGTGCAGAAGATGGGCGGCAAACGCTGGGACACGTCGAGCCTGATCGCACGCCTCAAGCGCTGAACCTGGCCTGCCGATGGACGGCGGAATCTTCTTCTATGCGGTCGCCCTGATCGCCGCCATTCTTGTCGGCGCCTCGAAGGGCGGCTTGCCCGTCGTCAGCATGCTGGGGGTGCCGGTGCTCGCCCTGGCGACATCGCCGGTTCATGCGGCGGGCCTCCTCCTGCCGATTTTCGTGGTGACCGACCTGTTCGGCCTGTGGGCCTATCGGCGTGAATTCGACCGGCGCAATCTCATGATCCTCATCCCGGCGGCGACGCTGGGTGTCGCCATCGGCTGGGCCACGGCCTCGATCGTCTCCGACCGGCTGGTGACGCTGCTGGTCGGCCTGATCGGCCTCGCCTTCGTCCTCAACTACTGGCTGCGCCGTCGCCACGCGATCGTGCCGCACCGGGCCGACATTCCGCGCGGCGCCTTCTGGGGCACGGTTTCGGGCTTCACCAGCTTCGTGAGCCATGCCGGGGCGCCGCCCTATCAGATGTATGTCCTGCCGCAGCGCCTCGACAAGATGATCTATGCCGGCACGACGACGATCCTTTTCGCCGTGGTCAATGCGGTCAAGCTCGTGCCTTACTGGGCGCTGGGCCAGCTGTCTTTCACCAACCTCAAGACCGTGGCCGTGCTGTTTCCCTTCGCCATCGCCGCAACCTTCGCCGGTGTGAGGCTCACCCGCCTCATTCCGCAGGATATCTTCTACCGTCTGGTGATCGGCGCCTTGTTCCTCGTGTCGCTGAAGCTGATCTACGATGCGGCTTTGGGTTAACCTCACTCTACTGACAGCCCCTTGGCAAGAGCGCGGGGTTATCCACCACGCCTGCGGGGAAGGACCCGCAGAAAGAGCAAGAGGACATGATCATGGGCGAAGAGGGTGGTGCGGGCGATTTCGATTTTTTCATCGGCCGGTGGAGCGTTGTCAACGAGCGGCTGAAGCAGCGCTTTGCGGGATCGGGCGAATGGGAGACATTTGGCGCTACCTCCGATTGCCGCAAGCTGCTGGGCGGGGCGGCGCATATCGATGAGATCGACATCCCGGCGAAGTCCATATCGGGCATCAATCTGGCCGTCTTCGACGCCAGTGACCGCATGTGGTCGTTGCACTGGATGGACAACCACTCCCGCCGGTTCTTTCCGCCGGTGCGCGGGCATTTCCGGGCCGGGTGCGGCACCTTCTACGCCGACGATACCGATGATGGGCGGCCGGTCAAGGTTCGCTATCTCTGGCTGGCTTCGGAAAGCGAGCCGCGCTGGGAGCAGGCTTTCTCGATTGACGAGGGACGCAGCTGGGAGACCAACTGGATCATGAGATTCACGCGCGCCGTCTGAGCCGGTCGCTTCCGTCTATTGCGGCAACCCGGCCCGGACAAGTGCTTCGCGGTGATGCTCGGCATCGTCCGGGCGCTTGTAATGCAGCGTTCCGAGATAGGCATCGATACTGAATCTGGCATCGAGGGCCAGGGTCTGTATGCGGTGCTGCTCGGCGCCGGCCGCGTCACCCGCCATGGCGGCAGCGGCCGCGAGAAAGGCATGGTGGAACTGGTCGGGCTTGCTGATATGGCGGAATGCCTCGATCGCTTCCGGATATTGGCGGGCGACGAAATAGGCGCGTCCCAGGTGATTCCAGAAACGTTCGGGATGATGCGGATTGAGCCGCATCGCCTTCCTGATCCAGTCGATGCCTTCCTCGGCTCTTCCGATCCAGGTCAGGTATTCGCCCTGCTGCACGACGATGAGATCGTTGTTGGGGTTGAGCGCCAAAGCCCGTTCCTGATGGTACTGGGCGGCCTCGTGATTGCCCCGGCTGAGGTTGATCGCCGCCAGGATGCGATGTACGTCGCTGTCATTGTCATCGAGGGTTTGCGCCGTATCGAGTTCCGTGATGATCGTCTTCCATGCCGTGTCACGGTCGGAACACCAGCCATAGACCCAGGACTGGCCGACGATGCAGCCGCGCCAGGCATGCGCGTGGGCATACTGGGGATCGAGCTCAATCGCCTTTTCGATCATCTTCTGGGCTTCGGCATTGGCTTCGGCGGTCGAGCGGTGGTGCAGCACCTTGGCGGCAAGCAGATATTCGTAAGCGCGCATATTGGTGGTCGGGGTGCGCTGCACGCGCTCGACGGCCGCCGCCTCGACGCGGCCGCACACGGTAGCGACGATAGAAGCGGTCACCTCATCCTGCATGGCGAAAATATCGGCAAGCTCGCGATCGTAGCGCTCGGCCCAGACATGCCGGTCGGTCCTGGCATCGATGAGCTGAACGGTGATCCGCACCCGGTTGGCGATCTTGCGCACACTACCCTCGACGACATAGTGCACGCCGAAGGCCTTGGCCACGTCCTGTACGTTCACCGCTTTGCCTTTGTACACAAAAGTCGAGTTGCGCGAGATGACGAGAAGCTCGCGGAAACGTGACAAAGCGGTGATGATGTCCTCGGTCAGTCCGTCGGCGAAGAATTCCTGATCCGGATCGCCACTCATATTGGCAAAAGGCAGGACCGCGATCGAAAGGTGACCACCATCGGCAACCGAGGGCGGCGACAAGGGTAGAGGCTTCGCCAGCGATTCCTCGAGCGCGATGGCATAGACCTTGACTGGCCGCGAAATGTTCTTGAGCGGCTGCTCGCCCTGATCCTCGAAACGGGCGTCGAGCTTGTGCGCCAGCTCGTCGCGCACCGACTGGCTGACGCAGACCCCACCGGGAGCGGCGATGGTCTGGAGCCGTGCCGCGATGTTGACGCCGTCACCCAAGACATCGTCACCCTCGATGATGACGTCGCCGAGATTGATGCCGATGCGGAACTGGATCTGCCTGTCGGAATCGACATCGGCGTTGCGTCGCGCCATCCGGCGCTGGATCTCAATGGCACATTCTGTGGCATCGGCGGCGGATGCGAACTCGACCAGCATCCCATCGCCCGTCGTCTTGACGATCCGGCCGTTGTTCTTGGCGATGGTGGGGTCGATAAGTTCGAGTCTGTGGGTCTTGAGCCGCGCCAATGTTCCCGCTTCGTCGAGCTCCATGAGGCGGCTGTAGCCGACCATGTCGGCGGCAAGTATCGCCATCAGCCTGCGGTGCAATGCGAGTTGCGTCATGGGGAACACCCGTGGCGAATGCTCGACTATCCTCCCGGATCAACCGCAGGTCAACTGCAGCAGCGGCGGCAACTATTTTCCAGCCCGCAAGCGCTTCGCCGCGTCGATGGCGAAATAGGTGAGGATGCCGTCGGCGCCGGCCCGCTTGAACGCCATCAGGCTTTCGAGGATGACCTTGTCGGGGTCGAGCCAGCCATTCTGACAGGCGGCCATGATCATCGCATACTCGCCCGACACCTGATAGGCGAAAGTCGGTACACGGAAGGCCTGCTTGATGCGCGTGACGATGTCGAGATAGGGCATGCCGGGTTTGACCATGATCATGTCGGCGCCTTCCGCGATGTCGAGTTCCGCCTCGCGCAAGGCTTCATCGCCATTGGCCGGATCCATCTGGTAGCTGCGCTTGTCGCCCTTGAGCGCGGCGGTCGAGCCCACTGCGTCGCGGAACGGCCCGTAGAATCCGGAGGCGTATTTGGCGCTGTAGGCCATGATCTGCACATGGCCGAAGCCCTTGGCATCGAGACCCTGGCGGATGGCGCCGATCCGGCCATCCATCATGTCGGAGGGCGCGATGATGTCGCAGCCGGCTTGCGCCTGGACGAGGGCTTGGCTGACCAGCAATTCGACGGTCGCGTCATTGACGATCTCGCCGCCGCGCAGGAGGCCGTCATGGCCATGGCTGGTATAAGGGTCGAGGGCCACGTCGCACAGAACGCCGATATTCGGCACGCTCTTCTTGATCGCGCGCACCGCCTTGCACACGAGATTCTCCGGATTGAGCGCCTCATCGCCGTCCTCGCTGCGCAAGGAGGGGTCGGTATGGGGAAAGAGCGCGATCACCGGAATGCCGAGCCCCGCCGCCTCCTCGGCGGCCTTGACCGCGAGATCGACCGAGAGCCGCTCGACATTCGGCATCGAGGGGACGGGCACGCGCTGGCCCGAGCCGCCGGCGACGAAGATCGGCCAGATGAAATCGGAAGGCGAGAGCCTGTTCTCGGCGACGAGGCTGCGCGACCAGGGGGTCCGCCGGTTGCGCCGCATGCGAGTGGTGGGAAAACGGGCATTGGTCATGGTGCGCGCAAAATAGAGGGGTTTTGCCGGGGCCTCAACGGCACATCTTGAAGCGGCCGGGCCGCAGTTTCATCAGGTCGACATGGAAATGATCGCCGTGATAGCGGTCCGCCCCAGGTCCCAAGACGGTGTTGAAGTAGCGGCAGGCGCTCTTGCGCACCGCTTTCATGAAATTTCCCTTGCCCGAGAGCCCGATCTTCTGGAGCAGGCCGCCGGTCCCGCCGGCGACGGTGACCTGGACATCCTTGCTGAAATCGAAGGCGGCGATGTCGAGCGCATTGGCGCGCGCATGCTCGGACAGCTTGCCGCTCGCCGCGTTGTTGCGCCGCCGGCAGGCATAGGATGAGGCGTTGCGGATGCCGGCCACGCTCGCCCCCATCTGCTTGCGCGCCTGGGGCTGCACCGACTGGGAGAGCCAGCCATGAAGCGCCCGGGCGAAGGGGCAATCGACGGTTGCCGGCGGGTCGATACGGATCTGGGCGACTTCGGCGATGGCTATCGGTGCCGGCGTCCCGCAGCCGCCCGGTTCCCCGATCGGCTGGTCCGGGCGCCAGATGATGTCGAGGCCTGACAGCATTTTCTCGCAAGCCGCCCGGGCGGCCAGGACCTCTGGCCGCGGCCAGGCGCCAGTGGTCTTGGGCCAGCTGCGCCCCGGCTCGGCGACGGCTTCGAGCCGCGGCTTTGCGGGCTTGGCGCGGGGAAGGGGAACGGCCGCCGGATCGGGGGCCTTGGCGAGGGACGGCAGGGGCGGCTTGGCGCGGGGAATGGGCGGGGTGGCGGCGGTTGCCATCCCGGCAAGACCTGCGACCGTCAGCGCGACGATCAGCAGGCTCACGACGTTCATTCGCCGGTGCTGAATTTCGTTAACCAAACGTGGAGTTTACCCCCGGCCTTTGAATCGAATTAACCCAAGCCTTCTAGCCTTCAGGTGCAATTTGATTGGGGCGTTTTCGAGGTCGGATGGCATGCCGCGGCTGACGAAGTTCTTCATCACACTGCCCTTGCTGAGCCTGCCGCTCTGGGGGCTGGCCCCAGAGCTTCATGCCGAGGCCGCCCTGAACCAGATGGACGCGCTTCGCCTCCTGGCCAAGACCCGTGCCGCCGACGGCAAGTGCAAGATCCTCGCGGCCGGCGAAAGCGACGAACTCGCGGGTTATCTGGCGCGCGCCGAAGTGGCCGCCGCCGCCCGCCATTCGGTTTCGGAAATCCAGTCGACGATCTCGGTCGGCAAGGCTTTGGGCGATACCGCCGCCTGTTCCGCCGCCACAATCGATGAGGTTGGCGGTACGCTGTCGGCCGCCCGCCAGGCGATGGCGCTGGCGCGCCAGCCCGCGATCGCCGAAGAAGAAGACAGCGCGGACGAGCCGGCAGTGCGCCGCCAGGTGCACCCACAGGACGAACAGCGCTCGAGGATCAGCCTCGCGGCATACCGCCGGCAGGCCTTCGCCTATTATGTGGAGCGACGCTGCGAATATCTCTCGCGCCGCGACATTCGTGCGTTCTGGGTCGCCATCGTGCGCGAGCACAAGGCGGCACTCAGCGCCTTTGGCGGTCCGGCGGTCGCCGGCGCGCTGCGTCGCGCCCGCGCCGAGGCAAGTGAAATGGTTTGCGATTCCAAGGGCCGCCAGTTGGTGCGCAGCGAATACACCAGGCTCGCCAAAAACTGATTTAACGCGCTCCAAGGGGAGAGCGGGAAGGTGCGCGGGGTTCGTCTGAGGGGGCGGACCCCGCGCACCGTTTTTCAGAACAAGTGATACGGCGAAGATGCTGCCCTGGTTGCGTGTCCTGCGCGACCCATTTGCGCAAATCTTTGTGTATGCTCGATCAGCGTCTCGACGCCCGATCCATCCGTTATCGGCGATGTGCGTGATGAACCACGCAACTCATCGAGATATCAGGAGAGGATCATGAAGACCTTCAAATCGACTCTTGCGGCGCTGGCGCTCGGCACGGCTGTCGCCGTCACCGGGATCGCCGGCACTGGTTTGACCAGCCCTTATTCGGCGCTCGCCGCCCAGATGCAGAGCAAGGCGGCCAATGACCTGCGCGTGGCGCTGAACCAGCTTCTCGCCGAGCACGCGACCCTTGCCGCCGCCGCGACCCAGGCTGCGCTGCGCGGGCGCAAATCCGAGTTCGAATCCGCCGCCGCGGCGCTCGACATGAATTCGCAAGATATCGCCGGCGCGATCGGATCGGTCTATGGCAAGGATGCCGGCGACGCCTTCCTGCCTTTGTGGCGCAAGCATATCGGTTTCGTCGTCGACTACACGACGGCGAAGGCCACGGGATCGAAAAAGAAGCAGGACAAGGCGGTCCAGGATCTCCTGCAGTATGCGAGCGACTTCGGCGCCTTCCTGAATTCGGCCGCCCCCGCGCTTCCGAAGGAGGCGGTGGCCGATCTGGTGAAGACGCATATCGTGAGCCTGAAGGAGGTCATCGACGCGCAGGCGGCGCGCGACTACAAGCTCGCATTCGCAAAGCTCAGGGCCGCGTCGCATCATATGCAGATGATCGCCGATCCGTTGGCCGACGCCATTGCCGCGCAGTTCCCCGACAAGTTCGCGTCGAACTGAAACCGTGGCAGCCAGGGCGACCATCATCGCCCTGGCGCCTTCCCGGAGAACAACGATGCCAGTCAGATTCATGCTCGCCGCGGCTTTGACCGCAGCCTGCCTCCACCCGTCCTTCGCCGCCGACGCGCTCGGCGTCGACATCAAGCTCTTCCAGTTCAAGCCGAAGGAAGTCACCATCGCAAAGGGCACGACCGTGACCTGGACGAATGGCGACGCGATCGAGCATTCGGTTACGGCGGGCAAGCCCGGCAAGCCGAGCGAAGCATTCGATTCGGGCCTGTTCGCCAAGGGTGGCAGCTTTGCGCACAGATTCGATGCCACCGGCAGCTTCACCTATTTCTGCAAGCGCCATCCCAGCATGCAGGCGACCGTCAAGGTCGAGTGATCACGGATACGTGAGCGTGCCGGATGAAGAAATCACCGGTGGCCTGGGTTAGACTTGACCGACGGAAAGGAGTTCGGCCAATGAAACCTGTCCTTCCCATACTCGCTTTCATGACCATCGCGTCCTTTGCGGTTCCGGTCATGGCCTGCGAACAGCATCAGACACATGCCAGCATGAAGACGGTCGAGGCCGCACCCGCGCCGCCGCCCGTCATTGTCATCGAGCCCGCCGCGCAATCTAACCCTGCGGCAGAAATCAAGGCGGATGAGGCGATGACGACACCCCTGGGAGCCGCCTATGAAGGCTGCAACCGGGCGCGCAAGGACAAGACCGTTTACCTTACCCAATAGCTGACATCGCGGCCTTGGTGGAAATGCCTGTTAAGACTGGCGAAAGTCTTTAACAAGACTCCATCAACTCTAATCGACAAAGCGGCAAAACCGTCAAAATATAAGAACAAATTTACCCACCTTTTTGATCCGTTTTTAATAGCCGGAGCCTTAGTCTCGCGCCATAAGGAGAACGGCCAAAAGAAGCCGTCTCCGCTAACAAGGCTGAGGTGGTAAAATGCGTACTCAAACTGTGGGGGGCGTGCGCCCTGCCGGGGTTGAAGCCGGGCGAGAGCAGATCAAGCATCGCTATCTGGAAGCCCTGACCCTGATCGAACGGCTGCATCGCCGGCTGCTCGACGTCATCAAGGACGACTTTGAACGTGCCGGCGCGCCTGAGGTCAATCCGGTCCAGGCTCTGCTCCTGTTCAATATCGGCGATTCCGAGCTGACGGCGGGCGAGCTCAAGACGCGCGGGCACTATCAGGGCTCGAACGTCTCGTACAATCTGAAGAAGCTTGTCGAGGCGGGCTACGTCAACCACGAGCGTTCGAATTCGGACAAACGTTCGGTCCGGGTCCGGCTGACGCCCCGGGGGCAGGCGATCCGCGAGCGGGTCGACCAGCTCTACAACCGCCAGCTTCATTCGGTCGAGGAAGTCGTTGGCCTTTCCGTCGAGGAGTTCGAGCGCATCAACAAGGCGCTGACCCGCCTGGAGCGCTTCTGGACCGACCAGATTCTCTATCGTCTGTAAAACAGCAGACCGCAGTCCGCAGTGAAAAGCCGCGCCGGCGCCCGCCGGTGTGGCTTTTTTGCCATAGTGCCGGAGAATTTGCGGTCTTTCCCAGTCGCGCCGCAATTTGCGGCTAGGTCAGCCTCGGGACGGCCTCAATCCCCTTGATTCGATTTGCGGTTTCGTGGTTAGGCACACGGCGGGAGAGCTTTGGTCTTGGTTCCGGCCAGCTGGTGTGAGATGATGCGCATGCGTTTTGGAATTGAACGGAAATGAAAAGCAAGATGTCCCGGACGGGTTTCGGCAAGAAAGCTTTCACGGCATTCCTTCTGACGACTTTCATGGTCATGACACCGCTCGCCGCCTATGCCGAGCGTGGCGAAGGCAATTCCTGGTGGTCGCGCAAGAAGACGCAGGATGACGGGAATTCCTCGTCCGGCGGCAACAGCATCATGGTTCCCTCGACCACCAGCAACGTCTCCGGCAACAAGGCGGGCAAGGCGGTCACCAAGACGGAAGTCTTCGCCGACAAGAGCGTCGCGCCGATGGTGTCGATCACCAGCTCCGGCGCCATGGCCAATGCCATCTCGCGCTACGAGATCATCGCGTCCCGCGGCGGCTGGGGCACCATATCCACGCGTGGCCTCAGCAAGGGCGATGAGGGTGAGGCGGTCGTGGCCCTGAAGCGCCGCCTGATCGCCGAGGACTATCTTTCCGCCGACGCGTTGAGCGGCGAAACGGGCGTCTGGTACACGGCCGCCGTCGAAAAGGCGGTCTCGCAGTTTCAGGCCAATAACGGCCTCGCCGTGACCGGCAATGTCGACAAGGCGACCGTCAACACGCTCAATGTTTCTGTCGGCAAGCGCCTCGCCACCATGCGCGCCAATCTTCCGCGCATGCAGGAATATTCCAAGGACCTCGCCGATCGCTACATCATCGTGAATGTTCCTGCCCTGCAGCTCGAGGCGGTAAACTTCAATACCGTTTATGCTCGCCACAATGTCATCGTGGGCAGCCCGCAGCGCCCGACACCGGTGACCATCACGCAGATTTCGGACGTCAACTTCAGTCCCTATTGGAACGTGCCGATTTCGATCGTCGATCGCGATCTCCTGCCGCGCATCCGCAAGAGCGGGATGAGCGTCTTCCGCGAGATGAACATGCGCATCTATGACGGCTGGAATGGCCCGGAGGTTAATCCCAGGAGCGTCGACTGGGACTATGTCTCGGCGAAGCGTTACTTTTTCCGGCAGGATCCGGGCGCGGTGAACGCCATGGCGTCGGTGAAGATCAACTTCCCGAGTCCTTTCGGTATCTATCTCCACGATACGCCAACCAAGAACTTGTTTGCGCTGGGCTCACGCTTTCTGAGCTCGGGCTGTGTTCGTGTCGAGCAGGTTTCGGTGCTGGTCAACTGGATCCTCAACGGCGAGGACGGCTGGTCACCCGACCGCATTGAGCAGCTCAAGACCAGCGAAGAGCGCCTGGACGTAAAACTTCCTAAAGCGCCGCAGCTGCGCACCGTCTATCTGACGTCTTGGGTCAATGGAGCGGGGCAGGTGAATTTCCGACCCGATGTCTATGATCTTGACGGTAGCGGCTTTATCGTCGGCCAGCCTCTTGCACTCGGTGAGACGAGCGATGACGGCAAGCGCTATGTGCTGAATGACCCGGTCTATGAGGCCGAGGATAGGTCGAGTAAATCGGAATCCTTCAGCTTCTTCGGGTCGCGCCGCAAGATAAAGGGCGAGAGCGCATCCTATGACGATGACGGGCCGACGTTCTTCTTCGGCTCACAGCGTCGCAAGGCATCGGAGCGCGGTTCGACCAAGAGCTTTTTCTTCGGCTCGTCGCAGGCCAAGCCCAAGAAGGTTGTCCAGGATGACGACGATGATGTGTTCTTCAACTTCAACAAGTCGTCGACGAGCAAGCTGAAGAAGAAGAAGGCCGCCAAGAAGGCCGACGACAAGAAGAAGGCCGCCCAGGCGACGGCGGCAGGAAAGAAGCCAATCAAGACTGCGACCGCCAAGAAGAAACCGGACCAGACGGTGGCCACAGCCAAGAAGCCGCCGCCGGCGGACCCGGCCGTCATCAAGAAGAAAAAGAAGGTCGAGGAGGCCTCCGCCACGGCAGGTCCCGAGTTCGGCCAGCAGAAGCAGTAGGTTCGAAGCCTGCGGCGCATCTGCGCATGCGGCTATTCGTCAATGGATTGAGGCGCGCCTTTCGGGCGTAATAGCCGGCGCTGGATCACCGGCGCCGGATTTCTCGGATCGGGCGCGAAGTGTGATCGAACCTTGCAGATTGCGCGTGATCATGACGAAGACATTCGACTACACCGGAGCTTTCGAAGCCGCACTGGACAAGGTGCGTGACGAGGGCCGCTACCGCGAATTCGCCGACATCTGCCGGATCAGGGGACGGTTTCCGAGAGCCCTTCATCGCGGTCCCGGGGGCGAGCGTGAAGTCACCGTCTGGTGCTCCAACGATTATCTCGGCATGGGCCAGCACCCCAAGGTGCTTGCCGCCATGCACGAGGCGCTGGACGAGATCGGGGCAGGGTCGGGCGGCACGCGCAACATCTCGGGCACCAATCACTATCACGTGCTCCTCGAAGCCGAGCTCGCCGACCTGCATGCCAAGGAAGCGGCCCTGCTGTTTAATTCGGGCTACATGGCAAACGAGGCCGCGCTGTCGACGCTCGGGCGCCTGCTGCCCGGCTGCGTCATCCTTTCCGACGAGCTCAATCATGCCTCGATGATCGAAGGCATCAAGCACGGGCGCTGCGACAAGATCATCTGGCGCCACAACGATCTCGACGATCTGGAAGCCAGGCTGAAGGCGCTCGATCCGGCACGGCCCAAGATCATCGCCTTCGAGTCGGTCTATTCGATGGATGGCGACATTGCCCCCATCGGCAGGATTTGCGACCTGGCTGAACGCTATGGCGCTCTCACCTATCTCGATGAGGTCCATGCGGTCGGCATGTACGGCCCGAGGGGCGGCGGCATTGCCGAGCGTGACGGCGTGCTGGCGCGCGTCGACATCATCGAAGGCACGCTCGCCAAGGCCTTCGGCATCATGGGCGGCTATGTCGCGGCCTCAGCCGTCCTCATCGACGCCATCCGCTCGACCGCTTCGGGCTTCATCTTCACGACGTCACTGGCGCCTGTCCTGGCCGCCGGCGCCGTCGCCAGCGTACGCCACCTGAAGGCAAGCTCGGAGGAGCGCACGCTGCAGCAGAAGCATGCGGCACTCCTCAAGCGCGAACTGGCCCGCCTGGGCTTGCCCGTCGCTGAATCGCCGAGCCATGTGGTGCCGGTGATCGTGGGCGACCCGGTTCTGTGCAAGCGTCTCACCGACCGTCTCCTCGCCGAATTTCAGATCTATGTGCAGCCGATCAACTATCCGACCGTGCCGCGCGGCTCGGAGCGGATCAGGCTGACCCCCGGGCCGCTCCACGGTGAACTGGAGATCGCCCGGCTTGTCACGGCGCTCGACCAGCTGTGGACGGCGATGACGCTGAAGCGGGCGGCCTGACCCTGTAATCCCCGGAACGCCGCAAACCTATTGTCGCATGCCGGTCTAACTCTGGACCGCGGGGGTGATTCCGCTTATGTCGCATCTCTGCTGCGCTGGAGCCGGATATCGCGCTCTAACATTCTAGAGACGAACAGGGAGAGGACCATGGCCCGTAAGGTTGCGAAGAAAGTGAAGCCGGCGAAAAAGAAGGCCGCTGCCCGCAAACCCGCGAAGAAGGCCGCGAAGCCGAAGGTGACCGGTAATGGGTTCTTCAAGGCCAGTCTCGCCAAGGCCGATCCGGCGGTTGCCCGGTCGATCAAGCGCGAACTCGGCCGCCAGCAGCACGAAATAGAGCTCATCGCCTCCGAGAACATCGTCTCGCGCGCCGTGCTCGAGGCGCAGGGCTCGGTCAACACCAACAAATATGCCGAAGGCTATCCTGGCCGGCGCTACTATGGTGGCTGCCAGTATGTCGATGAGGTCGAGATCCTCGCCATCGACAGGGCCAAGAAGCTGTTCAATTGCGGTTTCGCCAATGTGCAGCCGCATTCGGGCGCCCAGGCCAACCAGGCTGTGTTCTTCGCCACCATGCAGCCGGGCGACACCTATATGGGCCTCGATCTGCGGGCCGGAGGCCATCTCACCCACGGCGCCCCGGTGAACCAGTCGGGCAAATGGTTCAATGTGGTGCCCTATCGGGTGCGCCAGGACGACCAGCGCATCGACTATGATTTCGTCGAGGAACTGGCGCATCAAAACAAGCCGAAGCTCATCCTCGCCGGCGGCTCGGCCTATCCGCGCTTCATAGATTTCGCCAGGTTCCGCAAGATCGCCGATGCGGTAGGGGCGGTGTTCATGGTCGACATGGCCCATATTGCGGGTCTCGTCGCCGGCGGCGTTCACCCCAATCCGCTCGAGCATGCCCATGTCGTGACGACGACGACGCACAAGACGCTCCGGGGGCCGCGTGGCGGCATGGTGCTGACCAATAACGAAGACATGGCCAAGAAGATCAATTCGTCGGTCTTCCCGGGCCTCCAGGGCGGCCCCCTGATGCATGTGATCGCAGCCAAGGCGGTGGCCTTCGGCGAAGCCCTGCAGCCTTCCTTCAGGAAATATGCAGCCCAGGTCGTGGCCAACGCCAAGACTCTGAGCGAAGCGATGATCGAGGGTGGCTGCGACATCGTTTCGGGTGGCACCGACACTCACCTGATGCTGGTCGACCTGCGCAAGAAGGGGCTCACCGGCAAGGCGGCGGAGGCAGCGCTCGGGCGCGCGTGGATCACTTGCAACAAGAACGGCATTCCCTTCGATCCCGAGAAGCCCATGGTGACCTCGGGCGTCCGCCTGGGCACGCCCGCCGGAACCACCCGCGGCTTCGGCGTCAAGGAATTCAAGGATATAGGCGCACTCATCACCGAAGTTCTCGACGGGCTTGCGAAGCACGGCGAAGAGGGCAATGCTAAGGTCGAGACAGCGGTCCGCCAGAAGGTCGCGAAGCTCACCAAACGGTTCCCCATCTATCCCTCATCCGACCGCCCGTTGCTCTGTCCTTTTTGCAACAATTACGAACCGCTGGTGACGGACCGCCGCCCGAGCCAGGCCGGGACCGCCATACGCCGCCGCCGCTATTGTCCCGATTGCGGCGGTCGTTTCACCACCTTCGAACGCGTGCAGCTGCGCGAGCTTACCGTCGTCAAGCGCTCCGGCCGCCGCGTGCCCTTCGACCGCGACAAGCTCATGCGCTCGGTACAGATCGCGCTGCGCAAGCGCCCGGTGGATCCCGAACGCGTCGAGCGCATGGTATCCGGCATCGTGCGCCGGCTCGAAAGCCTGGGGGAAAGCGACATCAAGTCTGAAACCGTGGGCAAGCTCATCATGGAGGCGCTCAAGGTCCTCGACGATGTCGCCTATGTGCGCTTTGCCTCCGTCTACAAGAATTTCCGCGAGGCCAAGGATTTCGAGGAACTCCTGGGCGAACTGACCGGCGAGGGCGAAGAGAGCGAGCCCAGCCCCAAACGGGACTGACCATGCCCCGGCCTGCCGAGTTTCGCCGTGCCGGTCCTGACGACGCGGCGCATGTGCGCGACCTTACCCGCAAGGCCTATGTCAAATGGTGCGCCGTCATCGGCCGAGAGCCCTTGCCGATGACCGCCGATTACGACCATGCGGTGCGCCATCATGTGATCGACCTTGCCTATGTCGACGGCGAACTGGCGGGGCTCGTCGAGATGATCCCGCGTGCTGACGACCTTCTGATCGAGAATGTCTGCGTCGACCCGGACAGGCAGGGCGGGGGCCTCGGGCGCCGGCTCGTCGCCCGAGCCGAGGCGGAAGCCCTCAGGCATGGCTGCGCCACCATCCGCCTCTATACGAACAAGCTCTTTGCCGCGAACCTCACCTTCTATGAGCGGCTGGGTTATGAGATCGAGCGCGAGGAGCCGTTCAAGGGCGGCGCCATCGTGCATTTCCGCAAAAGCCTCGCATGAGACCCGATCTGACCTCTATGGCTCTGGCCGCGCGGCTCGGGCGCCGCGCGCTGGGCACGACGGCGGAGAACCCGCCTGTCGGCTGCGTCATCCTCAAGGAGGGCCGCGTCGTCGGCCTGGGCTGGACGCAGAGGGGTGGGCGGCCGCATGCCGAGACCGAGGCGCTCAGGATGGCGGGCGAGGCCGCACGCGGCGCCACGGCCTATGTGACGCTCGAGCCTTGCGCCCATCATGGACGCACGCCCCCTTGCGCCGACGCCCTGGTGAAGGCCGGCATTGCCCGTGTGGTTACGGCATTCGAAGATCCGGACCCCCGGGTGTCCGGCGGCGGCCACGCCACCCTTCGCCGGGCGGGAATTGCCGTCGAAACCGGGCTGGGGAAGGCCGAGGCCTGGCTGGCTCTCGCAGGTTTCCTGACTCGAATTCAGAAGAAACGCCCTTATCTCCTTCTAAAACTTGCTCTTTCTGCAGACCGGAAGATTGCGGCGGCGGCCGGCGAAAGGACCCGCATCACCGGCGCCGAGGTCCAGGCCCGCACCCATCTGTTGCGGGCCCAGGCCGATGCCATCCTGGTGGGGCTCGGCACCGTTGTCGCCGATGATCCCGATCTCACCTGCCGTTTGCCCGGTCTCGAGGACCGATCCCCGGTAAGGGTGGTGGCCGATTCAGGGCTTTCGATCTCCCGAACGTCGCAACTGGTGCGGACGGCGGGAAGGGTGCCCGTCTGGCTGCTGTCGACGACGGCGGGAGCCGTCGCCGAGGGCGTCGATGTCCTGCTCTGCCGGTCCGGACCCGACGGGCAGGTCGATCTGGCGGATGCCCTGGCGAAGCTCGCCGGGCGGGGCGTCAACCGTGTCCTGGCCGAGGGCGGCGCGCGCCTGGCCCGCGGGCTCATCGAAGCGGGGCTCGTGGACGAACTGGCGCTCTTCCAGTCGTCCAGGGTCCTGGGGCCGCAGGGCGTCGACGGCTTTGCCGGATTGCCCCTCGAAAGCGTCATGGCAGCCTTCCGGGAGGATGGGGAGGAAAGGCTTGGGGATGACCGTCTGAGCGTCTATGTACGCCCCTGATCGCGTCACCCGAGAGACCTGATGTTCACTGGAATTGTCACCGACATGGGCGAGGTCATCGCCATCGAAAAGCGCGGCGATACCCGCCTCACCATCGCCACGGCCTATGACCCGGCGGGCATTGCGCTCGGTGCCTCGATCGCCTGTTCCGGCTGCTGCCTGACGGCGGTCGAAAGCGGCAGGCTCCAGGACGGCCGGGGCTATTTTGCCGTCGATGCGTCGGCCGAAACCCTGGCCCGGACGACGCTCGGCAGTTGGAAGGTCGGCACGCGGATCAACCTCGAACGTCCGCTCAGGATGGGCGATGAACTGGGTGGCCATGTCGTGTCGGGCCATGTCGACGACGTCGGCGAGATCGTGAGCGTCGAGCCGGAAGGCGATTCCTTGCGCTTCCGTTTCCGCGTGTCGTCCGGGATATCCCGCTTCATCGCGCCCAAGGGCTCGGTTTCGCTCGACGGCACGTCGCTCACCGTCAACGAGGTCGAAGGCGACGAGTTCGGCGTCAACATCATCCCCCACACGCAGGCGGTGACCACCTGGGGCAAGGCGCGGCCCGGCGACCGGGTCAATGTTGAAATCGACATGCTGGCGCGCTATGTCGCCCGTCTTTCGGAGACCAGATTGTGAAACGTGACAAGGCCGCGGCGGCGGCGATCAAGACCCGGGCGCGAATCCTCATCATCGAGGCGCGCTTCTATGCCGAACTGTGCGATGAGCTGGCGCGCGGCGCCATTGCGGCAATCGAGCGGGCGGGCGCCACCTGGGAACGCCATGCGGTGCCAGGCGCGCTGGAAATTCCGGGCGCCATCGCGACGGCCGCCAGGACCAAGCGCTTCGACGGCTATGTGGCGCTGGGCTGCGTGCTGCGCGGCGAGACCAGCCATTACGACATCGTCGCCAATGAGTCGGCGCGCGGCATCATGGACCTGACCATGACGGGCCTCGCCATCGGCAATGGCATCCTGACTTGCGAGAACGAGGCGCAGGCCTGGGCGAGGGCCCGGGTCTCCGAGATGGACAAGGGGGCAGGGGCCGCCGATGCGGCGCTCGCCATGATCCGCTTCCGCAGCGACATCAAGAAAAGGCGGAGCAAATCTTGAGCACTCCTCGCCGCAAGCCGCCGGTAGCGCGCTCCGCCGCCCGCCTTGGCGCGGTCCAGGCCCTCTATCAGATGGATCTCGCCGGCACCGACGTCGGCGAGGTGCTGGCGCAATTTTCTTCGCGGGCCTCGGGCGATGCCTTCGAGGAAGGCCAATGCGGCCCCGCCGACTTTCCTTTCCTGAAGGAAGTCGTCGATGGCGTGGTGCGCGAGCAGCGCACCATCGATCCCTCCCTTGACCGGCTTCTCGACACCGGCTGGCCGCTGGCGCGGCTCGATGCGACCTTGCGCGCCATCCTGCGCGCCGCTGCCTATGAGATCATGTTCATGGAGAGTGTGCCGGCGCGCGTCGCGATCACCGAATATCTCGACGTCGCGCATGCCTTCTTCGACGAACAGGAGCCGAAGCTCCTGAACGGCGTTCTGAACACGCTCGCGCGCCAGCGCCGGCCGGAGGAATTCTGAACGTCAGACATCGAGCGGCTGGTCAGGCGTTTCATGCCTGAATTGCCCGGCGAGCATGGCTAGCGCGGGATACGAAAAAGTGGATGCGGTTTCTCGCGAGAATCCCGCGCTAATACATAAGAATCAAGCACGTTTATGAGTTTGGATCGTAACGATCCAAACCCATCGTGATCCTTGACGGCAGTCCTCGCAGGCAAGCGCGGCTTCTGCCCTTTCTGAAGGATGATGGTTACCGAGGGGGAGGTCGGTTCGGACCTTGCCGCTGGCACGGCTTCATGTCACACGAGAAGCAGATCGTGGACCCGACTGAATCATGAGCGCTGCCGATATCGCCCTTCAGTTTGACGACGTGCGCGCCAGGCGCAACGCCATCATTCTGGCCATCGGTCAGGCGCTCTACGGCTCGGCCACCGTCATCATGTTCACGACCGCGGGCCTCATCGGCGTTCAGATCGCCCCGTCCAAGGCCTGGGCGACGCTGCCCATATCGGCCTTCGTCATCGGCACCGCGCTGTCAACCATCCCCGCCGCCATGCTGATGAAGCGCATCGGCAGACGGCCCGGCTTCATGATGGGCGCATTTGCCGGAACCTTGGGCGCGCTGATCGGCGTCTATGCGATCTATACGCGCGACTTTCCGCTCTTCATCCTGGCGACCGTGCTGCAGGGCGTGTACCAGGCCTTCGCCCAGCATTCACGCTTCGCCGCCGCAGACATGGCGAGTCCGGCCTTTCGCCCCAGGGCGATTTCCTGGGTGATGACGGGCGGCGTGGCCGCGGGGCTCTTCGGAACCTCGCTGGTGATGCTTACGACCGACCTCCTGGCGCCGGTGACCTTTGCCGGCTGCTATGCGGCGATGGTCATCATTTGCACGCTGGCGATCGGTGTCATGTCGTTCGTCGACATTCCACACAAGGAGGACGCTGTCGTCAGTGGCGGCGCCGCGCGCCCTCTGCGCGAAATCCTGAAGCAGCCGCGCCTGCTCGTGGCGATGATCGCCGCGACGCTGAGCTATGGCATGATGAACCTGGTGATGACGGCCGCTCCCATCGCCATGATCGATTGCGGCTTCACCACGCAGAGCGCCGCCTGGGTCATTCAATGGCACGTCTTTGCCATGTTCGTGCCGAGTTTCTTCACCGGCCAGATCATTTCCCGCTTCGGCGCCGAGAAGGTTTGCGCCTCGGGTCTGCTGCTTCTCGCAGGTGCGGGCGTGGCGGGCCTGCTCGGCATCAGCTTCGGGCATTTCGCTGTCAACCTCATCCTGCTCGGCCTGGGTTGGAACTTCGGCTTCATCGGCGGCACGACGCTTCTGACCGACTGCTATCGACCGGCTGAGCGCGAGAGGGTCCAGGGCCTGAATGATTTTGCCGTCTTCGGCACTGTCGCGGTGGCCTCGCTCACTTCGGGCAAGCTGCTCGACTGGTTCGGCTGGGCCAGCGTCAATATCGCGGTGTTCCCGACCGTCGCGCTCGCTCTCAGCCTCATTCTGTGGATCATGCTGCGCCGCCGCAACTCCGCCCGATAGCGCGGGATGCGAAAAAGTGGAACCGGTTTTTCGCAAGGCCGCCGGACCGTGCGGGAACCTTCCTTGTACTGATGTAATTCATCCCCCGTTCAGCTTGCGGGTGGCAATGTCGCGTTCACAACTGCGGGACGCGACATGACGGATCGTGCGGTGAGCCAGGTTCCCGACCTGTGGGGCATGGCTCTGTTCGAAGCGAGGGCCACGGCCTTCCGGTTGAGGCGCTCTGCCCTGGAGGTTCTCAGGCGCAGCGCGGTTGCCCGCCACGGCCGGGCCGATACGCTCACCGAAGCCCCCATCATCGCCCGTGTCTCGTCACCGCTATGGCCCCCGCTCCAGGGCGAGAAGGACCGGGCGCTCACCGCCGGCAAGATCCACAATCTGCGCCGTGCCCTTCGCCATATCGACGGCATTGAAGTTCCCGCCGGAAGCCTGTTCAGTTTCTGGCGTCAGATCGGCCGCACGACGCGGGCCCGCGGCTTCGTCAAGGGCCGCGAATTGCGCGAGGGCTGCCTCATCGCCAATGTCGGCGGCGGCCTGTGCCAGTTGTCGAATGCGCTCTATGAAGCAGCCCTTGCCGCCGGGTTCGAGATCGCCGAGCGCCATGCCCACAGCCACCTCGTCCCGGGCTCACGCGCCGCCGCTGGGCGCGATGCCACCGTGTTCTGGAACTATGTCGATCTGCGCTTCAGCTCGGCGAAGTCCTTCCGCATCGAAGCGGCGCTTCGTCATGGTGCGCTCGAAATCACATTTCGCGGCGGAGCCGCCCCGATCCTGGCCAAGGACAGCGACCTGCGCGTGGAGGAGGGCCAAGCCGTCAATGATTGCACCAGCTGCGGCGAGACGGACTGTCGGCGGCATGCACCGGAACAGCCGTTAGATCACGATGAGTTTGGATCGTTACGATCCAAACTCATGAACGTGATCGATTCTTATATGTTAGCGCGGGATTCTCGCG
>CAZICN010000057.1:0-19593 GCA_964537655.1 uncultured Aestuariivirga sp.
CTAGCGGGAGCTTGCAAACTTATCCTGTGGAGCGCCCGCGGCGCTGCCGCCAGGCGGCGAAGTCGGACCTGACCTGTTCGTCCGTCGCCGGATAGAGCCCGAGGATCGAGCGCCCTTTCCCGACTTCCTCCATGACGAAATCCTCATAGGCGGTCATGTCCTCGGCCTCCGCCGCCAGATCATCGGCCATCTCGGCGGGCAGCACGATGACGCCATCCGCGTCACCCACCATGACATCGCCTGGGAACACCGCGACGTCGCCGCAACCGATCGGCACATTGATGTCGAGCGCTTGATGGCAGGTGAGATTGGTCGGCGGCGCGGCGCATTGATGATAGGCGGGCATGGCGAGCCGCGCGATCTCATGCGCATCGCGGAAGCCGCCATCGGTGACCACGCCGGCGGCACCGCGGACCATCAGCCGGTTGACCAGGATCGATCCGGCAGAGGCCGCGCGCGCATCCTTGCGGCTGTCGAAGACGAGAACCGCACCCGGCGGGCATTGCTCGACCGCGACCCGCTGCGGATGGGTGCGATCCAGGAAGACCGTGATCGGGTTGAGATCTTCACGGGCCGGGATATAACGCAAGGTGAAGGCTTCGCCGACCATCGTGCCGGCCGCGGCATTGAGCGGATGCACGCCGCGAATGACCTGGTTGCGCAGGCCGCGCTTGAACAATAGCGTCGCCAGCGTCGCGACACTCACCTGGCGCAAGCGCTCGCGCGTCTCGGTCTTCAGTTTGCGCATATCTTCCTCCCCTCGTCAGTTCGCCATCCGCGTCACGCTTCGATCCATGGCAACGCAGGCTGAGATGCGACCGAAAGCAGCTCGGCCTCGCCTGCGGTCACGACAAAATTCTCCTCGACGCCGAGGAAACCGTCGTCGCGCGCGACCGCCGGCTCGATGGCGAGCGTCATCCCGATCTCGAGCGGCGTATCGTTCGCGTCGACGATCGAGGGCGGCTCCGCCAGGTCGGCGCCGATCCCGTGTCCGACGCGGGTCGCGGCACCAAGCTCCAGCCCCTCGCGGGTGAAGATGCGCCGGCAGACGCGCATCAGTTCGGCGATCGGCACGCTTGGCCGCGCCGCGTCGAGCATCGCGCGCGTTGCCTCATAGGCGACCGCATAGAAGCGTCGATGCGCCTCGGACGGACGGCCAATGGAGATCGTGCGGGTGTAGTCGGCCCAATAGCCGTTGCGCGACACGCCGGTATCGGCCCACAACAGATCCCCGGGGGCGAGCAGCCGGTCGGTCGGACCGCCGATCCGCCGGTAATTTCCCATGCCGGAATGGATCGCCGCATAGCGCGGACCATCGGCTCCCTGCGCGATGAGGGAAGCGACGAAGGCGCGATGCACGTCGCGCTCGGAGACGCCCGGCCGGACCGCGGCGAACATGTGCTCATAAGCCCGTCCGGTGATCGCCCCGATGTCCCTCAGGAAGACGATCTCGGCTTCGGACTTGACCGAGCGCAGCCGCCAGAGGAGCGGCGAGGCATCGACCCATTTGGCCGCGGGCAGCATCGCCCGCATGCCTTCAAATCCGAGATAGGTCATGCCGAGCCGCTGTTCCTCGCCGAGCTCGCAGCCGATTTTCGCCGATGCGAGACCGCGTTCGCGCAGGACATCGACGACGACCGCGAGCGCTTCGCTTTCGAGCCCCCGATGAAGGCGGATGTCGGGAATCCAGGATGCGGCCAGCGCCTGGCCTTCCTGGTTGCGCGACACGATGACGACCGGCTCGCCATTCATGGGCAGGAGCATCGTGATCGGACGCGCCCTGGTCGCGAAGGAGGGCGTATGCAGGCCGCTGAAATAGACGTGATTGGTTTCGCTCGTGAGCAACAGGACGTCGATCCCCGTCTTGCCCATCGCCCGGCGCGCCCGCTCGGCGCGCGCATGGAATTCGGCGGGAGGAAACAAGGCGAGCCGGCCGCGCGGCAAGGATGCGGGATGGACGGTCATGCGCGATATCTTCCGCCGTCGCGCGCGGCATCGAGGACGTGCTGAATGGCGAGACCGTCGCTGAAATCCGCAGCCGCGGCAGGCCCCCGCCCCTGCGGCAGTGTCACCGCCAGCGCCTCGACCAGCCGCTGGAAGGCCGGTGTGAATGTGTCGTTCTTCGCCCACCCGATGAGCGAAGGCCGGGTCTCTGCGATGGTCAACTCTTCCGGCTCCCGCGAGCCGCGCATGCCCCACAGACGGTCCTCGGCATCGAGGACAAGCGACCCCTGCGATCCATGCAGCTCGAGCCGCGGCCCCGACCGGCTGCCGGATGCGGCGCTGACGATGATGCGCGCGGAAGCGCCGCCGCGCAGCTTCAGCCCGACCTCGGCATAGTCGTCCGATGTCACCGGCCGCAAGCCGCCTTTCCCGTCCGGCCGCTCTTGCTCGAATGTCGCCACGCGGCCATCCGCCTCGATGATGTCGCCGAGATACCACCGGATGAGGTCGATCTGATGCGAGGCATATTCGCCCAGCATGCCGCCGCCTTCCTCGCGGCTCGACCACCACGACCATCGCGCCGTCGCCGCATTGCCGGCGACAAACTGATAATAGAGCGCATGGCGCGCCGATCCGATATAGCCGTCCGCGATCAGGTCGCGGAGGCGGGCGCGAACCGGATTGAACCGGCTCTGATGACCGAGCACATGGACCTTGCCCGACGACCGTGCCGCCGCGGCCATGGCTTCCGCCTCGGCAACGGACATCGCCATCGGTTTCTCGCAAATGACATGGCAGCCCTTCTGGAAGGCGGCGAGCGCAAGCGGGGCATGATAGCGCGGCGGCGCGGCGATGGTCAGGATGTCTAGCCGCTCCCGCGCCAACAGCTCCGCCGCCGAGCCGTAGCGTGCCGCGATCTTCCGTGCGGTCGCGACGCGCGCGAGAACCTGTGGATCGGGGTCGCAAACCGCCACGACTTCGAAATCGGAATGACCCTGGAAGGCAGAAACATGCACATCGCCCATGAGGCCGAGGCCGATGACGCCGACGCGATAGGTCATGCGGCCGCTCCCTGCGCAAGAATCTGATCGGCATAGGCGAACAGCGCCGGTACGCCGCCTGTATGCACGAAGGCGACGCTGCGCCCGGACTGAACCTCGCCGCGCCGCGCCGCCGCGATGAGCCCCGCCATCCCCTTCGCGGTATAGACCGGATCGAGCAGGACGGCATCGCTTCGCAAAGCCAGGCTGAAGGCATCGGCCGATGCCGGACTCGGAACTCCATAGGCGGGGCCGCCCTGCTCGATGATGGTGAAATCCGCCTTCGTGAGCGGCGAGACAAGCCCGAGGCGCTCCGCTGTGCTTGCGGCAAGCGCCGCGAGCCGATCGCGCAGGTCCGGCATTTGCGGGCGCCACGAGACCGCCACCACCGACCAGTCCAGTCCGAGCCACGCAGCCGCCAGCCGCAAGCCCACAAGTGTGGCGCCCATCGACGTCACGAAGACCGTTGCCGGCCCCTTCGGCAGCTGCGCGAGCAGCTCGAGCGCGCATTCGACATAGGCGACCGCCGCCAGCGGATGCACGGACGAATGAAGCACATAAGGCTTGGCGCCGCGCGCCGACTCGCGAGCGGCTACCTTGTTCATGGCGCCGGCCATGGCGTCACGATCATCGAGGCCGGCATCGTCGTCGATCCATATGATTTCGGCGCCCAACGCCCTGGTGACCAGGAGATTGCCGGTCGCCGGTGCGCCGAAGCCTCCCGATCTGAGGACGAGGATCGGGCGCAGGCCCGCCCGGATCGCCGCGGCGGAACATTGCCGCGCGTGATTCGAATGGCCGACGCCACCGCCGGCGATGAACGTATCGCACCCCTGCGCCAGCGCCTCGCCGATCAGGAAATCAAGTTCCCTGACTTTGTTGCCGCCGAACACGAGGCCGGTCATGTCGTCGCGCTTGAGGACGAGATTGTCGAGGCCGATCGCTTTCGCGAGCCCCGGCACATTCTCGACCGGCGTCGGCAGCAGCGCGATCCGGCGACGGGGCAGCGCATCGATCCGGCTGCGCAGAGTCTCGGCCGTGATCATGCGTCACCTGCCGGGCCGATGGCGGCAGTCGCTTCGATCTCGACACGAAAGCCCGGACGCGCGAGAGCCGCGACCACGACCGTCGTGCGCGCCGGCAGCCAGTTGCCGAACACCTCGGCATAGACCGCGTTCATCGCGGCAAAGTCATCCTGAGCCGTCAGGAAGACCGAGGTCTTGATGACGCGATCCAGGCCGCTTCCCGCCACGACGAGCACGCGTTCGAGATTTTCCAGCACTTGCCGCGTCTGCACTTTGATGTCGTCCCCGGCCAGCGCGCCGGTCGCGAGATCGACGGGCACGCAACCGGACACATGCACCGTCGAGCCATGGATGACGGTCGGCACGAGAGGCGATCCCGACCGATATGCACCTTCGAGGTGGACTACGCGCAATTTGCTCATTCGACTCTCAATTCCCCCTGTTCAGTGCGAAGTCTGGTTGTTCAGTCGAAAAAGGCGTGCCGCGTTGCCGCCGAGGATCGACGGCAGATCGGCGGCGGCGATGAAATTCATCTCGCGGCGCACGGCATCGAGCGATTGCCGGTAAGGGCCGCTCGCCAGCGCATGCGGATAGTCGGTGCCCCACAGCAGCCTGTTTCCGCCGAAGGCGCGGTAGGCCGCGTCGATCAGCGGCAGGAGATCGGTGAAGGGGAATCCCGTGCCGGAAAGGCCGGTCATGGCCGAAAGCCGCAGATGGATGTTCGGAAACGCCGCGAGCCCCACCAGGGCGGCGACATGAGCGGGCGGCGAGGCTTGCGTGCACAGGCCGAGGTGATCGACGATCAGGACTGTGCCCGGATGCCGCGAGGCGAGCGTTCCGACAGGACCGAGGCGCGGCGGATCGACCAGCAGGCTGACCGGCATGCCGGCGGCAGCCGCCCGTTCGAGCACCCGCCCGGTGAAGGGTGCCGTCAGACCGTTCTCGGCATCGTCGAGGGCAATGAGGCGGACGCCGCGAAAGCCGCGCCGGGCAAGATCGTCGAGCGCTGTTCCAGCACCGGCATCGCGCGGGTCGACAAGTCCGATGCCGGCGATTCGCGCCCGATGACGAGCGACGACATCGGCCAGATAGGCATGATCATACCCATAGGCGCGCGGCTGCACCGCAATCGCCGCATCGATTCCCGCCTGGTCGAGGTCGAAGAGCAGCCATTCGGCCGATCTGTCGTCGTTCGGGATATCGACGCCACCGATGGGTGACCATGGATAGTGCCGGACATCCTGGCTCCACACATGCACGGAGGCGTCGACGATCATCGCAAGGGCGGCCCTTCGCTATGCGGCGCAGGTGGTGCGCAGGAACGGGCTGGGCGCGAGCTGGCGCTCATGCACCACGCGCACGCCGTCGCGATAGACGGAGCGGACGCGCAACAGGGCGGACGGGTCGTCCTGCAGCATGCCCGTGACCAGAAGCAGATCGGCGCGCTTGCCGGGGGTGATCGTCCCGAGTTCACCGGCGAGGCCGATGCCCTCCGCCGCAAGCCCGGTGGCGCGCCAGATGACTTCCTCGATGGCAATGTCGAGATTCCGGTGCGCCTTCAGGAGCAGGTCGGGGAAGGTTCCGACGACCGGCCCGATCTCGTCGCTGGTGAAGAATATCTTCACGCCGCGCCGGCGCATGTCGTCGAGCAGATCCCATCGGGTGCGCGGGCCATTTTCCCAGGTTTCCGCAGAGGCGTCGGCCTCGGCGAGCGGACGCCAACCGCCTTCGATATTGAGATCGACGAAGATGCCGCGCTCGGCCATCTCGTCGGAAAGTCGCGCATCATACTCGATCCGCCCTTCCTCGCGGCCGAGCCAGTTGCAGTGCGCGATGACATCGACGCCGGCGCGCACCGAATTACGGATGCTTTCGGTGGCATTGGCATGGGCCAGAACCGGCAGCCGCAGGCGATGCGCGTCTTCGACCGCATAACGCAGCTCGGCTTCCGAATACTGCGCCCGCCTTCGGTTGGTCTCGGGATCGATGCTGCCGCCGCTCGCCATGATCTTGATGAGATCGACCCCTTCGGCCGCGAGCTTGCGCACCCATTTGCGCAATTCGTCCGCGGTATCGGCGGTCTCTCCCAGGAACACGGCATGGCCGGCGGTCGTCGTGATGCTCGGACCGCAGGTCTGCAGCCGGGGCGCCGTATGCAAGCCCTCGGCGAGCGCCCGCTTGAAGCTGATCGTCACGCCGAGCGGGGCGCCGGCGTCGCGGATGGTCGTGATGCCGGCAAGGAGAGCGGCCTGGGCGCTGTTGAGCATCCACGCCATCAGCCGGTCGCGGTTGCGCTCCGCCTGGATGTCGGCGGTGGTCCGCCAGCCGATATGGAGATGGCCGTCGATCAGGCCGGGAAGCAAGGTGGCATCGCGCGCATCGATGACGGTCGCGCCCGCGGAATCCGGACGCTTTCTGATTTCCGGCGGCGCCCCGACGGCGGCAATGCGCTCGCCGATCACGAGAACGCTCTGGCCGGAGCGCGCCCGCGCACCCGTTCCATCGAGCACGGCGCCCGCGTCGATGATGAGGGCGCGCGCAGAATTGGCGTGGTCGAGATTGGCCGCGGTCATTCGGTAACTCCAAGTTCAGACATGCGGGCGAGCAGGCGGGCGCCCGAGCCGCGAATATGTTCATCGACCGCCGCCGCCGCGAGGTCCGGATCGCCGGAATAGAAGGCTTCGATCAATGTCTCATGCGATGCGGCCTGCCGGCCGACCCCGGCATTATATATGCGCGACTGCAGGATGAATTGGCGCGACCGGATCTGGATGGTGGCCAGAAGCTCGCTCAGCATGGTGCGTCCCGATGCCGCCGCCATCACGGCGTGCAGCGCCAGATCGGCCTCGACTGTCTCGAAGGCCGAGCCGCTTTCATCGGCGCGTTTCAATCTCTCGAAGGCCGCGCCGACCTGCTCGCGCACCTGCGCGCTGATGCGCTGCTCGCGCACGGCGATGGCCAGGGCATGCGACTCGAGCAGCGCCCTGAGATCGACGATTTCCCGCGCCCGGCTTGCCGACAGCTTCGGCACGAACGCGCCGCGATGGGTAATAATTTCGACCAGCCCCAGTTCGCTGAGCTTGCGCAAGGCTTCCCGGACCGTGCCGCGCGATGTCTGCAGCTCCGCCGCCAGCGCCATTTCCGGCAGCGCGCTGCCCGGGGCATAGCGGCCTTCGAGGATCAGATCACGGACATGGATCACCACCGTTTCGGTGAGCGTATCGGGCCGTTGCAGGCCGCCGGATCCATGCCCCTTTGAGGGTGTGTTGTCCGACAATGATTTCACAGCTCCCATAATTTCGCAGTCTATACCTGTTATCCTGGCATCGCTATCAGTTGATTGTCGGACAATAGACTAGACAAAGCCGCTTGTCCATAGTACTGTCGTGCCAATCCAACAGGGAGGTAAACAAAAATGGACATCGGAATTCTGCGTTTTGCCGGGATCAGAACCGGCCTTGGAGCAGCAATCGTCGCTCTGGCGCTGGTCTCGGGCGGCGCGACTCAAGCCGGAGAGGCTCTCGACCGCGTGCGCGAGAGCGGCATCAAGATCGCCTATTCCAAGGAAGAGCCCTGGGCCTATGTGACCGCCGAGGGAACCCTGGTCGGCATGGAAGTGGAAATTGCCCAGTCCTGCGCCAAGGAACTGGGCATCGCCAAGGTCGAGTTCATCGAAACCGAGTTTGATTCCCTCATTCCGGGCGTTGCCGCCGGGCGCTGGGACATGGAGGCCGGCGGGACCAACATTTCGCCCGAACGCCTGCAGGTCGCGATCTCCACTCAGCCGATGTATGCCTTCGGGACGAAGCTGCTCGTCAAGAAAGGCAACCCGCTGAACGTCCATAGCTGGACGGATGTCGGCAAATCCGGAAAGACCATTGGCCTCGCCGCCGGCGCCACCGCGCAGACACTGGCACTGCTCGATGGTTTCGGGGTCAAGTACAAGACCTATCCGACGGTGGATGCCGAGATTGCCGACCTCGTTGCCGGACGCATCGATGGCGTCCTGAATGCCGAGCTGTCGCTCTTCGCTTATGTCAAGAAGAACCCGGAAGCGGGTGTCGAAGTCGCCCTGCCCTGGGACTATGAAGGCCTCGGCATTTCCACGCCCGGACAGTATTTCAACAAGCGCGACGTCGATCTGCGCGATGCCTGGAACGAATGCATCAGCGGACTGAAAAACACCGGCAAGATGAAGGATCTGGCGGCCAAATATGGCTTCGATCCGACCAAGATTCCCCCGGCAGGCCCCGGCGCACAATAATCCACCCACACGCATCCGGCCGGCGGGCGCCCCCCGCCGGCTTCCCCATGGAGGGCCCGCGTTTCATGGACATCACAGCGATCGCCTCGCAACTTCTGCCCGCGGGCCTGGTGAACATCGTCGTCACGCTCGTCTCGTTCCCGCTGGCGCTCCTCGTTGCCGTGGCCGTCGCCGCCATTCGTTTGCGGCGCGCCCCGCTCCTGGCGCAGCTATGCGCGGTTTATGTGGACGTCGTCCGCATGACGCCTCTCGTCCTTCATCTCTTCTTCTTTTTCTTCGCGCTGCCGCTGATCGGCATCGTCTTCAGCTCGAACGCGTCGGTGGTGATCGTCATGGCGCTGCATATTGGCGCCTACCAGTCGGAAGTCATCCGCGCCGCCTATCTGTCCATCCCCAAGGGCCTGTTCGAAGCCGCCGAAGTCCTCGGCATCGACAGGCTGGTACGCCTGCGGCGGCTCGCCATACCGTTGGCGTTGCGCGTCGCCATTCCGCCCCTGGCGAACACGCTCCTCGAGATGTTCCGCGCCACCTCCATCGTCGCGCTCGTGACCATACATGACATCGTCTACAAGGGCTTTTCTCTGTCCAACATCATCAACCGGCCGACCGAAGTATTCCTGATGATCGGTGCCTATTTCGCTGTCATCGGCATTCCCGCCACCTGGCTCATCAGGCGCCTCGAACGCAAGGTGGCGCTGCCGTGACCTCCCTGCCGCTGACATTCTTCGATCGGTTGCCGCTCTATCTTCCGGGTCTGCTCAAGGGCTGCGCCTATACGCTCGGCGTGAGCCTGGTTTCCCTTCTCATCGCCACGCTCATCGGCATCCTGGTCGCCATCGCGGTACACTCCCCTTCCCGGCCGCTGCGCGCCGCGATCACCGCCTATGTCGAGCTGGGCCGCGCCGTGCCCGAGCTCGTCCAGATCTATGTCTGGTACTATTTGCTCGCCAATCTCGGCGTCGTTCTGCCACCGATCATCGCCGGCATCATCGCGCTTTCGGTGGCCTTCGGGCCGTTTCTCGGCGAAGTGTTTCGCGCCGGCGTCGCAAGCGTCGAGAGGACCCAATGGGAAGCCTCACAGGTCCTCGGCATGAGCCGGCCGACCGCATGGCGCCGGATCATCCTGCCACAGGCGATCCGCGCCATCCTGCCGGTCTGGACCGGCTATGTCGTTTCCATGTTCAAGGCTACGTCGCTTCTGTCGTTCATTGCCATCCCCGAGCTGTTCGGCGCGGCCAAGGCGATCGCTGCCAGCAACTATCAGTATTTCGAGGTCTTCGCCCTGGTCATGGTTCTCTATCTGATGATGGCCTATCCGGCTGTCTGGATCATTCGCGCGGTCGAGCATCGCCTGCGTGTCGACAAGGAGCCGGCCGATATCCGCAACGCCGCGCAACCGAACGCCATATGAGTGGGCTTGACATGATGAGCGACAGAAAGACAACGAGCCCGGCCGCAGGCGCCATTCCCGCCGTCCGCCTGACCGGGATCTGCAAGCGCTTCGGATCGACGGCCGTGCTCGATGACGTGACCCTCGACATCGCGCGCGGTGAGGCGACCGTCCTCATTGGCGCCAGCGGTTCGGGCAAGACCTCGCTGCTGCGCTGCCTGATCGGTCTGCTGGATCCGGATTCGGGCACCATCGACATCGATGGCGAGCGGGTGATCGAGCAGAAGGCCGATCGCCGGTCGCATCTGACGGCCAATGGCCGGATGATCCGCCGGCGCAAGCTCGGCATGGTCTTCCAGTCCTACAATCTCTTCCCGCACCGCAGCGCGATCGAGAACATCATCGAGGCGCCGATCTATGTCCGCGGTGTCCCGCGCGATGAAGCCGTCGCGCGCGCCGAGGATCTCCTGCGCCAGGTGGGTCTCTCCGACCGGCGTGACTACTATCCCTCGCAACTGTCCGGCGGCCAGCAGCAGCGCGTCGCCATCGCCCGCGCCCTGGCGATGGACCCGGAAGTCATCCTGTTCGACGAAGTGACCTCGGCGCTCGATCCGGAGCTGACCGGCGAGGTGCTGACGACGATGTCCGAGCTCGCCAGGACCGGGCTGACGATGATCGTCGTAACCCATGAAATGGGCTTCGCGCGTCATGTTGCCGATCGCGTGGTGTTCATGGAGAACGGCAGGATCGTCGAGACGGGAAGTCCGGACACGGTCCTGATGCGCCCGACGCAGGAGCGTACCCGCCGGTTCCTGAGCAAGGTCTTGCATCTGCGCGAATAGCCCGGTTCCCGCGAGCATTCCAACCATCAACAGAGAGGATATTGTCATGACACTCATTCGCGCCAAGGATGCTCCAACCTGGGACCATGACGGCTGGTGCATGACCGGCCTCGCCTCGCCGAGCCGCGGCGCGCGGGAACTGTGCACCTGGCACGTGCGCATGGAGCCCGGCGCCGACGGCCCTCCGCATCGCTGCGACCGCGAGCTGGTGATCAACGTCCTCGAGGGCATCGTCCGGGTGACGGTCGACGGGATCGAGACCGACATTCGGACCGGAGAAGCCTTCATCATCCCGGCCAATGCGCGGCGCAGCGTATCCAACCCTCACAAGATGCCGGCCACCTCGCTCAACGCGGTTGCCGCCGGTGTCAAGACTGAGCGGCTGGACGACGTTCCATCGAACACGCCCTGGCTTCGTTAGCGCAGGAAGCGCAAGAATCCCGCGCTAACATATAAGAATCGATCACGTTTATGAGTTTGGATCGATCCGATCCAAACTCATCGTGGTCTAGAGCGCCGGGCGTTCTATTGGAATCGCCTCGGCGCTCTATCTCTTTGATTTGCGCATCGGATTATCCGAAAACCGCTGCGCAACTTTCGGTCCGATGCTCTAGTGCCCCGAATCCGAAGTTCGCATACACTAGGCTGAACTGCGGTGAGAGGCTGAGATGGACACGGATGTTCTCATCGTCGGCGCGGGTCCGACGGGGCTGATGCTGGCCAACCAGCTCGCAAGGCGTGGCCTGCGGCCGAGGATCATCGACCGGCATGCGGGGCCGGCGCGCGAGACCCGGGCGTTGGGCGTCCAGGCCCGCACGCTCGAAATCTATGAAAAGCTCGGCCTTGCCGATCGCGCGCTCGACCTCGGCAAGCGCGGCACCGGCGCCAATATGTGGGCGCAGGGACGCCATATGGCGCGTGTGCCCTTGGGCGAGACCGGCAAGGACCTGACGCCCTATCCCTATATCCTCATCCTCGGCCAGGACGACAATGAGCGGATCATGGGCGAGAAACTGCGCGAGCTGGGTGTCCGCATCGAATGGAACACCGAGCTGGTCGCGTTGGCGCAGGACCGGGACGGCGCCACGGCGACGCTCAGGCTTGCGGATGGCACGCAGACGCCGACCCGCGCCGCCTGGGTCGCCGGCTGCGACGGTGCTCGCAGCGCGGTGCGCGAGCTGAACGGCATCACCTTCCCCGGCGCGCCCTACGAGCACATCTTCTTTGTCGCCGATGTCGAGGCAGAGGGCAGCATGGTGCCCGACGAGGTCAATGTCTATCTGTTCCGCGAAGGCTTCCACTTGCTGTTCCCGATGCGCGGCAAGGACCATTGGCGCGTCGTCGGCATCCTGCCACCCGCCCTTCGCGGCAAGGAAGGCCTCGGCTTCGAGGAGTTGATCCCGGTCCTGCGCCAGGAGGCGCAATCCGGCCTCGTCTTCAAGAGCTGCACATGGTTCTCCACCTATCGCATCCATCATCGCAGCGCCGAGCGCTTCCGCGACCGGCGCTGCTTCCTTCTGGGCGATGCCGCCCATATTCACAGCCCGGTCGGGGCGCAGGGCATGAACACCGGATTGCAGGATGCCTATAATCTCGCCTGGAAGCTGGCGCTCGTCGCCAAGGGCGAAGCGAGCGAGGCCCTGCTCGCTTCCTATGAAGAAGAGCGCATGCCCGTCGCGCGGCGCCTGCTCGACACGACGGACCGCGCCTTCCGGCTCATCGTGTCGGACAGCCCGCTGGCCGGCCTGCTGCGCAGCAGGATCCTGACACGGCTCGCGGCCTTCGCCATGAGCTTCGCCCGTCTGCAGCGATTTGCCTTCCGCACGATCTCGCAGACCGGCATCGGCTATCGCGGCGGCGCCCTGTCGCGGACGCTGGCGAAGCTCCCCGCCGATGCGCCGCAGGCCGGCGACCGTTTCCCCTGGCTCAAGCTCAGCCTCGAGCCCGGCGGCCCCATCGAAGACATGTTCCAGAAACTCGACGACCGCGCCTTCAACCTGATCGTGATCGGCCAGGCGCCGCCGCAGCTCTCGGGCCCTTGCCGCATTCACGTCGTCCCGACGAGCCCGGCGAATGACGCGGAACTCACGCGCGCCAGGATCCCGCGGCCGTCCTTCTATCTGCTGCGTCCCGACGGCCATGTCGGTCTGTGCGGCACGCATCTGGAGGCCACCGCCGTGAAGCGCTATTTCTCCGAATGCCTAGGCTTCGCCAGTCAGGATGAGTTTCGTGTCCCTCAGACGCGCCAGCAATAGTGGGTTGTGTCATGATCGAAGGCCGCGCAAGACCAGACCTTGCGGCGCCATGACACAAAAAGTAGCTTGATGGGATTGTAGGCAGTCAAGCACAGTGGCGGACGGCGCATGTCTTGGACTCTGGAAAACATCAAGGACCTGGCGAGCATCTTTCAGTCGTTCGTTACGCCCATTGGCCTGATGGCAGCTGGCCTATGGGCATATCGCAGGTATGTTCTGGAAGATAGCAAGTACCCCCATATCGAAACCTCGGCGGAAATCGAGTTCGTGGGGCGGCAGGACAGCCATTGGATCGTTGAGCTGAAAGCCATACTGGTCAACAAGGGCAAGGTTCAGCACAAGATCGAGAAATTTGGCTTCGATCTCAACGCGATCAACAGCGGCGACAAAGTAGAAACCCGCCAGAAGTGGGGTGATCAGGTTGACTTCCCGCACGAAGTGGCCAGGGGTTCGTTCCTGCCGAAGTCGTTCTTGTATTTCGTTATTGGCCCTTCCGTCACAGCCAAGTATTCACATATTGCCAGGGTACCCAAAGAGGCCTCGTTCCTAATTCTTCATTGCTGGTTCGACTACAGCGACGACCGGGGATTCTCGCACACCATGGAAAAGACTGTCGCGGTCCCGCGCTGGAGCTCGAAGACAAATCAAGGCGATTAGATTCCTCGCCCGGGAGATCGGCCGGAGCTATGTGATCCCGGCCAGGATGAGTTTCGTGTCTTTGAGCCGCGAGGGTAGGCTCGGCGCATCGATGCGCTCGCCGAAACGCCGCCGCTGCCCGAAGGCGAGGCGCACCAGCATGTTGATGTAGAGGCCGGGCCCGCTCGAATAGATGCGCCAGCCGCCATCGACGGCGATCTCTCCTTCGCGGACGCGCCGCCAGTGTTCGCTCGCCTGATAGCGGTCCGGAAAGGCCGCATCGCTGCTCGAGAAATAGGCATTGCGCTGGCGCAGCGACGCATGCGCGAGATGTTCGGTCACGGCCACCGGGTTGACCTTCATGAGGGCATCCCACAGCGCCTCCTTCTCGCCGAGTGTCGCCATGGCCTCGGCATAGCGCAGATGCGAATGCGTATACATGAGGCCGATCTCGCGGCCGAAATTGGCGGCCGACTCGGCGCGCCGGAATATCTGCTCGGGCCCGCCATGATAGGCGACCGGCCTGTCCATCAGCCGGGCGCCGTCGGGATGGAGCAGATGCGCGCGGATGAGGTCGAAGTGATGCCGCGTCTGCTCTTCGGTGAAGAGCCCGCTGATGATACCGCGCTTCATCGGCAGCAGCGAGTAACGCAGCCCGGTGCGCCTGTCGCCCGGATGCAGCAGAAGCTCGGGCTCGCCGCCGCCCGGCGCGAAGATGGCATAGCCGGCGACTGTCCCGTCGCGGATGAGATGGCGGTTGAAATCGGCGCGTATTTCCCCGGCGAGGGCATCGAGGCCCGATGCCTCGCTTTCACGCTTCGCCCGGCGCAGCACTTCGGCATAACGTCCGACCTGCTGGAACAGCAGCGCCACCGTCCAGCTCGACACCATCCAGTCGCGCAATTGCGGATCGGCGGGCTGCAGCGAATCGTTCCAGTCGCCCTCGCCATAGCGGATGAGCTTCGTGCCGGGAATGAACCGCTCCCGGACGGTGGCGATGAGCTTCTCGACATGCGCGGCGACCGTGTCCGTGCGCCCGGTGCGGAGAAACGTCTCCTCGTCGCGCCAGGCGACCGGCTCGTCGAGAAAGGCGAGGTCGTTGGTCCACTCGACATAGTCGTTGAGTGCCTTCAGCGGCCAGACGATGACATCGCCATGGCTGTGCTTGTCCTGGATGTTCGAATAGGGCTCGACCATGAACCATTGCGGCCAGTCGCCCCGTTGCTCGTATTGCTGGGCGAAGACGATCCGCAGGATCTCCTTCACCGGCGCGTCGTGCTCGAGCGCGAGCAGGAACTCGACCGGCCCCTGGCAGACATCGCGGGTGCCCCAGGCGGCCCCCGTATATTGCTCGAGACCGTGCGGCACGCTCAAATGGATCATCGCATTATGCGCCAGCCACGGGAATGTCGTGTCGAGCGCCTGCGCGTCGGGATGCGGGCCGTCGATGCGAAGCCCGCGCGTGACATGCGTCCAGTAGTGTCGGGCCGGCGCCAGCATCGCCTTGCCATCGACGCCGGAAGCGTATTTGCGGACCAGGCGCTCGGCCTCCCTGGCATCGGTAAGCGAGCCCGTCACGGCGAAGCAGAGCTCGTTCGTTGCGGCCGACCGCAGCGCCACATAGGCGCCGCCGCGGGCGACGCCGTCTTCATAGAGCAGCTCATCGCCACCGATCGCCTCGACTGCATCCGGCGTGCTGGTGACGAGGTCATATTGCGCGTTCGGGTAGCGCTGGCCCCACAGGAATTGCGGGTCGGGCCGGAAGCGGATGCGCTTCGAGGCGCCATCGACGTCGACCCGCCCCTGATGTGCAAGCTCGCGCTCGCCGAGGACGAGATGGCCGAAGACAAGAAAGACGCAAGGCGGGCCTTCGACGCCGATGCGCCATTGCATCGCCGCATCATCGCCCGCGACCACCGCATGAACGGTGATCGTCCGCGTGCCGAAACGGTAGATCCACCGGCAGTCGCTGAGGCCCATGTCGAAGGCCGACGGCACCGAGAGCAGGCCGAAGCCCTGCCCCAGATCGGCGAGGATGCGCAGGCCGCTGGCGCGCGTGATGTTGTAGGGATCGCGCGACACCGAGAACAGCTTGTGGAAGGAGGTGTTGCCGATGGTGAGCTGCGCCCCGAAGACGCCGTGCATCCAGCAGGTGGCGCAGAGCGTCGTGTCATCGAGCAAGAGCCCCTGCCCGCTGCGCAGCAGCGTCCCGTGACGGCGGGGAATGAGGCGCTCCTTGCCAGCCAGGACGACATGCCGGTTGTGCGCGCCATCGGGCACGAAGAAGGACAGGAGCGCCCCGTCCCGGCGTTCCTCATGCCGGCGCTCGGCATAGAGTTGCCCGATCTCCGCCTCGCTCATCGCATCGGCCGTGAGCGTCGGCGCATCCTGCAGGAGGCTGCGGACGGGCGTCGTGACATCGACATTCGTTGGCGTGAACATGGCGCGCGCCGCTCGAGCCGTATTGATCCGGGCGAGATCGGCATCGCTCGAGGCCTGGGCATGATCCGGCTCGAACAGGCCGAAGAAGGTCCAGGCCTTGGACGCGCCCGGACCGATCGTGGCGGGCCGCGACTGGATCGCCACGCAGGCCACTTCATGCTGCAGCCTCTGGCCCGGCAGGTTCTTGCCGAAGGGATGATCGAGACGGCCATGGTCGCGATAGCGGGGCCCGAAGAGTTGCAGCGCATCGGTCGCGAACGACACCGCCCCGTCGAGGCAGCCCTGCAGGGCCCAGGGCCAGCGCCCGCCTTGCGCCAGATTCTGCCGGCTCATGATCACCGGGCCCAGGCCCGGATCCTGTGCCACATGATGATCGATATATTGCGAGACATAGGCCTCGTTGTTCTGGATGAAACCACGGTCGCCGAGGCCGATATCCTGGACCATGATCGCATCGCAAGGCAGCGCCACTCCGCCGGTGCTGGTGACCTCGATTTGCCAGAGCCAGACAGGGTTGTCGGGTGCCAGCCACAATGTCACGCGGTGACGGAGGTCGTCCGTCTCGCCTTCCCAGACGAAACGGTCCGGCCCAGCGCCAAAGCGGACCTTGGCCGCGGGCCCCATGATCTCGATTGTGCGCGGCCTGTCACCGCCAATGCGCAGGATGAGGCGCCCGATGCCGCCCTCGACTGGCGATCCCGGGATCAGATTGAGCATGATGCGCCCGCGCTCGCTCTGATGCTCGATCGCGAACAGCGCGCTATTCGGCAGGACGCTCACCGTGAGACCCGCTGAGCTCGAAATGCGCCGCAGACCGAGATCGCTCTCGCGTGGCGTGGTGAACTGGCGCTCGGCGGCTGTCATTCGAAGTCTCCCAGGGGCACGCAATCCGATGCGCAAAACATAAGCATCGGCGGCGGCGGCGCGAAGCGTTTTCTGGCAAGCCTGATGCGGTCGTGATGGCGCCCCTGCGTCAGGTCGGCCGTTTCGGCCGCGCCTCGAGGGTGACGATCGCCTTTTCCAGGAGCGTTCGCGTGCGCGCCGCAGCGGCCTCGTCGAGAAGCGAGGGGTCGAGATAGAGATCAAGACCCGGCATATGCTCGCTGATGAGGTTCGACACCTGGCCCCCGCTCACCAGCGTGCCGTCGATGACATAGGGAACGACCGGGCGGCTGATGCCTTTCATCTGGATGGGCGGCAGCGAATGGGCGGCGAACATCTCGCGCACCAGCGCGTAGGTTTCGTAGGACAGCACGATCTGGCCGGGCTCGGCGATCGACTGCAGGCGCGCCGCGAGATTGGCCTCAGCCCCGATGATCGTATAGTCCATGCGGTCGGCGCTGCCGAAATTGCCGACATTGCAGAAACCGGTATTGATGCCCATGCGCACATGGAAACGCTCCTCGACACCCATGCCGCGCCATTTGGCATTGAGCTCGATGGTGCGGGCCTGCATCTCGAACGCCATCCTCAGGCAGGCGAGCGCATCCTCGGTGACGCCTTTCGTTTCGGGATCACCGAAGAAGATCAAGATGGCATCGCCGATGAACTTGTCGACCGTCCCGCCATGCTTGAGCGCGATCGCCGACATCTCGGTGAAATACTCGTTGAGGAGGCCGGTGATCTCCTCCGGCTGCAACTGCTCGGTCGTCGCGGTGAAATCCTTGATGTCAGAGAAGAAGATGGTGAGCTTCTTGCGCTCGGTCTGGATGGCGACATCCTTCTCGCCGGCGAAGATGCTCTTGTAGATCTGCGGCGACAGGTAGCGCGAGATCTTCATCGATACCGCGGCGAGGAACGCGTTGTTGGTCTCGAGCTCCTTGTTCATGCCGGCGATCACATGCGATTGCCGGTTCTGCCAGCCGACCACGCCGAAGCCGAAGGCGGCCATGAGGCCGAAATAGCCCATGAGCCATTTGAACGAGAGCAGGTTTTTGGCGATCGGCTGGTCGACGATCACTTCCTGGATGCCGCGCACGTCGCCGACCTTCCAGTCATGCTTCGGGCTATCGGGATGGGCGTTGTGGCAGGCGACGCAGGGTGCGGCCATTATGACCGGCGCGACGAGGCGCACGCGGCCGTCGAAATTGTTCCACGACACTTCGTTGATGACTTGCTTGGGGTCGTTCCGCAGCTGCTGCAGGGCGACTTTCTCGAAGCCGTCGAGCTGATGCGCGCTGCGCCCCTGGAACGGGTAATCGGAGACGAAGCGGTAGGAGATGTTGCCCTGCTGCTCGCCGATCACCTTGCCGAGTTCGAGCGAGAGCGTCGCCGGGATGGGAATGGCGCCCGGCACATCGGCATAATTATGGACGACCTGGGTAGCGCCGGGATCGGCCAGCACCCGGCCGACGACGTTCTTCGCATAGTAGCTGCGCACGCTGGTGATCACCGAATTGAGATCGCTGGCCTGCAGGCGCAAAGACTGCTCGGCCAGATTGCGCAGGTCGAGCCAGGCGGCGAGCGGCAGGCCCGCCAGCAGGAGCAGCACGCCGGTCGCCAGCGCCCATCTGGGCAGGCTGCCGGGGGATCGGTTCACAGGGATGGAGGTCATGGTACGGCGACGGGCTCCCGAATCTCAAGGCGTGCCAGTTTGTCCGAAAAAACGGCCTGCTTCACGTCCAATTTGCACCATTGGCAAAGGGGCGGACGGCCTCCGGACCAGCCGGCTGCCGAAATATTGAGCAGCCGCGGCAAAAGCCCTACTATGGCGTGGGCTACCTGCCGAAAGGGGCGCGCTTGCTGACCAATCTTTCCGAGGGCGACATCCGGCTGCTCAAGGTCTTTGCCAAGGTCGTCGAGGCCGGCGGATTCTCGGCGGCCCAGATCGATCTGAACATCAGCCAATCCACCATCAGCACCCACATGACGTCGCTCGAGCAACGGCTGGGGGTCAGACTGTGCGAGCGCGGGCGCTCGGGCTTCCAGCTGACCGAACGCGGCAGGCTCATCTATCAGGCGAGCCAGCGCCTGTTCTCGGCGATCGATGACTTCCGCTCCGATGCGGGTGCCGCTCGCAATTGCCTGACCGGCAATCTGGTGGTCGGCATCGTCGACAGCCTCATTGCCAACCCGGCCTGCGCGCTCGACCGCGCCATAGCGGCCTTCAACCAGAAGGCGCCCGAGGTCCAGATCGCCATTCGCGTCACCTCGCCTTCCGAAATCGAGCGCGTCGTGCTCGAGGGCAGCTGTGATCTGGGACTCGGAACCTGCGGCCGCCACTCGCCCTATCTCGACTATGAGGATCTTTTCGAAGAGCGCCAGATTCTCTATTGCGGCCGCGGCCATCCCCTGTTCGAGCGCAGCAACATGATCGAGATGGCGGAGCTCGGCGGACACCAGTTCATCCGCCGCGCCTATGCGGCACCGGAAACCCTGCCGCACGGCATCAGGCTGGTTTCGACGGCGGTGGCCGATCTCATGGAAGGCGTCGCGGTCTTCATCCTGTCCGGGCGGTTCATCGGCTTCCTGCCGGCGATCTTCGCCCAGGCCTGGGTGGCGCGCGATCTCATGCGCCCGCTTCTCGAACAGACGCTCGGCTACCAGAATCCGGTCTATCTGGCGACACGCAAGACGGAGACGAAGAAACCCGTCCTCGCGGCGTTTCTGCGCGAGCTGCGCGTCATGCACGAGCTGAAGCCGAAACTTCCCGCCGACCGGACGGCGGGGGTGGCGCCCGTCGCCTGAGGCGACGTCCCGCGCTAGTGTGGTGGTTCAGAAATTCCCTCCAGTATTGCGGTCAGGATTTGAGGGAA
>CAZICN010000058.1:0-19579 GCA_964537655.1 uncultured Aestuariivirga sp.
CGACATGGCGCGCCTTGGCCTGGCGGATCGAGGCCGCCAGCGCCAGATTGCGCTTGTTCACCACATCATCGAGCGTCACATTGGCGAGGAAAGTGTTCACCTGCCGGCCGATCGATGACCACAGGTCGTGCGTGCAGCAGCGCTCGCCCTTGACGCAGCCATCGACGGCATCGCCCTCGCAGCGGGTCACCTTCATCGGCTCATCGACCGCGGCGATGACGTCGTAGATGACGATCTCGTCGGCATCACGGGAAAGCCTATAGCCGCCGCCCGGCCCCCTGGCGCTCTGCACCAGACCCGCCTTGCGCAGCTTGACGAAGAGCTGTTCGAGATACTCCTGGCTGATGTCCTGGCGCTCGGCGATCTCGGCCAGCGACACGGTGCGGCCCTCGCCATTCTGGCCGATGTCGACCATGGCCATGACCGCATATCTGCCTTTGGTAGAGAGTTTCATGGTGGCTTTCCGCTGCTTCCGGCCTTGAGAAAACTTGCCATTTCCCCCCGGAGCCGTGCTAAGAGCCGGTCTCGCCCGGCGTCCCGTGGGATTCTATATTTCTTTGAACAATTCTAAACAAGGGAAATAGAATATCCGACTACCGGAGTCAACTATTTCGCCGGATCTCACCCGTTTTCAATGATCGCCAGATGCAGAACAGGATCGACATTCGCTCATGCCTGAAGTGATTTTCAATGGGCCGGCCGGCCGGATCGAAGCCCGCTACCATCATTCGAAGGCCCAGGGTTCCCCGATCGCCATTCTCCTGCATCCCCATCCCAGTTTCGGCGGCACGATGAACAACCCGATCGTGCACTCCCTCTATTACATGTATGCCCAGCGCGGTTTCTCGGTGCTGCGCTTCAACTTCCGCGGCGTCGGCAGGAGCCAGGGCCTGTTCGAGAACGGCGCGGGCGAGCTGTCCGATGCGGCCTCCGCCCTCGACTGGCTGCAGGCCCACAACCGCGAGGCCAAGATCGCCGGCATTTCCTTCGGCGCCTGGATATCCATGCAGCTCCTGATGCGCCGTCCGGAGATCTCGGGCTTCATCTCGGTGGCGCCGCTCGCCAAGCACTATGATTTCTCGTTCCTCGCCCCCTGCCCGGCCTCGGGCCTGTTCGTCAATGGCGACAAGGACACGGTGACGCCGCCCGATGCCGTCAACACGCTGGTGACCAAGCTCAAGACCCAGAAGGGCATCGTCATCGAGCACAAGGTCATGCAGGGCGCCAACCACTTCTTCCAGGACAAGATCGACGATCTGACCAAGATCTGCGCCACCTATCTCGACAAGAGGCTGGCGCGCGAAGCGTGATCACACAGGCCGGCAGACCCGGCTGATCAGCCTTCCCAACTCGATGAAGTCGACCTTGCGCGGCGAGGTCTCGCGCCAGATGAGGCCAATGGTGCGCGCCGGCTCCGGTGCGGCAAAGCGGGTGACGCGCAAATTTACCTGATCATGCGCCTCGACCGGCAGGGCCATTTCCGGCACGACCGTGATGCCATAGCCGTTGCTGACCAGTTGCACGATCGTCGACAGGCTGGTGGCGCCGAACTCGTTCGATGCCTCGAGCCCGACACGCCGGCACAGTGACAGCGCCTGATCGCGCAGGCAGTGGCCTTCCTCCAGCAGCAGGACGCGCTCGCCGTCGAGTTCGTTGACGCGGATGGACTCGGCGCGCCCCAGGCGGTGACTGGCCGGCACCAGCAGATGGAAGGGATCGTCGAACAAGGCGATCTGCTCAAAGCCCGGCGTCGCCGCCCCGAGAGCCAGAAGCGCCACATCGATGCGGTTCTCGGCGAGCGCCGTGAGCAGGTTTCCGGTCTGGCTCTCTCGTACGCTGAGTTCGAGAGCGGGAAACGCCGCCTTGAGCTCCGGCAGGATGGCCGGCAGCACATAGGGACCGATCGAGGGAATGACGCCGAGCTTCAGCGAGCCGGACAGCGGGCTGCCGCGGTGCCGGGCATAGTCGGTGAGATCGCTCACCGCGGCGAGGATCGCACGGGCGCGGCGCGCCACCTCATGGCCCGGATCGGTGAGGCTGATGCCCGCCTTGCCGCGCTCGACGAGCTTGGTGCCGAGCCGGGCTTCGAGGTCCTGCAATTGCTGTGAAAGCGCCGGCTGGGTCACGGCGCTTTCCCCGGCGGCGCGGCCGAAATGCAGATGGCGCGACAGGCTCTCGAAATAGCGTAGCTGCTTCAGGGTGATCATCGATAAGATTTAATTATCACTTCGAACGGAATTACCGATTAGACCTTATCGAATAGCCGCGCAATACCAGCCTGACCGAACCCATCACGGAGCGAGGCGCGAGATGAGCAAAACCCTGACCACAACGGCCGGTAACCCGATCGCCGACAACCAGAATTCGCTGTCGGCGGGCGAGAGAGGCCCCCTCCTCCTGCAGGACTACCAGCTGATTGAGAAGCTCGCGCATCAGAACCGCGAGCGCATCCCGGAGCGCGCCGTGCATGCCAAGGGCTGGGGCGCCTATGGCACGCTCACCGTCACGGCAGACATCTCGAAATACACCAGGGCCAAGGCGCTGCAGCCGGGCGCCAGGACGGAAATGCTCGCCCGTTTCTCGACGGTGGCGGGCGAACTCGGCGCCGCCGACGCCGAGCGCGATGTCAGGGGCTTCGCGCTCAAATTCTACACCGGCGAAGGCAACTGGGACCTGGTCGGCAACAACACGCCGGTCTTCTTCGTGCGCGACCCGTACAAGTTCCCGGATTTCATCCACACGCAGAAGCGGCATCCGAAAACCCATCTGCGTTCGCCGACCGCGATGTGGGACTTCTGGTCGCTCTCACCGGAGAGCCTGCATCAGGTCACCATCCTGATGTCGGACCGCGGCCTGCCGCAGACGGTGCGCCATATGAACGGCTATGGCTCGCACACCTACTCCTTCATCAATGCGAAGGACGAGCGCTTCTGGGTGAAGTTCCACTTCAAGACGCAGCAGGGCCATAAATGCTGGACCAACCGCGAGGCGCAGCAGATCGTCGGCAAGAGTCGCGAGACGACTCAGGAGGATCTCTACGCCTCGATCGAGAACAAGGATTATCCGCGCTGGCTGATGCAGGTTCAGGTCATGCCGGAGAAGGAAGCCGAGACGGCCGCGTTCAATCCCTTCGACCTGACCAAGGTGTGGCCGCATGCGGACTATCCCCCGATCGACGTCGGCATCCTCGAACTCAACCGCAACCCGGAGAATTATTTCGCCGAGATCGAACAGGCGGCCTTCTCGCCCTCGAACATCATCCCGGGCATCGGCTTTTCGCCCGACAAGATGCTGCAGGCACGCATCTTCTCTTATGCCGATGCGCATCGCTACCGGCTTGGCACGCATTACGAGATGCTTCCCGTCAACGCGGCCAGATGCCCGGTGCATCACTATCACAAGGACGGTCCGATGCGCTTCTTCGCCAGCGCCACGGGGGCGGAGAACGCCTACTACGAGCCGAACAGCATGGGCGGCGCCCGTCAGGATGAAAGCTATCGCGAGCCGCCGCTCGCGATTTCAGGCGATGCCGACCGCTACAACCATCGCACGGGCAATGACGACTATACGCAGCCCGGCAACCTGTTCCGTCTCATGACCCATGACCAGCGCCAGCGGCTGATGGACAACATCGCGGACGCCATGCAAGGCGTGCCGGTCGAGATCGTCAAGCGTCAGGTCGTGCATTTCTACCGATGCGATCCCGATTATGGCATCGGGGTTGCGACGCGCATGGGCCTGAAAGCCCAGGACCTGCCCCTTCCGCAAGCCGCAGAATAGGAGACGACAATGAGCAATATCTCGCTGCAGATCATCGAGACGGACCAGACGATCGAAGCGCTCAATGCAGCGCTCGCGGCAAGGCATGTCAGCGCCGATGCCGTCATCGCCATTCACGAGCGTCCCGCCGATCCGTTGCAGATCGGCAGTGCCAATCGCGCTAGATACCGCGTGATCTTTCGGGCGTAGCACGACAATGCCGCAGTCTTAACGCTGCGGCATCTATCTCTGGCCATGCGCCGGCGGCTCCACCGCCGGCGAAAGATGGTTGTTGCCCTCGTGGCAGCCCCGCCGAATCGGTTTAAATGCCCAGACGGCTGTTCAAAAATGGGGTTGTCAGATGAACATGAACAAGTTGCTTGCCGAGCTAATCGGCACTTTCACATTGGTCGCGGCGGTTCTGGGCGCCGCACTCGTCTCCTTCTCGGCGCTGGGCGGCGGCTCGGGCATCCTCGGTGTCGCGATCGCGGTCGGCCTCGCGGTCATGGGCATGGCCTATGCCATGGGACCGATCTCGGGCGGTCATTTCAACCCCGCGGTGACGCTCGGTCTCTGGTCGGCGGGGCGGTTCGAGGCCAAGGACGTCATTCCCTATATCATCGCCCAGGTCATCGGCGGCCTGCTGGCGGCGGTGTTCTTCTACATCATGCTGTCGTCGAAGGCTGACTTCGTCGCCGGCGGCTTCGCCTCCAACGGTTTTGGCGAACATTCGCCGGCCGGCTTCTCGCTGTTCGCGGCACTGCTCGCCGAAATTGTCCAGACCTTCCTGTTCGTCCTGGTGATCTGCCGGGTGACGCGGGCGAATGGCGCCGGCGCGCTGGCGCCCGTGGCCATCGGCCTGACGCTGACCCTGATGCACATCATGTCGATCCCGATCGCCAACACCTCGCTCAACCCGGCGCGCTCGACGGCGACGGTCCTCTTCGCCGACGGCTGGGCGCTGCAGCAGCTCTGGCTGTTCTGGGTCGCGCCGATCATCGGCGGCGTCATCGCCGGCTTCGTCGACAAGTCCTGGGGCGACACGAAGTAAGCTCTCGGCTCGCGACGAAGGCCGCACAGTGCAAACTGTGCGGCCTTCTTATTTCGTGCCCGCCTGTGAAATGGCCCCGGCAATATTCTTCATTCTTCAGGGCTCGGCGATGACCCCGCCGGTCATGGGCTCCGGCGCCCCGGTCGTGCCCGGATAAGTGATCGGCAGCTCCTTCAGGGCACGCACCGCGAGATAGGCCCAGGCCTCGGCCTCCATGGAATCGCCATTGAAGCCCGCCGCCTCGGCCGGGATGATGGCCTCGGCCCCCAGGGCCAGGGCGCCGCGCAAGGCGGCCATCAGAGCCGGGTTCTTGCGCCCGCCGCCGCAGATCACCCAGCATTTGGGATCAGCCGGAAACCAGGCGCGCGCCAGGGCAACCGATCCCGCGGTGAAGGCGGTCAGCGTCGCCGCCCCGTCGGCCGGACTGAGGTCGGAGAGATCGAGGGAAGCAAAGCTGTCACGGTCGAGCGATTTGGGCGGCCGCTCCTCGAAGAAGGAATCGCCCAGGAACTGAGCCAGCGCGGCTTCGTTGACGCGGCCACCAAAGGCCAGGCGCCCATCGGTGTCGACCGGGCTGCCGGTCGTCTTGAGCGCCCAGTCATCGATGAGCGCATTGCCCGGTCCGGTGTCGAAGGCGATGAGTTCGCCATCGGCGCCGATCCAGGTGACATTGCTGACGCCGCCAATATTGAGGAAGGCCAGCGGCAGAGCCTCGAGCGTCGCCGAAAGGGCGCGGTGATAGACCGGCACCAGAGGCGCCCCCTGGCCGCCCGCGGCAATGTCGTCGGCCCGCAGGTCATAGACAATGCGCGTCCGGAGCCGGCGCGCCAGCAGCGGACCATCGCCGAGCTGCACCGTCAGACGGCGCTCCGGTCGATGCAGGACGGTCTGGCCGTGAAAGCCGATTACGTCGATATCTGAATCGGTTAGACCGAAGTCCTGGCAGAATGATTCAACCGCCAGGGCGTGCCATTCGGTGAGCGACCACTCGACCTGGGCGAGCGAACCCGGCCGCTCCCGGCGCTCGCGGATCGCCAGAGCATCCTTCAACGCATCCTTGAGGATGGCGCGCTGCGCGGGGATGTAAGGATAGGTGCGCGACGGCCCGCGGCTGACCGCCGCCTCGCCATCCGTCTTGATCAGGGCGATATCGATGCCGTCGAGCGAGGTTCCCGACATGAGCCCCAAGGCCGTGTAGAGTTTTGACACGCGCTTTTCCCGTGGTAAGAGCCCGGCTTCGTTAGCGCGTGATCAGGAAAAGTGGGTACCGGTTTTCCGTCCGATCGCGCGCTAAACTTGAGATTTCGATCACGTCTATCACTTCAGGCCGAGTCGGCCCGAAGTGATCGTGATCTATAGCCAGGCCTTTTCATGAGCAAGTTCTCGTCCGAATTCCTCAACATTCTTTCCGCCCGCGGCTACATTCATCAATGTTCCGACTTCGAAGGGCTGGACCAGCTTGCGGCCAGGAACGAGGTCAATACCTATATCGGCTTCGACTGCACCGCGCGCTCATTGCATGTGGGCTCGCTCGTCCAGATCATGCTCCTCCATTGGGCGCAGGCGACCGGCCAGAAGGTGATCGCCCTCATGGGCGGCGGCACCACCCGGGTCGGCGACCCGACAGGGCGCGATGAGGGCCGCAAGCTCCTGTCGCTGGAAGAGATCGAGGAGAACAAGCGCGGCATCCAGAGCGTCTTCGCCAAGTTCCTGAAATTCGGGACCGGGCCCAGGGACGCCATCATGGTCGACAATGCCGAATGGCTGACCAGGCTCAACTACATCGACATGCTGCGCGACATCGGCCGGCATTTCTCCATCAACCGCATGCTGACGATGGATTCGGTGAAGCTCAGGCTCGAGCGCGAGCAGGAAATGTCCTTCATCGAGTTCAACTACATGATCCTGCAGGCCTATGACTTCACCGAATTGGCGCGGCGCTACGGCACCAACCTGCAGATGGGCGGCTCCGACCAGTGGGGCAATATCGTCACCGGCGTCGATCTCGGCCGGCGCATGGGCACGCATCAGCTCTATGCCCTGACGACGCCGCTGATCACGCTCGGCTCAGGCGCCAAGATGGGCAAGACGGCGGCAGGCGCCGTGTGGCTCAATGCCGATATGCGTTCGCCTTACGAATACTGGCAGTTCTGGCGCAACACCGAGGATGCCGATGTGGCGCGCTTCCTCAAGCTCTTCACCACCTTGCCGCTCGCCGAAATCGAACGTCTCGCCGCCCTGGGCGGGGCCGAGATCAATGACGCCAAGAAGACGCTGGCGACGGAGGCGACCGCCCTCCTCCATGGCCGCGATGTGGCGATCGAGGCTGCCGAGACCGCGCGGCGGACCTTCGAGGAAGGCCAGGCCGCCGAAGGCCTGCCGACCATCGATGTGCCGGCGGGCGAGTTCCGTGGCGACGGCATCGGCATCCTGAAGGCGCTGGTGCTGGCCGGCCTCGCCTCATCGAACGGCGATGCGCGCCGGCAGATCCAGGGCGGCGCCATCCGCGTGAACGACGTGGCGGTCGCCGATGACAAGGCGCAGCTGACCGAAGCCTCGTTCAATCAGGATGGCGTCATCAAGCTGTCGATGGGCCGCAAGAAACACGTGCTCCTCAAACCGGCCTCCTGACGCTTGCAATGGTGGACGCAACGGTGGAACTCTGCGGCACATGAGTTCGGCACCGCCCATCACTGCGTTCCGGAAGCGCCCCTCGATCGCGATAACAGGCAGGGAAATTCCCTGTTCCGCGCCGATGCGCGAGCCTAAGCTATTGATATCGCTCGACAGCGCAAACGGTTTTGCGAAAATTCCCTGTAGTTCCCTGTTATTCCCTGTAAATTCCCTGTTCTTCAGGTCGGCGCGATGAAGGGCTGGACGATCGTCCGAAACGCCGGCAGGGCTTCGAGCCGCGCCGAATGCGCAGCCAGGGCCGGGAAGTCCGCCATGGCGATCAATCCCGGATGCGCCTCGTTGAGAAAGCGCACCGCGACCGCGACCGCGATATCGGCATGGCCGATGCGGCCGCCGAACCAGTAATCGCTGGTCCGCGACACCCGATCCTTCTCCAGCATGGCGAGCGTCCCCAAGATCTGCGCCAGGCAGCGGCCGACCCAGACGTCCGACACTTCCCGGTGCAGCCGCTTCTCGTAGAAGAGGCTGACCGCCTTGTCGGCCATGCCGGCCGCGAGGGCCGCGACCTTCAAGGCTTGGTGGCGCTCAGGTTCGACACGCGGAAACAGCACGCGATCGTCGGGCGCCAGACTGTCGAGATAGTCGAGGATCAGATGACTCTCGATCAGCACCGCGCCGTCATCCAGCACCAGGGTCGGAACGCGGGTGAGCGGGTTATAGGGTCTGATCTTGTCGGCGTCGGCGAAGATCGACCACGGCCGGTGCTCGAAGGCGAATTCATAGAGACTGAGCGCGATGCCGACGCGGCGCACGAAGGGCGAATCATACTGGCCGATGAGGATCATCGCTCAGTTGTTCCGTTCGCGCCGCTTGAGCGGAGGTCCGCTGCTGCCATATTCGAAGAACTTGCGCAGGATGCCCGGCGCTATGGCGGAGACCGGGTTCACCTGGAAGCGCGGCTGCGCCATCGTGCCGCCCAGCGCATAGGTGAGGCCGAAGATGCCCTCGCCCTTGCCGCCGGTGAGAATGTCGCCGAGGATGGGGATCTCACCCACAGCCGCGTTCAGCGTATAGGCCGGTATGATCGTCCCATCGATGTCGATGGCGCCGTCGGTCTTGCGGATGAGGCCCTGCGCGGTGGCGCCGAGTTCAGGTCCCTTGACCAGCGTGTCGCCGATGCGGATGAAGCGCGAATCGCTGGTGAAGGGCAGCGTCAGCCGCGAGAAGGTCACGCCGCCGGCCTTGCGCGGACCCGCCTTCTTCGGCCTGCCCTTCTGGTCGAGTTCGGCCAGCGCCGCCTCGTCGCGGACCTCGAAATCGCGCAGCGTCAGGCGTCCGTTGCGCACCGATGAATCGGCGCCCGAGCCAAGCCGCGCTGAAAAATCGATCTGCCCGCCGGCGACCTTGGAATAGAGATTGGCGGCCCGAAGCGCCGAGCCCGCGTCGCGCCCCGCGACACGCAGATCACGGCCGCCGTCATCGGCGGGAACGATGCGGATGGTGATCGGCTGGCCACTGAAGAAGGAGCCATTGAGCGTGCCGCGTTCGACATAGCCGTCGCGCAGCACGAAGCTGCCGGCCACGCCGGTGACGACCTCGCCGCGATGCGCATAGACCTTGTCGACCACGGCATCGACGATCAGGACGCCCTTGCTCTTCTTGGCCGCTCCGGCATCGCCTGATGTCCCACGGTTGGAGAACAGCGAGCGGATCAGCGGACGTGCATCGAAGCTCTTGCCGTTGATGGAGACATTCGTCGCATCATCGTTCTGCGCGATGGTGACGCCGAAGCGGTTGTCCTCGTTGAGGACGACGGTCGGGAATTTAGCCTCCGACACGTTCCCGGCTTCGTTCATGGCGATCTGCCCCTTCATCAGGAAACCATCGCCCTTGATGGTGAGGTTGTCGATGCGCCCGGCTTTGCCCTCGCCCGGAACATACTCGAAGCTCGCCGTGGTTCTCGGCGCGGGCGGGCGCCACCAGTCGATGGCGGCGAGCCTGAGCGATGCCTTGGAGAGATCGGCATCGACCCTGACCTTGCCGACCGCGTCGCGGAAGTCCTGAACCGTCACCTTGACCTTCACCGGGCCGCTCAAATAGTCATTGACCTTGGCGCCGAGCGCCTCGCGCTTCTTGCCGTCGAGCTCGGTTTCGATGATGGCGTTCTGCGGGGTTTCCGGGCCGCCGTCACGCCACCAGGTGACCTTGGCGGCGATGCCGTTGAGCTTGGCTGTGCCCTCCGCCCTTATGGAATCCTCGACGACCTTGAGATCGATCGCGCCATCGTCGAGGTCGATGCCGTCGAGGGCCTGCTTGAGACCTGCGTCACGGACCTTCGCCTGGGCCGAGACTTTGACATCGGCGCGGCTGAAGATCTTCTTCAGCGGCAGGTGCAGCTCGAGCGCGACCGTGGCGTCGCCGGTCATGCCTCTGGCCTTGCCGCCGCTCTTGCTGACGAGGTTCAGGGGGTCGAGGTCGAGATACTCGATGAAGGCCGGAACATCGCCCTTGCCTTCGAGATGGATGTCGGCCGGGGTCATCGGCGCCAGGAGCGAGGTCATCCTGAGCGTGCCCTTGCTCAGCTCGACCGTCTTGCCGGAGGGCATCGTGACCATGCCCTTGTCGAGGCGCAGCGAGAATGTGTTGCCCCCCAGCGTGCCCTCGCCCGATGCGCTGCTGATCGGCGGCAGGCCGCCGAAATAGGTCGTGGTCACATCCTCGAGGCCGAAGCGGGCGGAGACCGCGTCATTGGGAATGAGCTTGTTCTTGACGCCGTCGGCCAGACCGCCGACCGGGAAATTGATGACGAACTCGCCGTCGGTGATGCGCCCGCCGAGAATGTTCGTGTTGACCCATTTGCGCGTATTGGGAGCGATGATCGGCGGCCACAGCCGTTTCAGGATCGGCGCCGGCACATCGCGAAGGCGGCCCGAAAGCCTGATTCCGACCGAACGGTCGCCGCCGGTGAATGTGCCGCGCATCCTGACCCCGGCGTTGCCGGCCATGATCACCGCATCCTCGACGTCGAAGCGCGCCTCGCGGACCGAAGCGACGCCGATGAAATCCACCCGGTCGATGGCGACCTGGTCCTTGACGACCGTATTGGGATCGAGGCTCAGATTGCGGGCATTGATCTCGATCTTCAGGGCCTGCAGCCTCTGATCGGCCTCGCGCATCGGCACGATGCGGCCGGAGATTTGCGCCGGCGTGCCGCCGATCAGCAAGGTCGAGTCGGTGATGAGCACGCCGCCGCTCTTCGGGTCATAGTCGAGACGAAGCAGGCCTTCGTCGACGGCGATCGGCTCGGCGATGAATCCCGGCAGGCCGACCTCGCCCGCCGCGGCGGTGAATTCGGCCGAGCCGCTCAATATGTTGGCATTCTCGCCGACCTCCATTTCAACATGGCCGGAAAGCGGCAGCTTCACCTGGGCGAGTTTCGACAGCGCGAATATGTCATCGGCGATGTTCGCCGGCACGAGGTCGCTGACCCGCGCCGAAACCGCGAACGACTTGCGCTCCAGCCGGTAGCTCGCCGACACCTCGGCGCGCCAGGGATCGCCGCCGCTGGCGATCGAGGCTTCGGAGAACAGCGTGAAGCCATAGGGCATGCGCTTGAAGGCGAGGCTGGCTTTCGGGATGCTCCAGCTGGTGCCGTTGATCTCATCGACGAGCTGGATCGCGGCGTCGCTGACCAGGATGCTGTCGAGGCTGGCGATGGTGGCGCTCGCCTTCTCGGCGCCGGGCATGGTGCCGCTCAGGAAGTCGATGACCGTGGCGCCCTGCGTTTCCGGCGGGATCTGCTGCAGGTTCGTTTCCTGGTTGGATTTGCCGCCGCCATTGTTCGAGCCTTCGGCCTGGCGGTGCTCGTCGAAGCCGAGCTGGAAGCCGCCGCCGAGTGTGCGCCTGACGACGATGCGGGGGCCGATCAGCTCGATCTGCTTCGGCACCACAGTGCCGCTCATCAGTTCGCTTCCGTCGACGCCAATGGCCGCCTTCGGCGCCCTGGCGATAACCTCGCCCTGAGGCCCGGTGAGCTCGACATTGCGCAGCCGGAAATGCGGCATGCCGGTCCGGGCATCGCGCTCGATCAGGACGCCATCGAGCCTGACCCGCAGCCCGCCGAGATTGGAATTGATCTGCGTCTGGATGCGGTCACGCACGAAATCGAGGGAAACCGGACCGGTCATCAGCCGGAGGAAAAACGCACCGGTCGCAACGACAACGATCGCCACGAGACCCGCAAGAACCAGTGCCGTCGTTTTCCAAATTCGCCGCAAACTGCGCAGCCCCGAGTGAAGATTTCGCCTATAACGCCACGCGCCGACGGGTCGCACCGTCATACGAACTGTCAGACCTTAGAGCGCGATCAGTAAAAGCAGGCATCGGTTTTCCGTCCGATCACGCGCTAAACTCACGATCTTGATCACGTATTCGCTCCAGACCTCCGGTCTGAAGTGAGTGTGATCCAAGGCCCGCAACCCATCCGCAAAAAGCCTGAACGCCGTCCAGCCGCCATCCCCAGATCCCTGCGGGAAGCGCCTTCAGCGAGATAAGCCCATCAATGACGGCCAAACAATGGCAGATGGAAGTCCGGTCCGCCAGTGCCCGACGCAAACCCACCCCCTTCGCCAGTTTCGAGTATTCTCTCGATAAATCAAGCTTTTCCTTATTTGCGCCGATTACATCCCGGCAATCCCCAGGCTGGCGCGGATACGGTCCTGGAAATAGGCGACACCCGCCTCGTGGCGGGGCGACAAGGGACCTGGCGAATAGGCCCCCGAGGCGTAGTTCTTGTGCGTCTCCAGGCAGATCTCGAAGTCCTCGCGCACGATGGCCAGATTGCGGGCAATGAGGTCGTCACGCTCCTTGGCCCTGGCCTCGGAGGTGTCGGCGAAATAGAAGTTGTAGATGAGTTCCGTCCGGTCGGGTCCGAGCGGGTTGATGCGCGATGTGTTCATGCCGCCATCGAAAAGCGACAAAGTCCAGTTCGGCCACATCCACAGCCACTTGCCGCGATAGAACAGGCCGTCGCGCGGCGGCGCCGTCATGCGGATCAGGCCGTCATGCGCCGTGGTCTTGAACTGCTCGAAGTCGATGGCCGCGAAGAACTGCGGGTGGATTCCCGGTATGTGATAGCCCTCGACGAAATTGTCGGTGTAGATCTTCCAGTTGGCGTCGAACATCATGCGCTCGGCGCGCATCGGCGCATAGCTCTCGATCGGCTCATCGGCCAGTTCGCCGACAACATCGGCCAATTGCCGTTCGAGCGTCACGGCGGGATCGATGGCGATGAACAGGAGGCCGCGCCACTCGGCCACCGGAATCTCCGCCAGGCGCCAGTCCTCCAGCCTGAAATCGGGATCCTCGCCGAACCACGGCACGTTCATCAGGCGCCCGTCATCGGCCCAGACCCATTGATGATAGGGACAGCGGATGGTGGGGCAGCGGCCATTGCCCTCCTCGAGGAGCCTCGCGCCGCGATGGCGGCAGAGATTACGGAAGCCGCGCAATTTGCCGTCTCGGCCCCTGATTGCGAACACCTTGTGGCCGGCGACCTCGACGGCGCAGTATTCGCCGCGTTCGGCGACCTGCGATACCGGCCCCAGCAACTGCCAGGTCCTGGCAAAAAGTTCCGTACGTTCACGGTCATAGATCGAGGGATCGACATAGTAGCGCGGATCGAGATTGAGCATGACACCTGCCGGGATGAGGATCGAGGCAGGCTAGCCTATCATTCCGCCGGATGAAAAGGCCTCAGTCGATATCGTCGACCTGCGAGGGTCCGCCGCCATGCACGCGCTGTGCCAGGGACGCGGCCATGAACTCGTCGAGGTCCCCGCCGAGCACAGCCTGCGGGTTGGTGCTGGTGGTGCCGGTGCGCAGATCCTTCACCAGCTGATAGGGTTGCAGCACATAGGACCTGATCTGATGACCCCAGCCGATATCGGTCTTCTTGGCATTGGCGGCGTCGATCTTCTCCTGCTGCTTCTGCAGCTCCAGCTCGTAAAGCCTGGCCTTCAGCATCTTCCAGGCGGTGGCCCGGTTCTTGTGCTGCGAACGCTCGCCCTGGCAGGCAACGATGATGCCGGTCGGGATGTGGGTGATGCGCACGGCCGAGTCGGTCGTGTTCACATGCTGGCCGCCGGCGCCCGAGGCGCGATAGGTGTCGATGCGGCAGTCGCTTTCATTGACCTGGATATCGATCGTGTCATCGATGACCGGATAGACCCAGATCGAGGCGAAGGACGTGTGGCGGCGTGCATTCGAATCGTAAGGCGATATGCGGACCAGCCGGTGCACGCCCGATTCGGTCTTGAGCCAGCCATAGGCATTGTGGCCCTTGACCTGGATGGTCGCCGACTTGATGCCGGCCTCCTCGCCCGCATGCTCGTCGAGCACTTCGACCTTGTAGTCATGCTGCTCGCCCCAGCGCACATACATGCGCAGCAGCATATTGGCCCAATCCTGGCTTTCGGTGCCGCCGGCGCCGGCATTCACCTGCAGGAAGGCGTCGTTCTGATCGGCTTCACCCGACAGCAGCGTCTCGATCTCGTGCTTGCCGACCTCTTCCTTGAGGCCGACAAGCGCCTTCTCGGCGTCCTTGACTACGCCCAAGTCGCCTTCCGCCTCGCCGAGCTCGATCAAGCCCGTATTGTCCTCGATCGTCTGCTCGAGGCGTTTGACCAGCTTGATGCGGCTTTCGAGATCCTGGCGCTTGCGCATGACATCCTGCGCCGCTTGCGGATCGCTCCACAAAGCCGGGTCTTCCGACCGGGCGTTCAGTTCGGCGAGCTTCTTCTGGGCGTTGTCCCAGTCAAAGATGCCTCCTCAGCAGTCCTATGGACTGCTTCATCTCATCGACGAGATTGATTATTTCGGCGCGCATGATCGTCTTGCATTAAGAGTTGACCAAAGAAGCGGGCTCAATAGAGGCCGCCGGTGCCTGTCGTCAACCCACCATCGATCACCGCTTCGCTTTCCGGCGGCTGCGCTGTCGTCGTTCCCTCGAGGGGAACGCCCGATGTCGCCACCTGATCGCCGATCACCTCGGTATTCGCCGACGGTTCCTCGCCCGGCTTGAAGGCCTCGAGAATGACGCCCGGATCGCCGAACAGATCGCGTTGGCCGCTCTTCACGTTGATGGGAATGAGCTCGATGCCCTTGGGCACGCGGAAGGGGGTCGCTGCCTTGTCGCGCAATGCCATGCGCATGAAATCCGTCACCACCAGGGCCGCCAGCTCGCCGCCGGTACGGCCCTTGCCCATGGGCTTGGGATTGTCATAGCCGATATAGACACCAACCGTGAGATCGGGCGTGAAGCCGATGAACCAGGCATCGCGCTCGTCATTGGAGGTGCCGGTCTTGCCGGCTACCGGCTTGCCGAGCAGCCTGAGCTTCCTGGCAGTGCCGCGCTCTACCGCGCCTTCCATCATCGAGGTGATCTGATAGGCGGTATAAGGGTTCATCACCTCGGGGCGGACGTCGAACAGTTCGGGCTCGGCCTGATCCTGCCATACCTGGTTGGCGCATTGGCTACATTCGCGCTTGTCGTGCCGGTATATGGTCTTGCCATAGCGGTCCTGGACACGATCGATGAGGGTCGGCTCGATTTTCTTGCCGCCATTGGCGATGATGCTGTAGGCGGTCGTCATCTTGAGCAGCGTCGTTTCGCCCGCCCCCAGCGCATAGGACAGCTGGTTGGGGACCCTGTCATAGATGCCGACGCGCTGCGCCAGCTCGCCGATCTTGCTCATGCCGAGGTCGTTGGCGAGCCGCACCGTCATCACGTTGCGCGATTGCTCGATGCCGCGCCGAAGGGTCGACGGACCATAGTATTTCTCCGTGTAGTTCTTCGGGTTCCAGATCTCGCCATTCGACATCTTGAACTCGATCGGCGCATCGAGGATCACCGAGGACGGCGTGTAGCCGTTGTCGAGCGCCGCAGCATAGACGAAGGGCTTGAACGACGAGCCCGGCTGGCGCAGCGCCTGCACGGCGCGATTGAACTGGCTCTTGCCATAGGAGAAGCCGCCGACCAGCGCCAGGACACGGCCGGTATGCGGGTCCATCGCCACGAGCGCCCCTTCGACATCGGGAAGCTGAACGAGATGATAAAGCCCCTCCGTCTTGTCGGGCGCGACATAGATGATATCGCCCACCGCCAGCACGTCAGTCGCCTTCTTGATCTCGGGCCCGAGCTTCGAGCCATCGACATATTTGCGCGCCCAGGTCATCAAGGTGACCGGCACCATGCCCGTGTCGCGCTCGCGCGCGATCGCCCCCGAGATGAGCGTCTTGGGCTGCAAACCGACCTTGGCGCCGGCTTCGTCGACCTCAAGCACGATGGCGAGCCGCCACGGGTCGAGATCGGCAGGGACCTTTATCTTGCCGATGGTCTCGCCCCAATCGCCGCCGGTCGATACGTTCTTGACCGCACCGCGGAAACCGCGCTTGCGGTCGAAGGTGATGAGACCGCGGGCGACCGCCTGGCGGGCATAGATCTGCAGCTTCGGATCGAGCGTGGTGCGCACCGACAGGCCGCCCTTCATCAGCTTGTCCTCACCGTAGATCTGAACCAGCTCGCGACGCGCCTCCTCGGCGAAGGATTCGGCGGCGAAGAGCTGGGCGCCGAAGGGCCGCGGATTGACTTCCAGCGGCTTGCCCTGGGCCGCGTCACGCTCGGCCTGGGTGATATAGCCGTTGTCATACATCTCGTTCAGCACCCAGTTGCGCCTCTCGATGGCGCGCTTGGTCTGGCGGAACGGATGATAGTTGTTGGGTCCCTTGGGCAGGGCCGCAAGATAGGCGATCTCTTCGAGCGACAACTCGTTCAGCGACTTGCCGAAGTAATTGAGCGATGCGGCGGCGACGCCATAGGAGTTGAGCCCGAGGAATATCTCATTGAGATAGAGCTCGATGATCTGGTCCTTATTGAAGGCTTGCTCGATGCGATGCGCGAGGATCGCCTCCTTCACCTTGCGCTCGACCGAGCGTTCATTGGTGAGAAGGAAGTTCTTGGTCACCTGCTGGGTGATGGTGGAGGCGCCGACGATCTGGCCCTTGCCGGTGACCTTCACTTCGAGATAGCGAAGACCCGCCGCCGCGAGGCCCGGCCAGTCGAGGCCCTGATGCTGGTAGAAGGTCTTGTCCTCGGCCGAGATGAAGGCTTGGATGAGCTTCTTGGGGATATCGTTGATCGGCACGAAGAGCCGGCGCTGCTCGGCATATTCGGCAACCAGCGTGCCGTCAGCGGCGTGAACGCGCGTCATCACCGGCGGCTCGTAGAGCGCCAGTTGCTTGTAGTCGGGCAAGCCCCGCGACATGTCCCAGATGACATAGCCGACACCCCCGGCGACACCCAAGAACGCTATGAAACCAACCGTGAAGAGCCAACCCAAAAATTTAAGCATCTTGCCCCTGAGGCAGCCGGAAATCCCGATTATTACTTGCTGATTCAGCGCTTAGCACGCTTTGCGTCGCCTGCCCAATTACCGATTGACGACCCGTCTCAAGGCGTAGGAGCGAAATGTGGCGGGCTGGTGTCCCCGAACTTCGCTCGACTATTGGCGCGCCGCGATCTCGGTCGCGAAATAGGCATCGATCCCCTTGGCCATGGCCTGGGCCACCTGCTCCTGCCATTTGGGCGAGACCAGTAGCGCCTCGTCCGCCTTGTTCGACAGGTAGCCGAGTTCGAGCAGGACCGAGGGGACATCGGGCGCCTTGAGCACGATGAAGCCCGCCGAACGCATGGGCTTGCCGGTCATGTGGGTGACGAGCTGCAATTGGTTGGCGGCCTTCTTGGCGAAGAAGATCGAATGGTTCTTGGTCTCGCGCTGGGCGAGTTCGATCAGGATGTCGGTGACATCCTTGTTCTCGGTCCCGAGATCCATGCCGCCGATGATATCCGAGCGGTTCTCCTTCTGCGCCAACGCCTCCGCTTCGGCGTCCGAGGCCTTTTCGGAGAGTGTGTAGAGTGTCGCGCCGCGCACCGAAGCGCCGCGCACCGTATCGGCGTGAACGGCAATGAAGAGGTCGGCCTGGTTCTGGCGCGCCACCGTCACGCGCTGCTTCAGCGACAGGAACGTGTCGGTGTCTCGCGTGAGCACCACTTCGTAGTTCGGATTGTTCTTGAGGCGATCGCGCAGAATGCGGCTGAAGGCCAGCACGACATCCTTTTCCTTGGTGCGCCGCACGCCCACCGCCCCCGGGTCGACGCCGCCATGGCCCGCATCGATGACGATGACACGCTTGCCGTCGGCGCGCTTGGCCGGCATGGCGCGCTCGGCCGCAGCATCGGCAGGCTCCGTGCCCGGCTTCGGCGGCGGCAGCGGCGCGGCGGTCGCGGTTTCCACATCCTCGTCCGCTGCGGCCTCTTGCGACGGCTCGGCCGGCACCAGGGGTTTCGTTGCCTGGTCGGCGGCATGCGCCATCATGAACGTCTTTTCGTCGGTCTTCACCAGATCGACGACGAGGCGGGCGGGCTGGCCTGCCTCGGGCCGCACCAGGAAGGACTTGCTGATCAGCACCGGTCCGGTCGTGTCGATCACAATGCGGGAGCGGCCATTTCCCAATGGGCCAAAGCGATAGGCGCTGACAAGCCCGAGCGCCCCACCCCCGGCATTGGGCGCCAGATCGAAACTGACATCGGGAAGGTCGATCATCACGCGGTAGGGATCGGCCAGGACATAGACGCTGTAGCTGACGGGACGGGTCAGGTCGGCGACGAAGCGGGTCTTGCTGTCGTCACCGGCGACGCGCGCCGCCACGGCGGTCACCGGCTCCGCCTTGGCGGATTGGCCTTGAGCGAGCGCCAGGGCCAGCACCAGGATCACGCTAAAAAGCGTGCCTAACCCCCAATTTTTGTGCGGAAAAACCGGCATGGTCCCTGGAGCCCAAATCATTGCGGCGAGCCTAGCGGGAGGGTGGTTAACCCAAAGTTTCCAAAGCCGGCGAAAATATTCCCCCGGGTCATCTAGCCAAGCTTGCCAAACCGCCGATGTCTGCCTAAACAGACGTCTAACCCTCCTGGCGGGTCGAGCAGGACCTAGGTCCGTAAGCGAAGTCGCCGGAGCGTCGAATTCCGCTACGGACGGGCTCCGGGATCCTAAAACGATAGCCCCTTCGGATGCGTTCCAGTACGGGCCCGCAATAGGGCGGACCCACTGCCCTTTTGGGGTGGCACCCAGATACCGGGCAGATGCGTTGAACCGTTCCGGCACGACCGGGACATGTGGATAAACAACAGGCATGAATCATCCCACGCTGACATACTTTCCGGACTGGCCGCCAAGCGCTGCCGCTCCGGGCAGCGTGCGATTGCGCTTAGCGCCGAGCATGCCTTTTACGCGCGAGCCGGCGCGTGGGCCTTCGCAACGTCTCCTACCCGGAACCGAGACAGAAGCCGCCCCGCCTCCGGCCGACGCAAAGGATAAGGAAATATGGGCAGCAAAATGCTCATCGACGCCACCCACGCGGAAGAAACCCGCGTCGTGGTGGTTCGCGGCAATCGCATCGAAGAGTTCGATTTCGAAAGCGCCGCACGCAAGCAACTAAAGGGCAACATCTATCTCGCCAAGGTGACGCGCGTCGAGCCGTCATTGCAGGCGGCTTTCGTCGACTACGGCGGCAATCGCCACGGCTTCCTGGCCTTCTCGGAAATCCATCCGGACTACTACCAGATCCCCGTCGCCGACCGTCAGGCGCTGTTGCGCGAGGAAGAGGAAGACGCCCGTCATCACGCCGATGAGGACGCGCATCCGCCCCGCGGGCGGGCTGAAAAGCGTGAAGAGCATTCGGAAGACAATGGCGATGGCGAGGAAAGCCATGGCGAGGCCGGCGCCGCCGACGCGGCGCCCGAGATGAATGACGCCGACCCGGTCGCGGCGCCCCGGATCGAGCATGGCCTCCCGGCCGAAATCGGCGATGGCATAGAGACCGTCGAAGAAGACGCCGAGGCGCAAAAAGTCGACTCCGTCGGCGCCGAGGATGCGCTCGAGGAAGTGCCGCAGCGCCGCCGCCGCCCGCAAAGGCGCGTCTACAAGATCCAGGAAGTAATCAAGCGCCGCCAGGTGATCCTTGTGCAGGTCGTCAAGGAAGAGCGCGGCAACAAGGGCGCGGCGCTGACCACCTACCTGT
>CAZICN010000059.1:0-19564 GCA_964537655.1 uncultured Aestuariivirga sp.
TACCGCAATTTCCTCAGGCTCGCGCAGTATTTCAACTGCATCGGCTTCGTTTCGGGCTATCCGGTCGAGCCGATCGACCTCCATGCCTCGATCCGACATCTCGAGGCGCTGCGCGACATGGCGGTCCTCACCGACAAGCCGTTCCACGCCTATTCGCTGGGCAAGGAGCGCATCTGCGACGGCATCGAGATCGCCCGCATCGCCCGCGGCATCTCGCTCGAGCAGCTGGAAAAGGAGCCCTCGCTCTTCACCATCATCAACACCAACTCGCCGCTCAAGCTCGACGCGCCGATGCTGCGCGGCATCCTGGAAATGTCGGCGCGGAACCAGGCCGTCTGCGTGACGCCGTTCACACTGGCGGGCGCCATGGCCCCGGTCACGGTAGCGGGGGCGGTGGTCGAGCAGAATGCCGAGGCGCTCGCCGGCCTCGCCTTCACCCAGCTGGTGCGCAAGGGATCGCCCTTCATCTATGGCGGCTTCACCTCCAATGTCGACATGAAGTCGGGAGCGCCCGCCTTCGGCACGCCCGAATACATGAAGGCCTGCATCATGGGCGGGCAGCTGGCGCGCCGCTACAAGCTGCCCTATCGCACCTCCAACACCAACGCCGCCAACACGGTCGACGCGCAGGCGGCCTATGAGAGCGTCTTTTCGCTGTGGGGCGCCATCATGGGCGGCGGCAACCTGATCCAGCATGCCGCGGGCTGGATGGAAGGCGGACTCGTCGCGTCCTACGAGAAATTCGCCCTCGATGCCGATCTCCTGCAAATGGTGATGGAGTTCCTGAAACCGTTGGAATTCTCCGAGGACGCGCTGGGCCTCGATGCCATGCGCGAAGTGGGGCCGGGCGGCCATTTCTTCGGCGCCGAGCATACGCAGCGCCGCTATCTGTCGGCCTTCTATGCGCCGATCATTTCCGACTGGCGCAATTACGCGCAGTGGGAGGCTTCGGGCAGCCCGCAGGCCTGGCAGAAGGCGAACGAGGTGTGGAAGCGGGCGCTTGCCGAATATCAGGAGCCGCCGCTCGATCCCGCCATTCGCGACGAGATCGACGCCTTCGTGGCGAGGCGTGAGACGGAAGGCGGCGAGAAGACGGATTTCTGAGTCTGCCGAAAGGAACTCAGTCGATTGGGCAGCCGACATGTCCCAGGCAGTCGCCGCGCTGGACGCGCGCAATGGCACGCAGGCAGACCAGGATGTCGCCCCGCCGGCTGCGGACCTCGATGGGCGGCTTCAACGGCGTCTCGGGCTGGTGGATCCAGCCGAGCAGGTCGTCGTCGCCGATTGTCTCGCCGAGCGCCCTGGTGCACTGAAACACGCCGTCGGTCTCGGCATAGACACAGGTCTTCATATCGGGCACCGCGAGCCATTGCGGATTGGCGGCCGGCGCCATGGGCCTGGTTTGCTGCATGCCCAGTGCGGCGAGCACGCGATTGACCTATGCGGAGACGGATCAATTGTCAGGCGTGGGTCGAACACCTCTCCAGGCGAAAGCGGCGCGGCGGATGAGGCCGATCCTCAACGGCAACCGGGAAGCTTATGTCAACGCAGGCGTTGCCGGAGTGGCGCGCAAGACTGCGCTGAATGTGATCAGCGTTCTGAACAGGCTGGCACGCCACAGGGGCGATGTCGCCCGCGCCGATCTAGCGAAGATGCTTTCGGTCACCGGAGCTAGGCGTGATGCAATCGTCAGGCTTCTCACCGACCCCAAGACGCTGGAGGCCTTCCGCAGGGGAGGCATCCCCTACAAGACCGTCACGGCTCTGTTGTACGGGGTCGTCGCGGAACGTAGCGTAGAAGCGATCCAGCGCCCGGCGCGTTAGGATCGTGACGCCCCAGCAGAAAAAGAAGGCGAAGGCTAAAGCGCCGAGCATCCACCAGCCAGTGTAGTCGCCGCCGTCTTTGTCCGTATGGATGCCGAAAGCCCAATAGAACAGCATGGCCCCGCCAAGGACGAGCCCTATTTGGTAGAGTCGCCAGAGTCCGCCAAACAAGATGCGAGAGCCGCGCCAAACGGCCCACTGTTTGAGGAACCTGTTACGCTCTTCCTTTGGTGCCCGGCTCAGAAGATATCCGAACAACAGGCGGCGCACGACTGCGGCCCACAGCAAATAGGCGATGCCTGCAGAGATCAGCCCGCTGATCAGATACTCGCCCGGCTTGTCCTGATTCCCGTCATGGTAGGAGAAATAAGCGCCAGCCGCATATGCCAGGACCAAGAACAGGTATTTGCATATGCTGTAGAGACTCATTGTCTTCACCTTTAACGGCATTCGCCAATCGCAAATACCCATTGCCAAGGTTCAGCCGGGGTCATTGCTCGACTCGCGTGTTGATCCAGTTCAGCCAGTACGCAGCCTCTTCTTTGTCTGCGTGCGCTTTCAGATCATCAACGATCTCTTGAACCTTCTTTGTCTGATGCACCAGGATTTCCTTGGCGATGGCCGAAAACTGATCCGTCATGCGGTCGCTGACATAATTCTTGTCACCGGTCATGACGCCTCCGCGTAAATAGAGATACAGGGCATTCCGCCCGGGGCGACAAATCAGGGAGCTGGGCTAGCAGGAAGCAATAGCGGCAAGGCGACATATTCATCCGACTTGCCTTGCGGCTGGAGCAGCGCGCTCAATCCATGAACACCCGTGCCTGCGGGCACGAATTTGCGCCTTGTCCTCGGACGCGAGGAATCGATCACGTTTATGAGTTTGGATCGCAACGATCCAAACTCATCGTGATCTGGTCAAAGATCGATGGGCAATGCGAAGCTCGCCTTGACGCGGTCCATCACCACCAGCGTCTTGAAGCTCTTGATGTCGTGGTTCTCGTAGAAGAAGCGGCGGGTGAACTGCTCGTAGTCCTCCATGCTCTTGGCGGTGACGAGCAGCACGAAATCCGCATCCCCCGTGACATAGAAGCCGATCATCACCTCGGCGGTGGAGCGGATCGCGGCCTTGAACCGGTCGACGATGTCGACGCGCTCGCGCTCCAGCGAGACGAGCACCAGCATCGAGATGGGCCGCCCGACGGCCCTGGGCGACACGACGGAAATGTCCGCCTCGATGACGCCCTCGGCGCGCAGGCGTTTCAGGCGGCGCTGGCAGGCGGTCGCCGAGAGCCCGACTTTTCCGCCAAGCTCCTCGGATGTCAGGCGGTTGTTGCTCTGAACCGCCTGCAGGATGGCGACGTCGATTCGATCCAGGTTACTCATGCAGAATCCCTGCGTGTTTGGTCAAAAGATTGCAGGTTTCCCAACTAAGGCCGATGACGAACGCCGTCAACCGGTATGACTCGCGCAGTACTTTGCCGCCAGCCAATTCAACCGCGCGCCGGCTCGGCCGCGACTTCCGGGGGGATCACACATGAAAGGCCTGTCGGCCGCGGCACTGCGCCGTCTCAATTGTCCTGAGCTGCTGGAGACCCGCGCCTTCATCGCGGGTGACTGGCTGCGCCGCGGCCCCGGCCTGTCGGTGATCGATCCCGCGACCGGCGAGCCCCTCATCGATGTCGCGTCCTGCACCGGCGAGGATGTCGATCGCGCCGTCTCCGCCGCCGCGCAAGCTTTCCTCGCCTGGCGCGACCGCCCGCCCGCCGAGCGCGGCGCCGTCCTTCGCGCCTGGGCATCCCTGATGCGGGCCCATGAAGCGGACCTTTCGGTGATCATGACCGCCGAACAGGGCAAGCCGGTCCGTGAAGCGCAAGGCGAGATCGCCTATGCCGCTTCCTTCCTCGACTGGTTCGCCGCCGAGGCCGAGCGCGCCTATGGCGAGACCATCCCCAGCCATCTGGCCGGCAGCCGCCTCAACGTCGTCATGCAGCCGGTCGGCGTGACCGCGGCGATCACCCCGTGGAATTTTCCGAGCGCCATGATCACCCGCAAGGCGGGAGCGGCCCTGGCGGCGGGCTGCGTCATGCTGGTGAAACCGGCGCCCGAGACGCCGCTGTCGGCCCTCGCTCTCGCGAGGCTGGCCCAGGCGGCGGGTGTGCCCGCTGGCGTGCTCCAGGTCGTGACCGGCGAGGCCGCACCCTTGGCGCGGCGGCTTCTGGACCATGCCGAGGTGCGCGCCTTCTCCTTCACCGGATCGACCGAGGTCGGCCGGCTTCTGCTGGCCCAGTCGGCGCAGACCATCAAGAAGGCTTCCCTCGAGCTCGGCGGCCACGCGCCCTTCCTCCTCTTCGGCGACGCCGGGCTCGATCACGCGGTGACGGGTTGCATGGGCGCAAAATTCGCGACATCGGGCCAGGACTGCCTCGCCGCGAACCGCATCTATGTGCAGCGCCCGGCCTATGAAGGCTTCGTCAAGGCCTTCGGCGAAGCGACGGCGCGGCTGAAAGTGGGGCATGGCCTCGCGGCCGATGTCGATATCGGCCCGATGACGCGGCCTTCGGTCGCCGAGAAATGCCGCCAGCAGGTGGCGCAGGCGCTCTCCGCCGGCGCGCGGCTCGTCAGCGGCGGCCAGGACAGCCCGCTCGGCGGGAATTTCGTGACGCCCACGGTCCTGGCCGACGTGACCGACGACATGCTGATCGCGCGCGAGGAAACTTTCGGACCGGTCGCCGCCATCCTGCCCTTCGACAGCGAGGCGGAAGTGATCCGGCGCGCCAACGCCACCGAGATGGGGCTCGCCGCCTATGTCTATACCAGCGATGTCGGCCGGGCGATGCGCGTCAGCGATCGTCTCGATTACGGCATGGTCGCGGTCAACACGCCCAAATTCACCGGCGCGCCGATCCCTTTCGGCGGCTGGAAGCAATCGGGTCTCGGCCGCGAAGGCTCGCGCCATGGCATCCTGGAATATCTCGAACCCAAATATGTCTGCTTCGGCAGTCTGGCCGCCTAAGGAGAATGTCATGACCATCAATGTCAAGGAAACCAGCGCCCTCGATCGCGCCAGCGTTCTCCACCCCTTCACCCAGCTCAAGGACTTCGCCACCGGCAAGATCGGCGATCCGACCATTGTCGAGACCGGCAAGGGCATCCGCATCACCGATGCGACCGGGCGCGAATATATCGACGGCTTCGCCGGCCTCTACTGCGTCAATATCGGCTATGGCCGCACCGAAGTCGCCGAGGCGATCTCGCGCCAGGCCTTCAGGCTCGCTTATTACCACTCCTATGCCGCGCACACGACCGACGAGCTGGCGAAGCTTTCGGCCCGCCTCGTGCGGATGGCGCCCGGCCGGATGAGCAAGATCTTCTATGGCATGTCGGGCTCCGACGCCAACGAGACGCAGGCCAAGCTCGTCTGGTACTACAACAATCTGCGCGGCCAGCCGAAAAAGAAGAAGATCATCTCGCGCCAGCGCGGCTATCACGGCTGCAGCGTCGTGTCCGGCTCGATGACCGGCATGTCCTTCTATCACGACCAGATGGATCTGCCGCTGCCTGGCATCCTGCATACCGGCGTGCCGCATCATTACTGGGGCGCGGAGCAGGGCGAAAGCGAGCGCGATTTCTCGGCCCGCCGCGCGGCCGAGCTCGATGCCCTGATCGAGCGCGAAGGGCCGGAAACCGTCGGCGCCTTCATCGGCGAGCCGGTGCTGGGCACCGGCGGCATCACCCCGCCGCCGGAAGGCTATTGGGCTGCGATCCAGGCGGTGCTCAGGAAACACGACGTGCTGCTGATCGCCGATGAGGTCATCACCGGCTTCGGCCGTGTCGGTTCGATGTTCGGATCGCATCACTATGGCATCGAGCCCGATCTCATCACCATCGCCAAGGGGCTGACCTCGGCCTATTTCCCGCTCTCGGGCGCGATCGTCGGCGAGAAGGTCTACCAGGTGATCGAGGAAGCGGCCGATCGCATCGGCAGCTTCTCGCATGGCTATACCTATTCCGGCCACCCGATCGGCGCCGCCGCCGCCAATGCGGTGATCGACATCGTCGAGAAAGAGGACCTGCCCGGCAAGGCGAGGGATGTCGGCGGCTATTTCCAGGAGCGCCTTAGGGCGACTTTCGCGCAGCTGCCGATCGTCGGCGAGGTGCGCGGCGTCGGCTTCCTGGGCGCAATCGAGTTCGTGGCCGATCGCGGCAGGAAGTCTCGCTTCGATCCGGGCCTCAAGGTCGGCGCGCGCGTCTCCAAGGCGGCGCGCGATCGCGGCCTCATCGCCCGCGCCATGCCGCATGGCGACATCCTCGGCTTCGCGCCGCCGCTCGTCACGACACGTTCGGAAGTCGACGAGATCGTCTCGATCGCCGAGGCGGCGGTGCGCCAGGTGATGGATGACCTCGTGCGCGAGAAGGCGATCTGACATTCACGCCGGCCAATGTGGCTTTTCGCACATTGGCGAGAGGGCCATCGGCGTTATGTAACGGTGGAAGCCACCGGCCGGAATCGATCTGTTCCAAAAGAATACAGGTCTTGCTCGGTTCTCGCCGGGGTGTGCGTCGAGTGAAGAACGTGTGCGCTTTGCAACGCTTAGATTCGTTTTGTAGTTACTTTGCGGGTGTGCGTTTTGCGTGGTTCGAGGGCGTCGAGATGCGCGACTTCGATTGCAAGTTTTCGTATCTCGGTTATAGTTTCGCGTGAGGGCCAAGAAACTTCTGAATCCTGAGGAAGACCGGGAGCATTCATCGGTGCAATAACCGCTGGAGCGTTTCGTGCCTCGTCTTGCTGTCAACCACCGTCTGCGGCCGCAATGGCCTTTCGCACCCATGCTGGCGAGCGTGGTGACCTGGATCGTCTGCCTGATCCTGATGGTCGTCGCCGCCAGCGCGCAATCGAGCCTGAGCGAGGGTTATGCCAGGCAAGTGGCGCCCTTGACGCCGGAAGTGCGCGCCGGCAGCGAGATATGGTTCAACGCCACGGCGTTCAACGACCGCTTCTTCACCTATGGTTTCCAGCAGCGCCTCGGCGGCGCCATCGACTGGTACGGAATTCTCGCGGCCTCCAAGAAGAAGGACATTTTCCAGGCCTGGGGTGGCATCCCCGACCCCGATTGCTGCGTTCCGGGCGATCCCAACTGTCCGGCCAAGACCCTCGCCGAAACCTACGGGTTCCAGTGGTGTCCGGGCGATGCGGCGCTCCTGCAGTTCATCGGCAAGAATGGTTACCGCGATCCGGCCTGCGACCTGAAGGACTCGCCCGTCGCCGACAAGGACCAGCGGCAGAATGCCTGCGATCTCTATTTCGGCACCTCGACCGGCATACTGGGCCTGCGCAAGTTTCCCAATCCGCGCTTCGACAGGGAAGCGTGGCTGAAGCTCAATGGCAGCCTTGAATCATGGGAAGGCTACCGCGCCACCCTCGACATCTATCCGGGCGACCAGGAGATGCGGACAAACCGTCTGCTCGACGGCTCGGTCGAGCCGCCCTATCGCATCGGCATGGCCTGCGGCGCCTGCCATATCGGCTACAAGCCGGACAAGCCGCCGCTCGATCCGAACAAACCTGCCTGGGAGAATATCGACGGCCTCGTCGGCAACCAGTACAGCCGCGTGTCCAATCTCCTGGGCTCGGGCTTCGGCCCGCACGCCCTCGAATGGCAGCTCATTGCCCGCGCCCGTCCCGGCATCGTCGATACATCGGCGCTGCCGATGGATTATGTCTCCAATCCCGGCACCATGAACGCGGTCATCAATTTCGCCCGCCGTCCCGAACATGAGCACGAGGTGCTGAAATGGCGGAAGGCTGCCGCCTGTCCCGCAGGCGCCGCGGCGGAGAGCTGCTGGTGCGAGCCCGGCAAGCCTGGAAAGTGCTGGGAAAGGTCGCAGAAGAAGGAGCCGGTGCCCAACATCCTCAAGGGTGGTGAGGACTCGATCGGCATGGAAGAGGCGATCCAGCGGGTCTATTTCAATATCGGCTCGTGCTCGGAGCAATGCTGGCTGAACCACGTTCCCGACCTGCGCGCCGCCGATCCGAAGCAGCGCAATTACGGCCAGACGCCGTTCGACATCGGCCAGTGCCGGCGCGACTGCGCAAGCTTCCGCGCCATCGAGGACCGCCTGCCGGACCTGAAAGCCTTCTTCCTCGCGGCGCGCCCCAGCGATCTGCAGGTCGCGCGCGGCCTGCCCTCGAGGGAGGCGCTGGAAGCGGAACTCGACGGCATGTTCTTCCCCGGCGCGGTCAAACGCGGCCGCGACATCTATGCCAGGCAATGCGCGAGCTGCCATTCGAGCGGCAAGCCGCCCTTCGACAACACCGATTTCCTGGCGACGGTGCCGGGCGACCCGTCGCTGCGCGCCGATTGGCTGGGCAATGACGCCGTGGAGCCCGCGAGCGAGGTCGGCACCTATGCCGGCCGCGCCATGCATTCGAACCATATGCCGTCGCGCGTCTGGGAGCAGTATGCCGCCCTCGACCTGCGCGAGCGTCCGCGCGATCCGGCGCGCCCCGAAGTCATGGCCGGTTCCGGCCGCGGCTATGACCGCAATGTCTCGCTGCTTTCCGCCTGGGCGCATGCGCCCTTCATGCACAATAATGCCATCGGGCCCGAAATCTGCGGCAAGCCCTCCGACAAAGCGGTCGACTTCTATGACTCGCCCTATGTGGATTCGGCCGGGAAACCCCTGGCCAATCCGCCGACCTGCGCGCCCTACGACACGAGCGTCGAAGGCAGGTTCAGGCTCTATGTCGCCTCGATGCGCGACATGCTCAACCCGCAGAGCCGCATCGACAAGATGCATCTGCTGGCCAACGACATCATCATCCCGATCGCGCCCAAGCTGCAGAATCCGGAGCTGAACAAGCTACTGGGCATCGAGATCAGCCTGCGCGTGCCCAAGGGCTATCCGGCCCTCGCCATCAACAGCCTTCGCTTCAAGGACCTGATCCAGGACTCGGTGCTCTATCGGACGAACGAGAAGAAGCTGGATGAGAAATATGCCGGCCTCCTCGACGCGGCCCGGCTGGCCGAGCTCAAGAGCGGACTGAAGCGCTTCATCCTCGACGCCATTCTCGAGGACAAGCCGACCGTCCTCGACCTGGTCGCCGATCGCGACAAGTTCGTGCAGAGCTTCTATTCCAATATCCTCGAGCGTGTCGAAAATCGCGGACACCGCTTTGGCGAAACCTTGTCGGATCAGGACAAGGACGCCCTCATCGCCTTCGTGGCCACGTTATGACGGTGTCCTCCACCATGCGCAGGATCCTGCTGGGCGGCGTCGTGCTAGCCGCCGGCGCGGCCGCCGCCGTCACTTATTATGTCCTGCGCGACCAGCCATTGCCGCCGCGCCCCGACATTCCCTTTGCCGCGCTGGAAGACACATCCCTGAAGGACCCCGACAACCCGTCGCGGATCTTCCATGTCGACTTCGCCAAGGTCGAGCATGACGTGCCGCTGAGCCGCGCCGATCGCGCCAAGCTCACGCCCGAGAACCTGAAAACCCTGAGCCAGGAAGAAATCGACCAGATCTATGCGCGCCTCACCGCCGGCCCCATTCCCGATGGGCTCCTGCGCGGCGATCTGTTCTTCGAGCGCGGCGAAGACGGCCTGCAGACGCGCCTTGCGGAAATTCTCGGCGGCGGGCTGGGCGGCAAGGCCGCCAACGCCAAGATCAAGAAGCTCGAGGAGGTCGGAAAGACGATCTGGAAAGGCAAGCGCTTCTATCGCGACACGCGTGTGCTGCGCAATGTCATCGAGGATTTCGTGATCCTGAGGCCCTTGATCGAGGACGAGAGCAAGGTCGAGAAGGTCGAGATCGACCGCACCGGCTTGCTGTCCGTGATCATTCCGAAGACGACGGCCTGGCTGCTGTTTCCGGCAAAGCTCTATTGCGGCCAGAGCCTGCTCGACGGACGGCGTGAATCGACCATCATCGACTATGCCTATTCGCATGATCTGCCGGGCTACATGGACAAGCCCGATGCCCTGGCCGGACGTGGCGGCCTTGCTATCCGCGATGAGATCCGCATGGTGCGCCCCGGCTTCTATCTCGGCCGCGCCTATGCCAACCGCGTGTTTCTGTTGAACTTCACCGTTCACGATCCGGAGACCATGACCAATGGCCTGCAGGCTTTCTTGGACGGCAAAGCCGTCGAAGAAGACTGCTGGGCTGGCGAACAGAGCGCAATTGCGGCTCAATAGGGCGCTTGGCCTTGCAGCACTGTGCCTTTCCCTGATGGCCAATCCAGCCGTCGCGGCGACGGTTTTCGACCAGCTCTATCCGGCGAGCGATGGGACGCTTTCCCTGCCTTACCCGTTCTCGGCGCTGGTCGATGACCTCAAGGCGCGCACCGGCGCCGAGCTGCAAGCGGGTTTCATACCACTCGGCCGCTCGCTGCAGCGCTTCGCCGCCGATCCCGACTTTTTTGCCTCGCCCCGCATCATCCTGGCGGTCACTGCCAGCGGCAAGGAGGGCGCCCCGCTGCGCGACCGGCTGTTCATTGGCTATCAGCCGGCTGTCGCGGCGCTCGAGATCATCGCCTTCGATGAAACAGCCGGGCAGTTCCGCTTCCTGCAGGTCGAGGACTATCGCCCGGGCGAGCGGCAGAGCTTCACGGCGATCGACGAGGCGAGCTGCCTTGCCTGCCATCAGTCGCGCGGGCCGATCTTCTCTGCTTCGCCCTGGGACGAGAGCAATGCCAATCCGCGCGTAACGGCCCTGCTGGCTGGTGCGACGGAGGGCCTTGCCGTGCGCCTGGACTTCGACGGCATCGACCAGTTCGCCCGTTCGGTGCAGCGCGCCAGTCGGCTGCCGGCCGCGAGCCAGCTGCGGCAGGCCATCGCGAGCAGGTCTTCAGGCCAGCCCCTGGTCGATGCTCTGACGAAGGCGTTTCCCGACGGCCTCTCCGTCATCGATCCGAAGATTCCGAACCGCGATCCCGCCATGCTCGTCGCCGCCGGCACGAAGCCGATGGAGGCGCTCGAGACCCGGGGCGCCTTTGACCCCGAGACGCCGCGCAAGCCCGTTCTTCTGTGGAAGCCGGGGCCGGCCGGCGAAGAGGATGCCAGGCAGTTGATCGAGGAGGCAGGCCTTCGATGAAGCAGGCTGGGTTCAGATGGAAGCACCTCATGCTGGCGCTGCTGGTCGTCACCGGCGCCTATTTCGGCTGGCGCCTCACCCGCGACGAGCCGGAGATGTTCAAGAACCATCCGGAACTGCAGTTCAAATACGGATCGACCGGCGGCGACAAGAATTTCGGCATTCCCTTCGCCATCTGGCAGGTGCTGCCGGTCCTCTTCAAGGACAGGCTGCCCAAGGGCCGCGAGGCGGAAGGCTGGGGCGCCTTCGGCTTCATCACCGAGGAGTTCGCCGAGGGCGCGCCGCGTCCGCGCCATCAGCGCCCGGTCGGCACGACCATGCGCAACTTCATGGGGCTCGAGCGCATCTTCCTCAACTGCGCCGTCTGTCATGCGGGCGTGGTGCGGAAATCGGACAAGGACAGGCCGGAGATCGTCCTCGGCATGCCGGCCAACACGGTCGATCTCGAGGGCTTCCAGAATTTCCTGACGACAATCGCCAACGACCCGCGCTTCACCGCCGACGACATACTGGGCGCCATCGACGATCAGAAGGTGGAACTCGACTTCATCAACCGCATGGCCTTGCGCTTGATCGGCGTGAAGCAGATGAAGGAACTCATCCTCGGCATCAGCGAGCGCTTCGAATTCACCCAGGATGAGCCGGCCTTCGGGCCGGGGCGCTTCGACACGTTCTCGCCCGCCAAGGCCCTGATGAACTGGCCGCGCGAGAACATCCCGCCGCATGAGCGCATCGGCGTCGTCGACTTCCCGTCGATCTGGCTGCAGGAAGACAAGCGCGGCATGTGGCTGCATTGGGACGGCAACAACAACAAGCTCGAGGAACGCAACCGCTCGGCGGCCTTCGGCACCGGCGCCAATTTTCCGAATCTCGACCGCGAATCGGTGAAGCTCATGGAGGCCTGGGCGCTGACCGCGAAGCCGCGGAGCTTCAGCGACTTCTACCCGGTGGACGCGACCCGCGCCGCGGCCGGCAAGACGATCTACAGGGCGCAGTGCGTGGCGTGCCATGGCGAGCCCGAAACCGGGTTCAAGGGCGGGTCGGTCGGCCAGACGACCAGGATCACCGACATCGGCACGGACCGCCATCGCTTCGACAACTACACCTATGACCTGATGCTGACCCAGAACACGCTCTATGCCGGCAATGCCGAGGAGCGCTTCCAGAATTTCCGCAAGAGCGACGGCTATGCCAACATGCCTCTCGACGGCGTGTGGCTGAGGGCGCCTTATCTCCATAATGGCTCGGTGCCTTCGATACGCGACCTGCTGCGGCCGCCGGCCGACCGTCCTTCGGTCTTCTATCGAGGCTTTACCGTCTACAATCCCGATGACATGGGGTTCGTCTCGCGCCCGGACCAGATCTCCGAAGGCAGCAAGCAGAACCTGTTCTGCTATGCCACCGACGCAAACGGACTGGCGCAGTGCGGGAGCAGCGCGCCGGACAACCGCGGCACCTGCGATGCCCGGACCTGCAAGGGCAACGGCAATTACGGTCATGACTACGGGACGGCCCTGAGCGACACCGACAAGGACGCGCTGATCGAATATCTCAAGACCTTCTGAGAGGCTCCGCACATGCCGATGGCCTGGAGATCGACCTACAAGTCAATCCGCGACGGGATCGTCAAGTTCCTGCGCGGGCCGCTGCTGCTCCTGGTGCTCGGCATCGGCGCCGTCCTCTATTCCAACTACAAGTTCTTCTATGTCGAGCCGCAGGATGTCTGCGCCGACGTCGAGGAGGCGCAGAAGAAAACGCGCTGCAATGAGAACATCGCCGAGGAACAGTTCAAATACGGCTCGATGAATGCCGAGAACGAGCGCGGCGTTCCCTATCCCATCTTCTATGTGCTGCCGCGCGTGTTCCCGCAGTGCCTGCCGGGCAACAAGCTCGGCGGCTATCGTGCTTTCGGCCTGCCATGGGAAGAGGGGCGCGAACTGCCGGTGGGATTCTCCAAGCGCCGCCTCGGCTTCGACCGCATCACCCAGACCTGCGCCATCTGCCACGCCGCGAGCTATCGCATGAGTATCGCCGACAAGCCGGTCATCGTACCGACCGGGCCGTCGCACACGACGACCTCGCAGGAGTTCCTGCGCTTCCTGCGCTGCGCCGCCAATGACGAGAAATTCAGCTTCGACGGCATGTGGGAAGAGATCAAGCGCAACTTCGACATGGGGCTCGACGACTGGGCGATCTATCACGCGCTGATCCCGATCGTGCGCCAGCGGCTGCTCGACCAGGTCGAAGGCTTTGCCTGGATGGACCAGGATGACTTCCGCCCCGGCATCAAGCGGCCCGATTGGGGACCCGGCCGCGACGATCCCATGAACCTCACCAAGTTCTTCCTGCTCGAGGCCGACCGCAAGAAAGACCAGACGACGGGCAACGCCGATTTCCCGGCGATCTGGAATCTCTCGGTGCGCGAGGGCCAGTCGATGAACTGGGCCGGCGAAACGCTGGACCCGCTTGCGGTGATCATGGATTCGGCCCTGGGGCTCGGAGCACCTCCCGGACCGCATTTCGAGAAGCAGATGCGCGACATCCGCGCCTATCTCCAGCGCGTGAAGCCCCCCAGATATCCGCTGGCGCCGAACCCGTGGGATGCCGACGTCGTCGAGGGCGGCAAGCTCTACAAGGCGAACTGCTTCGAGTGTCATGAAACCGGCGGCAAGTATTTCGGCAAGGTGATCCCGATCGAGGATATCGGGACCGACCGCGAGCGCTACGACACCTGGCGCCAGGAGGATGCCGATGGCGCGAACAAGGTGGCGCTGGAGATGGGCGTCAACCGCGCCAACATGGTCAAGAGCAAGGGCTATATCGCCGGGCCGATCTCGGGACTGTGGCTCACGGCACCCTATCTGCACAATGGCTCGGTCGCCAACCTGAAGCAGCTCCTGACCAGGCCGGAAGACCGGCGCACCAGCTTCTATCGCGGCTGCGATCTCTATGATCCGGTCAATATGGGCTTCCTCTCGGACCGGGTGGAGCCATCCTGTCCGAGCAATTTCCCCTTCGACACGATGCTGCCTGGCAATGGCAGGCTTGGCCATGATTATGGCACCGACCTGACCGACGACCAGAAGCGGCAACTCATCGAATATCTGAAGACGCTGTGAGCGGAGGAAAGCAACGCATGGATACCTCGCTCGATCTGAAGAGTGCCGAAGACCGCATGCTGCGCGAGGAACTCGCGACCGTAGCGACCCGGCGGGACGCGGCCAGAAAGCTCTATGCGAACCTGCAGGGCAACGCGCCGGGCGAGGGGCCTTATACGGTGGGGCTCGCTCTTTCCGGGGGCGGCATCCGCTCGGCCACCGTGTCTCTCGGCATCCTGCAGAAGCTCGCCGGCGCGGGATTGCTGAAATATGTCGACTATCTCTCGACCGTCTCGGGCGGCGGCTATATCGGCTCGGCCGTCACCTGGTGGCTGCGCGGCAATGCGCCGGGCGAGCCGAACTATGAGAGCATGTACGATACGGGAGAACGCTTCCCCTTTGGGACAAGCGACCCTGAGCGGCCGGAGCCCGGCGAAGGGGCAGGGAACGGAAGCGACCGGGTGCTGACGCCGCTGCAGTTTCTGCGCGTCCAGGGAAACTATCTGGCGCCCGGCAATGGCCTTTCCATCTGGTCCGGCATTGCCGTCGTGGCTCGCGCCATCCTGCTCAACCTGCTGGTCTGGGTGCCGGTCGCGGCGCTCATCATGGGGCTGATCTATGCATTGGGACGGCTCCCCGTCCTGAAGGGATTGCCCTTCGCCGTGCGCATGGCGGCCCCGGGCACGCTCGAGACCGCGGCCGACGTCGTGGGCAGCAGCGGCGAGGTGGAAGTCAACCAGACCATTCCGCCGGTCTTCCTGCTGATGCTCGTGCTGGCCCTGGTGCTCTTCGTGCTGTTCATCCTCGGCAGCATCAACCATTCGCTGCTGTCGTGGACGAGCCTGACCGAGTCGGACGAGGACCAGAGATCGGCCGATGCGGCCGTGCCGGCCGCCGACAGGTCGAAGTGGTACAGCTGGCTGTTGGTCGGACTCGCGGCCGTTGTCGGCTTCGTGCTGTTTGCCGTCACCCTGCTGTGGATGCAGCCGGCGATCAAATCCCTCTTCGCGCATGGCAGTTCAAATGCCAGGCCGGAATTTCCGGAGCCGAAGACCGGCATCATCCTCTGGGCCGTCGTCCTGGTCGCGTCGGTATTCGCCATCGCCTATGTCAGCCGGCGCAGCCTGATGAAGGGCTTCAACAGCGAGAACCAGCGCGCCACCGGCACGGCATTGCTGGGCCTGCTGGCCTTCCTGGCGCTGAGCTACATTGCCGATCATTTCGTTCCGGAGAAGGGCTGGTCGTTCTTCGGACGGCTGCCGGAGTTCCTGCTGTTCGTCTATGGCGTGGGTTTCCTCGCCTTCACCATCTATCTCGTCGGCCTGCTCATCAGGCACCTGCTCAGGAGCGAGGCGGTCGGCAATCCGCTCGCCGACATGCAGAGCCCGACGCCGGCCCTCATCCAATACAGCGCCCGGCGCGTGTTCGAATGGTTCTTCGGCCGGGTATTGTTCTGGATCATCGTGCTCGTCGTCATCGGCAGCCTGCCGCTGGTGAGCGGCTACATCAACTACAGTCTCGGCGGCGTCTGGACGGCGCTGGGGCTTGGCATCACGTTGGCGGGCCAGGTGCTGAACCGCTTCCGCGGCAACACCAGGTTGACCCAGATCACGATCATCATCGGCGCCGCCCTGTTCGCTTACGGCATTCTGCTGGTGGGCCACCGGCTCGCTTTGACCTTCATGGAAGGTGAAGTCATGCAGCGCTCGGTCATCGGCGCCGCCGTGATCGCGGCCCTGATCGGCGGCTGGTTCGTCAACACCAACCATATCGGCCTGCACCGCTTCTACCGCGACCGGCTGATGGAAGCGTTCCTTCCCGACGCCGCCACCTTGCGCGGCGATGTCAATTCCGCCGCGACCGGCGCCAATGAGCGCAAGCTTGTCGATTGCTGGAACGGTGCGTGGTCCAAGGGCCCGTATCAGATCATCAACGCCAACGCGGTGCTGACCAATTCGAAGCGGCGCAAATACCGTTTGCGCGGCGGCGACAACTTCATCCTCACACCGGAATTCATCGGCTCATCCGCCACCGGCTGGTACCGGACGGCGGACACCGCGAACACCGACCTGACGCTGGCCTCGGCGATGGCGATCTCGGGCGCGGCCGCCAATCCGCGCGGCGCCGCGGGTGGTCGCGGCCTGACGCGCAGCACGTTCGTTTCGCTCGCCATGAGCCTCCTCAATGTCAGGCTCGGCTACTGGATTCCCAACCCGAGGCATGGCGTCCCCAGCCTGCTGATGCGCCGGCCCAATCACTTCTGGCCCGGCGGGGCCTATGCGGCGATCCGCGGCGGCTATACCGAAACGGCGCGCTGGCTGGAGATCGCCGATGGCGGCCATTTCGAGAACCTGGCGATCTATGAGCTGGTGCGCCGGCGCTGCGGCCTGATCATCGTCTGCGACGGCGGGCAGGACAATGCGTCCTCCTACAGCGATCTCGTCACCGCCGTGCAGCGCATCGGGCAGGACTTCGGCGCGACGGTTCATTTCGATATGCAGGTCAGGAAAACGGACAAGAACGGGTTCGAGACCTCGAGCCCGGCGCAGATGATCGCCAGCGCAAACCTGACGGACTATCCCAAGGGCGCCGAATTCGCCGAGAAGGGTTATTTCGTCGGCCGCATCGACTATGGCGCGCGCGGCGGCAAGGGCTGGCCGAGAACCGGCATTCTGATCTACATGAAGTCGGCCCTGATCAAGGATCTGGCGATCGGCGCCAAGGGCTATCGCGGCGCGCATCACGACTTTCCGAATGAATCGACCGGCGACCAGTTCTTCGATGAGGAGCAGTTCGAGGCCTATCGCGAGGTGGGGTATCGGATCTGCGAGCAGATGATCGGCGAACTGGAACTGACCAAGCTGTTCGGCAAGGGTCGGCCGCCACTCGCCAGCCTCAGGGCGAATGGGCGCTTCCACGTTCCGGGGCGGCCTGGTCCATCGCGCGCCGCGCGTCGAGGCTCAGCGGGAAAATCCCGCCTGTCGGCGGGCAAGGCGAGGAGGCGGTGACGGCTATCTGAGCTTCGCCAGGAAGGCATCGACCGCCGTCCAGTATTCATCTGCCTTGCCCTGCGGCTGCAGCAGCGCGCTCGACCCGTGCACGCCCGGACCCTTGGGGATGAATTGTGTCTTGTCCGTGGAAGCGAGGGCGTCGAGGATGAGCCTGGCGATGACGGTCTCCTTGTCGCCGCGCGAGGTGATGAAGACCGGCACGGTGACGTCTTTTGCCGCTTCCCTGACCGAAGGCTTGCCGTCGAAATATTCACCGGGCGAGAAGGCGAGGACGCCCGCGATCTCGCTGTGTCGCGACGCCAGCACGAAGGCGAGGGAAGCCGAATAGCTCGATCCCCAGGCTAGTATCTGAGCTTTCGGATGCTTCGCGCGCGCCCATTTCAACGCGGCCTCAAGGTCGGGCAGGGCGTCGGCATAGACCCAGAAGGCCTTCGTGCCCTTGGCCGTCTGGTTGTCGACGCCGCCATAGTTGCCGCCCGAGCGCTGGTCGATCGCCAGCACCGAGAAGCCTTGCCCGACGAGGCGCGGCGCGATCTCGCGGTATTCGAGGCGGTTGAAGCCCGCCTGATGGAAGGCGAGGATGACCGGCCGCGCCCCATCCGCCGCGGCATAGTAGTCACCATGGACGGTGATGCCATCGGCGGTCTCGAACGCGACCGGTTCCTGCGCCCTCGACGCGGTTGCGCCAAGCAGAAGCAGACCCAGAAATGCGAGAAGCGGCAGTCTCATGGAACTTTCAGGCCTCGAGCGGGGTGATGGGGATGAGGAGCGACCATTTGCGGCTGCCGCGCGGAACGAGTGCTGGATCATTGTGGAAGAAACGGATGATCGGACCATCGGTCTTGCGATGGCCGAGGGCGGGCAGCGTGCGGCCGATCAGCTGCGCATAATCGTCACGCGACTCGAGCAGCGTTCCGCGCCGCCGCCACTGCGCGAAGAGTCCGCCCGCCAGGGGAATGACCGGAAGTTTCGTCTCGCGCAGCGCCTTTTCCGGCATCAGAAGCAGCATCTGGCAGGCATAGGGCTTGTCGAGATCTGGGAAAGGATAGTCGGTGCTGAGAGAGGCCGCATGGGCGCCATGGAGGCGCATCAGCGGCCTCGCGAGCCCGAGCAGGTGGCCGAAGCCGTCGGTGAGGTCGAGATGCGTGCCCTGGAAGTCGAGTGCGATGACGCGCCTGTCCTTGAGGGTCATGATCTCGGGCGGCGGATCGTCGGGAGCGATCCTGATCTCGTCCGCTTCGATGCTGCTCGGCGTGCGCCCGAACAGAGCGCGGAAGGCGCGGCTGAAGGCTTGCGAGCTCTCGAAGCGGGCCTCCTGGGCGGCCGCGGTGACCGAGAGCCCGGCGCTCAGCCGCTGGCGGGCGCGTTCGAGGCGCAGGCGCCGCACCATCGATAAGGGCGTCTCGCGGGTGAGGTCGCGGAACACGCGCAGGAAATGATAGGGTGAGAAACAGGCCGTGTCGGCCAGCCGCCTGATGTCGATCTCCTCATCGAGATGCCAGTCGACATGGCTGACCGCGCGCCCGATGCGCCGGCGATGGTCGGTAAAGGTGGCTGCGCGCAACGGACCGCTCCTCCCGTTCCGAATATGCCACGGAACCGGAGGAGGGATGTGACCGAAATTGCGAATTCCGCGCACCGGCCCGAAAAAGGTGCGGCCCTTGCGGGTCGGCAGATGCGCCGGATCGAGACTATTGCTGCCAGATTACCGGGAACCAGTCTTCGCGCAGGCGCTGGCCGTCCTTCATGTCGTGGCCCGGATAGGGCGGTGAGGTGCGTCCCGGCCGGACGACATAACGGGCGTCATCGCCCACCCAGCGCATCGAGAAGGCGCGCCGCCGCCGCTCGGAATTGTTGCCGCGCGCGCCATGCACGGTTTTGTAATGGAAGGCGACGGCATCGCCCGGCTCCATCTGCCATTCGACCACTTTGTACTTGCCGGGCTCGGCGTCGGGATCGGGAACCGGAATGTAGTCATGCTCGCCGGCATAGAAATTCTGGTCCGACAGCCAGCGCACCGGCAGCACCATCTTGGGCCACTTATGCGAGCCCGCGATGCAGCGCAGCGCTGCTTCCTTCACCGGCTCGACCGGCACCCAGAAGCTCACCGTCTGCTCGCCATCGACGAAATAATAGGGCGCGTCCTGGTGCCAGGGCGTCGGCTTCGACGTGCCCGGCTCCTTGACCAGCACATGGTCGTGGAAGATCTGGGCGCACTTCGACTGCATGAGCTCGGCCGCCGCCTGGGCGGCGGGCGACTTGCGGATGACCTCGGCGAATTCCGGGATGCGCTCCCAGTTGCAGTAGTCGTCGAAGAAGCGCCCGCCCTCGCCGGGCTTCAGATTCTCGGCGGCATACTGGCTGGGCTCGCGCATGTTGCGCTCGATGCCCTCGCCGATCACCGGCACCCAGTCCTTGAACAGGCCCTTGATGCAGACGACGCCGTCCCGCTGATAGTCGGCGACCTGCCCGGCAGTCACGTATTTACCCATCGCAATCCTCCTGATGTCGCGAGGACTGTTGCATGCGCCAC
>CAZICN010000060.1:0-19228 GCA_964537655.1 uncultured Aestuariivirga sp.
GACCGCCAACCGCGCCTTGAGCGAGCTGACGGCCGCCGTCTTCCTTGACCGGGTGCCCTGGGTCGGCACTTTCGTCAGGGAGCCGCCGGCGCTCTCGAGCCTGCTCGAACTGCGCAACATCGCCGAGGAGATCGCTGCGCGTGGACACAAGCACGCCGCACATGTCGAGCGGCTTGAGACTGTCGAGGCGACGCCGGCCCTGACGGAGGAATTCGAGCTCAGGCTGCCGTCGAGGCTTTTCCATCTTGTGATGGTGCATACTGAGAATGGCGTGCCGGTGCAGCTCGAGGATCGCTATGTCAATCCCTTCGTCGCGCCGCTGTTCAACGAGCAGGATTTCGCGGCGACAACGCCGACCGCCTATCTCGTCGCCTCGGTGCCGGTCGACGAGCTCGAGCACACGGTCGAGGCGGTCATCCCGACGCCCGAGCAGCAGGCCCTGCTCGGCATCAACGAGCACGAGCCTTGCCTTGCCCTGCACCGCCGCAGCTGGAGCAAAGGCCATGTCGTGACGGTCGCCACCCTGATCTACCCGGCGAGCCGCTACGCCCTCTACAGCCGCTACAAGACATCCCCCTCAGGAACGCTGAGCCAGTAGGAGTTTCATGATGAATACCCGCCGCGACAATACCCGCGTGATCAAATCGCCGACCGGCACCGAGATCACGGCCAAGAGCTGGCTCACCGAGGCGCCGCTGCGCATGCTGATGAACAATCTCGATCCCGGCGTCGCCGAGCGGCCGGAAGAGCTGGTCGTCTATGGCGGCATCGGCCGCGCGGCGCGCAACTGGGAGGCCTTCGACCGCATCGTCGCCTCGCTGCGCTCCCTCGAAGCCGATGAGACGCTTCTCGTCCAGTCCGGCAAGCCGGTCGGCATCTTCCGTACCCACAAGGATGCGCCGCGCGTCCTGATCGCCAATTCCAACCTCGTGCCGCATTGGGCCGACTGGTCGCATTTCAACGAACTCGACCGCAAGGGTCTCATGATGTACGGCCAGATGACGGCGGGGTCGTGGATCTATATCGGCACGCAAGGCATCGTCCAAGGCACCTATGAGACCTTCGCCGAGGTGGGCCGCAAGCATTTTGGCGGCAAGCTCAAGGGCAAATGGTTCTTGACCGCGGGGCTCGGCGGCATGGGCGGCGCACAACCGCTCGCCGCCACCATGGCGGGCGCCTCGATGATCGCCATCGAATGCCAGCAGTCGCGCATCGACATGCGCCTCAAGACCCGCTATCTCGACGAGAAGGCCGCGACCATCGACGAGGCGCTCGCCATCATCGAGCGCTCGCACAAGGCCGGCAAGCCGGTCTCGGTCGGCGTGCTCGGCAATGCGGCCGAGATCCTGCCGGAAATGGTGAAGCGCGGCCTGAAGCCCGATGCGCTCACCGACCAGACTTCGGCGCATGATCCGGTCAACGGCTATCTGCCGGCCGGCTGGACGCTCGCCGAATGGGAAGCCAAGCGCATCAGCGATCCCAAGGCGGTCGAAGCGGCGGCGAAGAAATCCATGCGCACCCATGTCGAGGCGATGCTCGCCTTCCACAAGGCCGGCGTCCCGACGCTCGACTACGGCAACAACATCCGTCAGGTCGCGCTCGACATGGGCCTGAAGGACGCCTTCGCCTTTCCGGGCTTTGTGCCGGCCTATATCCGTCCGCTCTTCTGCCGCGGCATCGGTCCGTTCCGCTGGGCTGCCCTTTCCGGCAATCCGCAGGATATCTACAAGACCGACCAGCGCGTGAAGGAACTGATCCCCGACGATCCGCATCTGCATAACTGGCTCGACATGGCCAGGGAGCGCATCGCCTTCCAGGGTCTCCCCGCCCGCATCTGCTGGGTCGGCCTCGGCCAGCGCCACCGGCTCGGCCTCGCTTTCAACGAAATGGTGCGCAAGGGCGAGCTCGATGCGCCGATCGTCATCGGCCGCGACCATCTCGATTCAGGCTCCGTCGCCTCTCCCAATCGCGAGACCGAGGCGATGCTCGACGGCTCGGACGCGGTGTCGGACTGGCCGCTGCTCAACGCCCTTCTCAACACCGCAAGCGGTGCCACCTGGGTGTCGCTGCATCACGGCGGCGGCGTCGGCATGGGATTCTCGCAGCATTCCGGCATGGTCGTCGTCTGCGACGGCACGGACGATGCGGCCCGCCGCGTGGAACGCGTGCTGTGGAACGATCCGGGCACCGGCGTCATGCGCCACGCCGATGCGGGCTACGACATCGCCATCGACTGCGCCAGGGAGCAGGGCCTTAAACTGCCGTCGCTCGGCATTGGGGTCTGAAGAGCAAGATGACACGGCACGATCCTTCTCTGGTCATCACCGGCCACGATCTCGATTTCCGCGATCTGGCGCGCGCGGCGACGGGCAAGGTACCCGTTTCGATCGCGCTCGCGGCCTATGACGCGATCAAGGCCTCGCGCACCATCGTAGAGACGATCCTGACGGAGAACCGTCCCGCCTATGGCATCACCACCGGTGTCGGATCACAGAAGGATTTCGCCGTCGATCCCGCGACGGCCGCCGCCTACAATGCGCGGCTCGTCGCCGCCCATGCGACGCGCGTGCCCGGCCCGACCTTGCCCGCCGAAGCGGTGCGCGGCGCCATGATCTATCTCGCCAATCAGTTCGCCCATGGCCTCTCCGGCGTTTCGCCGGAACTGGTGGAATTGATCGCCGCCTCGATCAACAGCGCTCAAATGCCCGAGATCGACGGCTCGGGTTCGGTCGGCGCTTCCGATCTGGTGCCCAATGCGCAGCTTGCGCACTGGATGCTGAACCGCAGCGAAGCAAAGAAGCTCGGCCTGCCCCGGCCGAAGGAGACCCTTTCGCTCATCAACAACAATGCGATGTCGCTGGCACAGGGCGCCATGGCGCTGGCTTCGGCTGAGCGCCTGATGGCGGCCTTCGACCTTGCGGCGGCGGCGGCGCTCGAAGGTTTCCGCGGCAATCTCGGGTCGATTTCCGAAGCGGCGAACCGCGCCCACAAGCGCCAGGGCCAGCGCCGCGCGGCCCGGCGCATGCGCAATTTCCTGGGCCAGAGCCGTCTGTGGAGCAGGGGCGAGCCGCGCCTGTTGCAGGACCCCTTGTCCTTCCGCTGCGCCTCCCAGGTTCACGGCGCGGCGACGGAAGTCTTCGCGGAAACCGCGAGGATCTGGAATTCCGAGCTCAACTCGGTCAACGACAACCCGATCATCGACGGCGACACCGAGGATGCCGTCTCCAACGGCAATATGGACACGACCCGGCTCACGCTGGCCGCCGACCACTTGCGCCAGGCTCTGGGCAAGATGTGCGACCTCGCCGGCGAGCGCGTTCACAAGCAGCAGTGGCCGGCCTTCACCGGGCTGCCCACTGGCCTCGCCGAGGAAGGTGGCGCCGTCGGCGGCGTCCAGTTCCTCAATCTCGGTCACATCACCGCCTCGCTCGTCACCTCGGTGAAAATCTGGGCGCGCCCGAGCCTTCTCAATTCCGTCGGCCAGGTGGCGGACGGCGTGGAGGACACGGCGAGCCATGCGCTCCATGCCGTGCACGACCTCATGCGCGTCATCGATGCCGCCTGGAAGATCGCCGGTCTCGAACTGATGATTGCGGTCTGGGCGATGAAACGGCGGCGGCTTCAGGCCTCCGATCTGGGCCGCGGCATCCGCCCGGCCTTCGAGATCCTGGGCGCGATGCTGCCGATCGGGCGCGAGGGCGATGCGATCTTCGACATAGCGCCCCTGATCGCCGAACTGCAGTCCGGCGGCCTGCTCGACCGCGTCTTGACGGAGAGCGCCGAGAAGATCGATCTTGCCCTCGACTGAATTTCACGTGGACCGCGGCCACATGCGGAATATCCGGACGATAGCTCTTCTCGTCGCGCTTGGCGCCGGGCCGGCATCAGCACAGCAGCCGCTCGACCTCGACAGCGTCGATCCGGCCATGGCGGCGGATTTTCTCGGCGACTGGAGCATCCAGAATGCCGACGCCAGCAAGACCTGCAAGGTGACGCTTACCCGCGAACCGACCATTGGCGGCATGGTGATCGAGGTCGATCCGGCTTGCGGCCAGGTGTTTCCGGTGATGAACGATGTGGCGAGCTGGCGGCTGTACGAGGGCTGGGAGATCGTGCTCGCCGACGCGACGCGCAAATCATTGATCCGCTTCTTTACCCCCGACAATGCCTATGTTGCCGAGCCCGGGACCGACGGCATCACCACCATCGTGAAGCTGGGCAGCGCGCTGGAGAATTGAACCACCCTCGCCCCTGGAAGAAGGAAGAGGCTGTCGGTCACCCCTTCACCCGTGCATTCGTGGGATCATAGAGCGGCTCGACATGCACCCGCGCTTTGACCACATCCTTTGCCACCACCAGCTCATAGGCACCGGCCCGGATATAGTCGTCATCCACCCCGGCGCTGTCGCGCACATAGCCGAAGCCGATCGGCTTGCCGAGCGTGTAGCCATAGCCGCCGCTCGTCAGATAGCCGACCTGGCGGCCATTGCGCAGGATGGTCTCGCGCCCCAGGAGCACGATATCGGGATCTTCGGTAGTGAAGCAGGCGAGCTTTTTGGGCAGCGCCGATGACGCCGCTCTTTCGCAGGCTTCGCGCCCCATGAAGGCGACATTGGACTTGAGCTTCACCGCCCAGCCGAGACCGGCCTGGAACGGATTGTCATTGGGCGTAATGTCGGAGCCCCAGGCGCGATAGCCCTTTTCGAGGCGCAACGCTTCCAGCGCCCGGTAGCCGGCTGGCGCAATGCCGTCCGCAGCACCCGCCTTCATCAACGCGTCGAACACATCGCCCGTCGCGCCGATCGGCATGTGAAGTTCCCAGCCGAGCTCGCCCACATAGGTCACGCGCAACGCCCGCAATTTGTGCCCGGCGATCTCGATCTCGCGCACATGGCCGAAGGGGAAGGCCTTGCCGGACATGTCGGACCTGGTGATGGCGGCGATCACTGCGCGCGCTCTGGGTCCCATCACCGACAGAGTACCCCACTGCTCGGTCACATCCTCGATCCTGGCATCGAGGCCCGGCTTGATATGATCCCTGATCCAGGCCAGATCATGAGTCCGGAAGCCGGTGCCGGTGACGATGTAAAAATGATCCTCGCCAAGGCGCGCGACGGTCAGATCGCATTCGATGCCGCCGCGTGAATTGAGCATCTGCGTATAGGTGAGGCGGCCGGCCGGCCGTGAGACGTCATTAGCCGAGATCCAGGACAGCGCCTCGGCCGCGTCCTTGCCGCGCATTTCATATTTGGCGAAAGAGGACTGGTCGAAGACGCCAACCCGCTCGCGCACCGCCCGATGCTCTTCGCCCACGGCCGCGAACCAGTTCTGCCGGCCCATCGAATAGACGTCCTTGGCCTCGGTTCCAGGGGCCGCGAACCAGTTCGGCCTCTCCCAGCCCAGCTTGGAGCCGAAACAGGCATTACTGGCTTCAAGTCGCTCATAGAGCGGCGAGGTGATGCGCGGCCGGCCGCTCAGATATTCCTCATGCGGGAAGCCGATCGTGTAATGCTTGCCATAGGCTTCGAGCGTGCGTTCCGAGACCCAGTGCCGGTCCTTGTGCAGATCGGAGAAACGCCTGATATCGACCACCCACAGATCCATCGGCGCCTCGCCCGAAGCGACCCATTGCGCCAGCACCCAGCCTGCCCCGCCGCCGCTCGCGATGCCGAAGGCATTGAAGCCGGCACCGACATAGTAGTTGGCGAGTTCGGGTGCGGCGCCGAGAATGAAATTGCCGTCCGGCGTAAAGCTCTCCGGCCCGTTGATCATCTTCTTGATGCCGGTCGTCTCGAGTACCGGCACGCGCGCCAGCGCCTCGGTCATGTGCTGCTCGAAATGATCCCAGTCGTCCTCGAAAAGCTGGAACTCGAAATCATTCGGCACGTCGTTGAGCGTCCAGGCCTGAGGGTTGGGCTCGTACCCGCCCATCACCAGCCCACCCACCTCTTCCTTGAAATAGGTGCGCCGGTCGGGATCGCGGATCGTCGCGATGTCGGTGGCGAGGCCAGGAACCCTCTCGGTGATGATATATTGGTGCTTCACCGGCTGCAGCGGCACGCTGACGCCGGCCAGGCTACCGAGCTGGCGCGCCCATTGCCCGCCGCAATTGACCACTTTCTCGCATGATACGCGGCCGTGATTGGTCCTGACCGCGACGACCCTGCCCTCGGCGATCTCGAAGCCTTCGACACGCACGCCTTCGAAGAGTCTCGCGCCATGCATGCGAGCCCCCTTGGCGAGGGATTGGGCGATATCGGAGGGGCTTGCCTGGCCGTCGGTCGGCAGGAAACTGGCGCCGACGAGGTCCGAAACCTCCATCAACGGCCACATCGCCTTGACTTCGCTGGGCGACAGCAGATGCATCTCCATGCCGAAGCTTTGCGCCGTGGTGGCGAGGCGCTTGTACTCGATCCAGCGGTCTTCGTTGCAGGCGAGCCTCAGGCAGCCGGTCATCTTCCAGCCGGTTTCGAGTCCGGTTTCTTTGGCGAGGTTCTTGTAGAGCTCGACCGAATATTTGAGGACTTGCGTGATGGACGCCGACGAGCGCAGCTGCCCGACCAGTCCCGCCGCATGCCAGGTCGATCCGGAGGTGAGCCTGTTCTGCTCAAGCAGGATCACATCGGCCTTGTGGTCGCGGGCCAGGTGATAGGCTGTCGAGCAGCCGATGATGCCGCCGCCGATGACGACGATCTGCGCATGGCTCGGAAGAGAGACAGTCATGATGCTCCATACCGGTCGTGGAAAGTCTTGAGCGCCCGCTCATAGCGTCCGAGATATTCATTCGCATGCGCCACATAGTCGACGCCGGGCGCGTTGAGATGAAGCTCCGACACCATGGCCCAGGTCGCCTCGCGCAATGCGGAAGCGGTCTTCATCGCATCGAAGGCGCGCTGCGTCGCCTCGTCCGCCCTGCCGTCGAAATAGATCTCGAGCAGCTTCCTCTCATCCGCCTCGCTCAGGGAGTTGTTGGCCGAGACATTGGCGAGATCGAACATGGCGGTGCCGAAGCCGCCATATTCCCAGTCAATGAGCCACAGTCTCTGCCCGTCATCCATGAAATTGCCGGGGAGAAGATCATGATGGCCGAAGACCATCGGCAGCGGCACCTGCGCGTCCTCGAGCGCATCGACCTCCGCGAGCCAGCGCGGAATCTCAGCGGCGCGCTGGTGGCCGCCCTCTTTCAGCGTATGGGCGTAATCGCGCAGCACATGGAAGACCCAGAAGACCGAGGCCGGCCCGGTGACGCGGCGCTTCATGTCGCGATGGCATTTCTTGACGATCCCGGCGCAGCGTTCGAGATTGTTGCGCACATCCTCTTCCGAGCAGGTCCGGGCCTCGATGAAGCGCACCACCATCAGGCCCGCTTCGGCATGAATGACCTCAGGCGACAGTCCCACCTCATAGGCCGCCCGGCTGGCGCGGGCCTCGCGGTCGCGGAAGACGTGGTGGCACGGGAAATCCTCGCCGACACGCGCGACATATTTGCCTTTCGCATCGCTGACGATGAAGCTGGCATTGCTCAGGCCACCTTTCAGCGGCGCGAGCGCTATGGCGCCTGCCCAGCAGGCCAGACCGCGCACGCGCTGCTCGGCGGTCATGCTCATGCCAGACCGCGCCTGGCTTTCATGCGATCGACCCATGCGGTGATCAGCCGGTCGGCGATGATGCCGATGAAGGCGATGGCGAGCCCGGCCACGAGGCCCTTGCCGGCATCGGCCTTGGACAGCGCCTTGAACACTTCCTGGCCGAGATCGCGCGTGCCGATCATCGCGCTGATGACGATCATGCTGAGCGAAAGCAGGATCGTCTGGTTGATGCCGAGCATGATTTCGGGCATCGCCACCGGCAATTGCACGCGCCAGAACAGCTGCTGCCTCGTGCAGCCGGCCGCGGTTCCCGCCTCTATCAGCTCATGCGGCACCTGCCTGATGCCGTGATTTGTGTAGCGAATGGCGGGCACGACGGCGAAGGCGACGGTGGCGATCAGCGCCGTCACGTCACCGACCCGGAACAGCATGACCACCGGGATGATGAAGCAGAAGGAGGGGATCGTCTGCAGCGTATCGATGACCGGCGTCACGATCTTCTCGACGCGGCTGGAGCGCGACGCCCAGACGCCGATGGGAATGCCGAGTGCCGCGGCGATGACGGCGGCGACGCCGCTGAGATAGAGGGTCGCCATGGTCTGAATCCAGAGGCCCGTCACCGCGCAGAAGGCGGCAAGCAGGGCGGCAACGATCGCGAGCGGCAGGGCGCCCAGCCGATAGCCCGCGAAACCGAGCATCAGGACCACGCCGAGCCAGGGCAGGCCTTCGAAGAAGGCGCGCAGCGGGTTGAGCACATAGATGAGGAGATTGGTGCGCACGACTTCGATGGCGTCGAAATAATTGACCGTCACCCAGTCGACCGCGGTTTTCCAGGCGGGCGCCGTCGTGAACGTGATTTCCGCCGGCACCTTGGCGAAGGCCGGCAGAACAAAGCCGAGGAGCGTCGTCGCCAGCAGCAGGACCACGACCGCGATGAGATTGAAATGCCGCTGGTGCCAGGACTGGGCAACGGCTTCCTGCTCCGGCCGCTGCAGGGCCGCCGCCTGGCTGACGCGGTCGAGCACGATGGCGAGGATGACGATGGCGAGGCCGGCTTCCATCGCCTGCCCCACCTTGAGGGCGCGCAACGCCAGCAGCACGTCATAGCCGAGTCCGCCTGCTCCGATCATCGAGGAGATGATCACCATGTTGAGCGCCAGCATGATCACCTGGTTGACGCCCAGCATGAGCGACGGCTTGGCGCTGGGCACCAGCACCCGCCACAGTTTCTGCCGCCTGGTGCAGCCCGCCATGTCGGCGAAGTCCTTGATGTCCTGCGGCACCTTGGCGAGGCCGAGCGCCTTGGCGCGCACCATTGGCGGAGTGGCGAAGAGGCCGGTGGCGAGCAGCGCCGAGACCGGGCTGTTGCCGAACAGGAGCAGCATCGGGATCAGATAGGCGAAGGTCGGGATCGTCTGCATCAGGTCGAGCAGCGGCGTGATGACGATTCGGTTCACGGTCGGGCTGAGATAGCCCCAGATGCCGATGAGAAGGCCGGTCACGACGCAGATCGGCACGCAGACCAGAATGAGCGCCAGCGTCAGCATGGCGCTGTCCCATTGCCGGAACAGGGCGATGGCGAGGAAGCTCAAGCCGCTCAGCAGCGCCAGCTTCAGCCCGCCGAAACGATAGCCGATGAGGCCGGCGACCGCGCAGACGCCGACCCAGGAGAAGCGCGGCAGCGTGAAGAAGCCCTCGCCCCAGTTTATCCGGTAGCCTTTCGCCAGGAATCCGATGGCGAGCTGCAACGGGACATTGACGATGTCGGCCAGCCCGCGCGTCGCCCAGGTGAAGGTCGCCTTGAGCCACTGCATGAAGGCGCCGAGCCATTCGGCGAAGGGGACGATGGCCTCAGCCGGATAGTCGCTTCCGCCGGGCACCAGCCAGGCCACCGTGAAGGCCACGATGACGGCCGCGAGCGCAATCAGGGCGTTGCGCCATCCCGGCAGTGTGGCGAGGCGCCGTTCGTCATGCTCGATCGCCATGTCGGTCATGGCCGTGCCTGCCCGCCTTTGCGCCCGGCGAGTAGATCGATGACCGCTTGCGGCGCGATCTCGCCGAGGAGTTTTCCGTTGGCGTCGGTCACCGCGAAGGGAAGGTCGGAGCCGACGATCTCTGCGGCAAAGGTCTCGACTTTCGCCTTCGCCTCGACCTTGCCGGCATGTTTGGCGCGGGCCTTGCCGCGCGTCATCAGGCTCGCCGCCGACATCACCTTGGCGCGGTTCACGTCGCGGGTGAACTCCGCCACGTAGTCCGTCGCCGGATTGAGCACCAGTTCCTCCGGCGCCCCGATCTGGATGATCTCGCCGTCCTTCATGATGGCGATGCGGTCGGCGAGCTTGATCGCCTCGTCGAAATCATGGGTGATGAAGACGATGGTCTTCTTCAGCACATTCTGCAGCCGCATCAGCTCGGACTGCATCTCGCGTCGGATCAGGGGATCGAGGGCCGAGAACGGTTCGTCGAGGAACCAGATTTCGGGTTCGACCGCGAGCGAGCGCGCAATGCCGACGCGCTGCTGCTGACCGCCCGACAATTCGCGCGGAAAATGATGCTCGCGCCCCGTGAGTCCGACGAGATCGACCATGGCGCGGGCGCGCTTTGCCAGCTGGTCCTTCGGCACACCCTGGACGGACAGCGGGAAGCCGACATTCTCGAGAACGGTCAGATGCGGCAGGAGCGCGAAATGCTGGAACACCATGCCCATCTTGTGGCGACGGATTTCGATCAGTTCGGCTTCGCTCTGCTTCAGGAGATCGCGGCCGTCGAAATGGACCTCGCCATAGGTCGGCTCGATCAGCCGCGACAGGCAGCGCAGCAGCGTCGACTTGCCGGAGCCGGACAGACCCATGACGATGAAGATCTCGCCTTCATGCACATCGATGCTGGCCCGGCGCACCGCGCCGATGAGCTTCGCCTGGGCCAGGGCCTCGGCGGAGGCCGTCCCCTTGTGACGCGCCATGAAATCCTCGGCATTCGGGCCGAAGACTTTCCACAGATTGCGGCAGGACAATTTCACTGGCCGCTTGGCATCGGTCATGGAAACTCCACCAGGTGCTCGAAGGGCGGATGAGGGTGTTCTCTCAACAGCTCTAGTCCTGCAACAACAGCGCTTACGATTGACTGTCCGACACCCTCATCCGGCTTGTCGGCCACCTTCTCCCGCAAGCGGGAGAAGGTGAAGTCATCGGGTGCGGTATGCAGATCGCCCGGCCTCTACTGCGCCCAGGCCTTCCACTTCGCCTCGTTGGCAGCGACCCAGGAAGCGGCCACCTCCTCGATCGACTTGCCGCCGAGATCGACCTCACCCGAGAGCTTGTTCAATTCGGCCGTGTCGATCTGGTAGGCCTTGGCGACCTTATAGGCGACCGGCCATTTGTCCTTCATGCCGGCCCAGCCATATTTCCAGATCTCGCCATGCGGCTTGCCGCAGTCATGCGCCTTGCCCGGATTGCTGCCCCATTTCGGGTCGGTGTAGCATTCCGGCGTATATTCCGGGAAGTTCACCCATTCGCCCTCATATTTGGCGGGCGCCCAATGCGGCGAATAGATCCACAGCATGATCGGCGCCTTGCGCTGATAGGCGGAATCGAGTTCGGCGAACATCGCCGCATCGGTACCGGCGTGAATGACGGTGAAGGGCAGGTCGAGCGCCACGACGCGCTCATCATCGAACCCTTCCCATGTCACCGGTCCGCCGAGATAGCGGCCCTTCGGCGCCGTCTCCGGCGTCGAGAAGGCTTCCGCGCATTTCGGATCCTTGAGGGCTTCCCAGTTGGGCAGGCCCGGGCACTTCTCTTTCATATAGGCCGGATACCACCACTCTTCCTTGGCCTTCGGCCCGACATTGCCGAGCTTCTCGGTCTGGCCGGTGGCGTCCGACGCCTTCATCGCTTCGCCCGCCGTCGTGTCCCAATATTCGACGCCGACCGTGATGTCGCCATTGGTGAGGCCCGTGGTCAGGCTCGAAAGATAGTCGGCGGTCGGATATTCGACCGTGTAGCCGAGCTTCTCGAGAATGCCGCCCAGAATTTTGGCGTTGAGATTGACGCTGGTCCAGTCGAACAGCGCGATCTTGATCGGGTCATTGGACTCGACCGCCTGGGCGGTCATCGGGGTGAGGGCCGTCGCGGCAAGAGCGGCAAGGCCGAACAAGGCACGTGTTACGCGCAATCTGCTCATGGATGTCTTCCTCTTCCTGGCTCCCATCGAGCCTTCCCGATCGGGTATTCCGATCGGACAAGAAGGCTCGACCATATTTATCTGGAGCGCTTCCTGATCGCCAAAGTCGGTCAACTTTGGCCGGGAGCGCGCCGGCGGATATGCTGTTCTGTTTTGATCCGCTGACCGCAAATGTCACGGCACAAGCCCGCGAGTGTCAATGCCAAACCGCAAATTTCGTGGCATTTTGTGGATTTGAGAGAATTTTCTTGCCAGAAATGACCATTTCATGGTCATTCTGCCGAAAATCGGGCATTCCGCCATGAACCGCCTCTCGCGCCGCCACGCTGAAATCCGCCAATTGCTGCATGACCACATGTCGGCCTCGGTCGGCGATCTGTCCGAATGGCTCGGCGTTTCGGCCGAAACCATTCGCCGCGACCTGCGCCTGATGGCGGAGCGCGGCGAGATCCTGAAGATGCATGGCGCCGCCGCGCTGCCGCATGCGGTGGGCGAGGCGCCGTTCGAGCGCCGCATGCGCGAGAACGCCTCGGGCAAGCGGGCGATCGCGCGCCGCGCCGCGCAAGCCATCGGTGACGGCGACAGCATCATGCTCGATACCGGCACGACGACCAGCTATCTCGCCCGCGAGCTTTTGCAGAAGCGCGGCCTGACCGTGGTCACCAATTCATCCGACATCGCCCGCACGCTCTCGACGGTCAACGGCAACAAGGTGCATATGGCGGGCGGCGAACTGCACGGCGACAATGGCGCGGCGTTCGGCAATTCGGCGATCACCTTCATTCAACGCTTCAATGTCCGCCACGCCATCATCACGGCGGGCGCGCTCGATCCGGCAACCGGCGTCAATGACTACGATCTCGCGGAGGCGGAATTTGCGGCGACGGTCCTGTCGCGCGGCGAGCGCTGCGTCGTCGTGACCGACCACAGCAAGTTCGGCAAGAATGCCCTCGTCAATGTCTGCGGCTTCGCTCAGCTCGATTGCCTGGTCACCGACGCGAAGCCGCCGGATGATCTCGCCCGCGCTCTGGCGGCGGCGGGTGTCGCCGTCGAGATCGCTATACTCCCTTGAGCACGCAGCCGGCCGCCAGGACGATAAAGGCGATTCCCATCAGCCACACGGATGGAATCGGAATGAACGAAAAGACTCCAAGAGCGGCCAGAGCCGCCAGGATCGCAATGATGACGGCGATGACGAAGGTAATGGTCTTCGGCGCACTGAGTTCCATGAGGCGACTCCCCCTTGAGTTGACCTGATTCGGATTCTACACCAAAACTGCCCTGACGACAAAAACCGGCGAAGACATGAAGATCGTCTATTCTGAAGATCACCGTTTGCATTTCCCGCAAGGCGAGCTCTATGGCGGCGAGTTCGTCACGCCGTTCGAGCGGCCGTCCCGCGTCGAATATATCCTGCGCGAACTGAAGCGCCGCAAGATGGCCGACCTGATGGCGCCCGCAAGGCTCGACATGAAGTCCGTGCGCAAGGTGCACGACAAGGGCTTCCTCGAATTCCTTGAAAGCGCCTGGGCCGAATGGACCAGAGCGGGCTTTCGCGGCGAGATCGTCCCGACCGGCTTTCCCGCCCGCGGCATGCGCCACAAGAAGCCCAACCATATCGACGGCAAGGTCGGTTATTACATCCTCTCGATGGAGACCTGCATCACCGCCGGCACCTGGGAGGCGGCCTTGGCATCGGTGGCGGTTGCCCAGACCGCGCAGAAGCTCGTCGCCTCGGGTGCGGAATCCGCTTTCGCGCTCTGCCGCCCGCCCGGCCATCATGCCCATCACGACATGTATGGCGGCTATTGCTTTCTCAACAATGCGGCGATCGCGGCGCAAGGCTTCCGCGATCACGGTGCGGCGCGTGTCGCCATCCTCGATGTCGATTTTCATCACGGCAATGGCACGCAGGACATCTTCTATGCCAGGGACGACGTGCTGTTCTGCTCGCTGCATGGCCAGCCCGAAGACGCCTTCCCCTATTTCCTGGGCTACCGGGACGAGAAGGGTTCGGGCAAGGGTGAGAGCTACAACATTAATTATCCCCTGCCGCCCGGCGCCAAGTATGATGTCTGGGGCAAGGCGCTCAGCCACGCGCTCGGCAAGATCAGGCACTACAAGCCCGATGCCCTCGTCATCTCGCTCGGCGTCGACACATTCAAGGACGATCCGATCAGCTTTTTCAAGCTCACCTCCGACGATTTCCGCACCTATGGCGGCGCCATCGCCAGGCTCAAGCTGCCGACCTTGTTCGTGATGGAAGGCGGTTATGCCGTCGAGGCAATCGGCATCAACACAGTGAATGTGCTGGACGGCTATTTGAACGGCTAGCCTTACCTCAAAACCGTCACCCCGGCGAAAAGCCGGGGCGACGACGGACGGAGTGATGCTCGTCACACGGCGCCTGAATCCTCGTAGCCGCTGACGACATGGACGACACCGGCGGGACTGGCTATCCAATAGCCGTCGAAATCCTTGGGCAGTTCCTCGATCGCGTCGCAGCGCACTACATCCTGCGCCGCGAGATGCCGGGCCGCCGCCTTTGTGTCGCTGGTGCCGATATCGAGCCACAGCTCGGCCTGCGAGGTCTTGGCGCAGCGGTCGAGCCACAGCCGGATCGGACCGTAATCCACCGCATGCGAGTTTTCCGAAGTCTGCTTCACTTCAAGGCCGAGCGTGTCGCGGTAGAATTTGATCGTCGCCTCATACTGATGCGGCGGCAGCTTCATCGCGATGTTGCGTCCGCCGCGGAATTTCGGGGTCTTGTCAGGCATCTTGCGCTGCTCCTGCTACTGATCTTGCCAAGGGACGATAGTGTTTCATCGCCGCATCGAAGATGAGGACGAAAGGCTTCACCTTTTGTCCGCCGATGCGCGCCGCGAGATAGGTGAGATGTGAATCCCAGCCGGCCCCGAAGCCCGCCATCTCATTGGTCGCGAGCTTGCGATGAGTGAGCACGAGGCGGACGTCGTCACCTTCTTCCGCGAGGTCGAAGCGCACCACCGATGCCGGCTTCTCGTTTCCGGCCGCATCGAATTCGCGCCACGTATAGGAAAGGAGGTGCGGCGGGTCGTGGTCGAGGACAGTGCCCTTGCAGATGCTGTCGCTGCAGCCATCATGCGCGCTGAACGTGAAGCTGAGCGTGATCTCGCCGCCCTTGCGCATGTCGCCCCCAGCACTGGCGAGCCAGGTCGCCAGCAGCTCCGGCTTCGTCAGATGGTCCCAGACGCGCGCGATAGGGCCGGGCAGAAGCCGCTCGAAGCGAACGGTCCGGCCGTCGATGAAGACGCCATCATAACTCATGTCTTGCCTCCCTTGTCGGCACGATCCGGCTTGCGCAGAGCATCCTCCAGCGCATCGAGCTTGCCACGCCAGAACCGGCGCATGGTGGCGAGCCAGTCTTCGATCTCGGCCAGCCCCTGCGGATTGAGCGAATAGATGCGCCGCTGCCCATCGACCCTGACCTCGACGAGGCGCGCTTCCTTCAGCGCCTTGAGATGCTGGGAGACCGCGGGCGGCGTCATCTTGAAGTTTTCCGCCAGGGTGCCGGCGGAAAGCTCGCGCTCAGCCAGAAGGCCCAATATGCGCCGGCGGGTCGGATCGGAAATGGCCATGAATGTGTCCATGGCCACATAATGTAGGTTTAACTTAAATAAATCAATACTTAAATATTGGTTCCCGCCTTTCCCTTTTGGCCTAACGGAAATATGAGCCTCCACTCGCTATCCGCACAGTGGAAGCCCCGACGTGTTAGTTCCTTGATGACGGCGCGCATATGCAGAGCGCCATACACGATCGCCAGTTGGCGGGGCTCGGTTGGCGCCGCATCGATATAGTCACCCATGACTTCGACGAGGCGCTTGTCACGCGCGATGAGAGTTGCCTCATCGAATGACGCATATTCAGGCGTCCAGCCGAGAGTCTCCTCGCGGCTGGGGAGATCGTCGAGCGCGTGGCCCTTGGCGAGCAACGCCCGGCTTCCGAACCACCGGCAATACAGAGCGTAGGTGGGAGCCGCCACATAGAACATGAGTCTCAAGTGAAGCGGCACTTTGCGCCAATGCTGCTCAAATTCGTCTCCCGATAAATCCGCATGAATGATGGTAGCCTGTGAGTGCGCCGGATGACGAGGCTGCACGACGAGAGCGATCTGCTCCGCACCCTCGATCCATCGGTAGACGCGCGTGATGCGCTTCACCGCCAGCGAACGAACGCCCTCCACCAGCACTGCATTATGAGCAAAAGCATCCCGGTAGACGGCTTCATAGAACCCCGCCTCTCCCAGGTGGATCATCGGGAAGAGCGTGATCGTAATGCTGGCGTCGACGTTCCTGAATGTTAGACGTGCCGACCTCAGTCCTAGATCCGAACTGTCGATCAGCTGCATCCGTCTTAAGGCTCCTGATTCAAAGCTTCGGCCGTGATTTCGCGTCGGAGAACCAACCACCGGCCGCCTTCTCATAAGCGAACGCCGCCTTGAACACCGTCGCGTCATCGAAGGTGCGCCCGACGATCTGAATGCCGGTCGGCACGCCGCTCGCCGCAAAGCCCGAGGGCACCGCCATCACTGGGCAGTTGTGCAACATGTTGAACTGATGCGTCATGACCCAGCCATATTCGCCATCGACCTTGACCCCGTTGACACGGAAATCCTGATCCCATGGATCATGGTCGGCATGCACCGCCGGAAGATTGAGCGTCGGGCAGACGAACACGTCATGCGCCTCCAGCACCGGGCCCAATGTCTGATACATGCGATGCGCCTGCCCCCAGGCCTTGTGTACGTCGTCGATGCCGGTGGTCTTCTCGATCGCATCCGCCATCTTGAGCGCATAGTCGGTCATCAGATGGCCATGTGTCTTCTTCCACCACAGGGTCTGGCGGCCAAATTCCATCGTATTGTACCAGTGCAGCGCATTGGTCTCGACGTCGCTCGTCCAGCCAAGCCGTACCTCGTTCACCTCGGCGCCGAGCGAGCGGAACAGGTCGAGCGCCTTCCGGGTGTTGCGGCGCACATCCGGATCGACATTCACATAGTCGAAATCGATCGAACAGGCGATCCTCAGGCTCTTGAGCGATCCCGCCCGCTCGGGCAGCGCGATCGCCGCGCGCAGCGAATCATGATCGAGCGGATGCGGTCCGGCGGTGATCGACTGCATGAGGCCGGCATCGCCGACCGAGCGCGTCATCGGCCCGCAGTGATTGTAACGATCGAAGCAACTGGGGGCGCCATCCGGGTTGCGCCCATGCGGCGGCTTGAAGCCGACCGTGCCGCAGGCGGACGAGGGAATGCGGATCGAGCCGCCGATGTCGGTGCCCGTCGCCAGCGTCGTGAGGCCTGAGGCCAAGGCCGCGCCCGACCCGCCGGATGAGCCGCCGGGGCCATAGTCGACATTGAAGGGATTATGCGTCGTGCCCCAAGCGCGCGAATGGCACACGCCAGAAAGACAGAATTCCGGCGCCGTGGTCCGCACATGGATGATGGCGCCGGCCTGGACCAGCCGCTCGATCATCGGGTCGGAATGATCCTCGATATTGTCGATGAAGATGAGCGATCCATGTGTCGTGCGCTTGCCTTTCACGCGCTGCGCGTCCTTGACGGCGACCGTTACCCCTTCGAGCGGGCGGGGCTGGCCGCTGCGCCTGGCATAGGCCGCTTCCGCCGTCTTCGCCTGCTCGAGCGCTTCCTCGAAATAGCGGTCGGTGAAGCAGTTGATCGCCGGATTGACGGCTTCACCGCGGGCGATCTGCGCCTTGAGCACCTCGACCGGCGAGACCTTTCGGGCCCGGAACAGCTTCAGGGCTTCCTTGGCGGTCAGATAGCACAGATCGTCATCAGTCATGCACAAGCCCCCGGTCGGCGCGATTCCCTTTCGGCGAAGTGGGTTCCGCTTCGCCGGGAAACGCGCTAGAGCGACCACACTAATCTGGCGCAAGCAAGGGAACAAAGTCCATGGGTGACAGGCTGAAAGGCAAGACGGCATTGGTGACATCGGCGGCGCAGGGCATCGGCCGCTCGACGGCGATCGCCATGGCGAAGGAAGGCGCCAAGGTCTATGCCACCGATATTCGCGAAGACCTGCTGGCGGATCTGGCGAAGGAAGTGCCGGGCATCGACGCCTTCAGCCTCGATGTGCTGAAGCCCGACGCGATCGCGGCCGCGCCGAAGCGGGCGCCGGATGTCGATGTCCTGTTCAACTGCTCGGGATATGTCCATCACGGCACCATCCTCGATTGCGACGAGAAATCCTGGGACTTCTCCTTCGATCTCAACACCAAGGCGCATTACCGGATGATCAAGGCCTTCCTGCCCGCCATGCTGGCGAAGGGAAAGGGCACCATCGTCAACATGTCCTCCGTCGCGTCCTCGATCAAGGGCGTGCCCAACCGCTTCGTCTATGGCGCGACCAAGGCCGCGGTGATTGGCCTCACCAAGGCGCTGGCCGCCGACTTCATCGGCAAGGGCATCCGCTGCAATGCGATATGCCCGGGCACCGTCGACACCCCTTCCCTCAACGACCGCATGCGCCAGCAAGGTGACTATGAGAAAGCCCGCCAGGCCTTCATTGCCCGCCAGCCCATGGGCCGGCTGGCGCAGCCCGAGGAAATCGCCGCCCTCGTCATCTATCTCGCCAGCGAGGAATCGGCCTTCATCACCGGCCAGACTTTCATCATCGATGGCGGCTGGGCCGGTTGAAACCAGCCTTCGCCACAACCCTGTTGGCAAGTCCGATTATTCCTCATAGGATAATTAGAAGGAATAAGAATAAAAACGCCATCAGGGGAGTTGTGATTGAGTACAGCCGGTACTGGGGAACGGCGCAGCGCCATTGAGGCGATCGGCGTCAGCAAGGTCTTCGGCAATGGTGATGATGCGGTCAAGGCGCTCGACAATGTCGATGTCACCATTCGCGAGAACGAGTTCTTCACCCTCCTGGGGCCCTCCGGCTGCGGCAAGACGACCCTACTCCGGCTGATCGCCGGCTTCGATTTCCCGACCGAAGGCGAGATCCGCCTCTATGGCGAGGACATCGCACCGCTGCCGCCCTTCAAGCGGCCGGTCAACACCGTCTTCCAGAACTACGCCCTATTCCCGCACATGACGGTCGCCCAGAATATCGGCTTCGGTCTCGAGATGCTGGGCAAGCCGAAGCGCGAGATCGATGAGCGCGTAAGCCAGATGCTGAAGCTGGTGCGCATGGAGGAACTGCGCAACCGCCGCACCAGCCAGATCTCGGGCGGCCAGCAGCAGCGCGTCGCGCTGGCGCGCGCTTTGGCGCCCCGACCCAAGGTGCTCCTGCTCGATGAGCCCCTGTCGGCCCTCGATTTCAAGCTGCGCAAGGACATGCAGATCGAGCTCAAGCGGCTCCAGCACGAGACGGGCATCACCTTCATTTTCGTGACCCACGACCAGGAAGAGGCGCTGACCATGTCGGACCGCATCGCGGTCATGT
>CAZICN010000061.1:0-18558 GCA_964537655.1 uncultured Aestuariivirga sp.
GTCAGCTCGTCGACGGGCGTCAAGGAATACAATGTGCATTTTGCCGGCGCCATTCTCGCCGCTCTGCCGACGCTTATCGTCTATGTCGTATCGGGCCGGTATTTCGTGCGCGGATTGATGGCCGGCGCAGTCAAAGGGTGAACCATGCCGTTTCTCGAAATCAAGAATCTCGAAAAGAAGTTCGGCTCGGTCGAGGTTCTGAAAGGCATCAACATCGCCATCGACGAGGGCGGTTTCCTCGTCCTGGTCGGCCCGTCGGGCTGCGGCAAGTCCACCTTGCTCAACACCATTGCCGGACTCGAAGCGATCACCAGCGGTGAGATCCACATCAATGGCCGCAAGGTCAATGACCTGCACCCCTCCGAGCGCGACATCGCCATGGTGTTCCAGTCCTATGCGCTTTATCCCAACATGACGGTGGCGCAGAACATCGCCTTCGGCATGGAGATCAGGGGCGTGCCCAAGGAAGAGCGCGACAAGGCGGTGAACGAGGTGTCGGAGACCTTGCAGATCAAGCATCTGCTCGACCGCAAGCCGAGCCAGCTGTCGGGCGGCCAGCGCCAGCGCGTCGCCATGGGCCGGGCCCTGGTGCGCCGGCCGCAGGTGTTCCTGTTCGACGAGCCGCTGTCCAATCTCGACGCCAAATTGCGCGTCGACATGCGCACCGAGATCAAGCGCCTGCACCAGTCGATGAAGACGACGATCGTCTATGTGACGCATGACCAGATCGAGGCGATGACGCTCGCCACCCGCATCGCGGTGCTGAAGGACGGCATCCTGCAGCAGTTCGGCACGCCGGCCGAGATCTACAACCATCCCGCCAACATGTTCGTCGCCGACTTCATGGGCTCGCCGGCGATGAACCTCATTCCGGTCTCGGTCGAGAAAAGCGGCAAGAATGTCCGCCTGTCCATGCCGCAGCGCTCCGGCAGTCCGTTGACGCTGGCCTTGCCGGATAATGCGGAGAGGATCGCCAAACATGCCGGCGGCAGTGTGATCTTCGGCATCAGGCCCGAGGCGCTGACCGATCCCGACGGCGCCGACCGCACGTCGCAGGGCGTCGTCACCTCCGAATGCCAGATCGAAGTTGTCGAGCCCGCCGGCTCCGACACTTTCGCCATCACCCATCTGGGCGGCAAGCAGGTGGTGGCGCGGCTCAGGGCCGATGCCAAGGTCTATGCCGGCAAGAAGGCGAAGCTCGCCTTCAATCTCGACAAGGCCGTGTTCTTCGATCCCGGCACCCAGCTGCGCATCGCGTGAGATGCCGGAATACGATTATATCATCGCCGGCGGCGGCTCGGCCGGCTGCGTCCTGGCGGCGAGGCTCTCCGAGGACAAGGATGTCAGCGTCCTCCTGATCGAGGCGGGCGGCAACGATTCCCACCCGCTGTTCCACATCCCGGCGGGCTTCGCCCGCATGACCAAAGGCATCGCCAGCTGGGGCTGGTCGACCGTGCCGCAGAAGCACATGCGGGACCGCGTCTTCTGGTACACCCAGGCCAAGGTGCTGGGCGGCGGCTCGAGCATCAACGCGCAGGTCTATGTGCGCGGCAATGACCGCGACTATGACCTCTGGGCGCAGTCGGGCTGTCTCGGCTGGAGCTATCGCGACGTGCTGCCCTATTTCCGGCGCGCCGAGGGCAACAGCCGTTTCGACGACGCGTTTCACGGCAAGGACGGGCCGCTCGGCGTCAGCGATCCCTTGGCGACGCTGCCGATCTGCGAGGCCTTCTTCGCCGCGGCGGGCGAGGCCGGCATTCCGCGCAACCCGGATTTCAACGGCGCGCGGCAGGAAGGCGTCGGCTTCTATCAGGTGACCCAGAAACATGCCCGCCGCTCATCGGCGGTGACCGCCTATCTCAAGCCCGCCAGCGCCCGCCCTAATCTGACGGTCAGGCGCGACGCGCTCATCCTGCGCCTCGTGGTCGAGAAGGGCCGCGCCACAGGCGTCGAGGTCGCCGGCGACGGCGGGCCCCGGATCCATCGGGCGAAACGCGAAGTCATCGTCTCCTGCGGCACCATCGGCTCGCCGCGCCTTCTCATGCTGTCGGGCATCGGTCCGGCCGATCATCTCAAGGCCGTCGGCATCGCGCCGGTATGCGACGCGCCGGGTGTCGGGTCCAACCTTCAGGACCATCTCGATCTCTGCACCATCAGCGAATGCACCGGCGACCACACCTACGACAAATACGCGAAGCCCTTGTGGACGGCGCTGGCCGGGGCGCGTTATCTCCTGTTCCGCGACGGTCCCGCGGCCTCGAGCCTCTTCGCCACCGGCGGCTTCTGGTATGCCGACAGGACATCGGAGATGCCGGATATCCAGCTCCATCTCGGCCTCGGCTCCGGCATCGAGGCCGGCATCGCCAAGTTGAAGAATGCCGGCGTCACCCTCAACAGCGCCTTCATGCGGCCGCGCTCGCGCGGCACCGTGCGCCTCGCTTCCGCCGACCCCAATGCAGCGCCGCTGATCGATCCCAATTACTGGGCCGATCCCTATGATCGCGACATGTCGCTGCGCGGCTTGGCGCTGGCGCGCGAGATCATGGCGCAGCCGGCGCTCAGGCCCTTCGTCCTCGCCGAGCGCGTGCCCGGCCCGCAGGTGGAAAGCGAGGCCGAGCTTAGCGCCTATGCCTGCGCCTCGGCCAAGACCGATCATCATCCGGTCGGCACCTGCCGCATGGGTATCGACGCCGAGGCCGTGGTCGATCCCGACCTCGCCTTCCGGGGCATTGCTGGCCTTCGCGTCGTCGACGCCTCGATCATGCCCAATGTGGTGACCGGCAACACCACTGCGGCGGTGATCATGATCGCCGAGAAGGCGGCGGACCTGATCCGCGGCAGGGCGCCGCCGGCAACGAATTGATGTGTCTGGAGGTTCAGTATGTATAGCGAAACGCGCCCCTGGGGCTCTTTCCATGTGCTCGACGAGGGCAAGGGCTTCAAGGTGAAGCGCATCGTCGTGACGCCGGGCGGCAAGCTCTCCCTGCAGAGCCACAAGCACCGGGGCGAGCATTGGACGGTGGTCTCGGGCACCGCCACGGTGACCGTCGGCGACAAGGTCTCGACGCTCGTCCGCTCGCAGGCGGTCGATATCCCGCAAGGGGCGAAGCATCGCCTGGAAAATCTCCATGACGGTTTGGTCGAGATCATCGAGGTGCAGTTCGGCGACTATCTCGGCGAAGACGATATTGTGCGTTATGACGATGTCTACAACCGCAACTGACCGGATCGGCATCGATCTCGGCGGCACCAAGATCGACGCCATCGTTCTCGGACGCGACGGCTCGGTTCTGTTCGAGACGCGCGTCGCGACGCCGAAGAGCTATGATGCGATCCTGGCCCAGATCGCCATCCTGGTGCGCGAGGCGCGTCACCGGGCGGGAGAGGGGGCAAGCATCGGCATCGGGGCGCCCGGATCGGCCTCGCCGCGGACGGGCCTGTGGCGCAATGCCAACATCCTCGCCTGCAACGGCAAGCCCATGGTCGCCGATGTCGAACGCCTGATCGGCCATGAGGTGCGGATGGAGAACGACGCCAATTGCTTCGCCCTGTCGGAAGCCCATGACGGCGCCGGGGCCGGGCGCGAGGTCGTCGCCTGCTTCACCATCGGCACGGCGCTGGGCGGCGGTCTCGTCATCGACGGCAAGCTGCGCCGCGGCCCCAATGGTGAGGCGGCGGAATTCGGCCACACGCCGATGCCCTGGCCCAATGAGAGCGAATGGCCGCTCATTCCCTGCTTCTGCGGCAAGAAGGGCTGCGTCGAGCAATATGTGTCGGGCTCAGGGCTGGCGCACGACTATGCCAGGGTGACCGGCATGGAGTTGAAAGGCCCCGACATCGTCGCCAAGGCGCGGGCGGGCGACGCCGGCGCCATCGCCGCCATCGATCGCCTCGCCGACCGGCTGGCGCGCCTCACCGCGGCGATCGTCAATGTCATCGATCCCGATATTTTCGTGATCGGCGGCGGGCTTTCGGTTCTGCCCGAGCTGGTCGAGGAGCTGGGACAGCGCGCCAGCCGCTATACGTTTTCGGGCGCGGCCGTGGTCGAGGTGGCGCGCGCCCGGCATGGCGAGAAGAGTGGCGTTCGGGGCGCCGCGCGGTTGTGGAGCGATTTACCTCTCCCCGTTCACGGGGCGGGGGTTATCACACCTTCTCCCACTTCCGGCTCTTCTCCGAGCGGAAGAAGGCGTCGATGATCTTCATGTTCTGGATGGCGTCCTTCACGCCGTAGCGCGCCTTCTCCTCTTTGCGGATGACGCGGCCGAAGGCTTCCGCCTGCAACTGGTACTGGTCGCTCACCGGCAGTTCGTGCGTAGTGCCCTCGTTCATCGTCATGCCCTGCACGAAATAGCGGTTGGGCCTGTCGGGCGGCGCGTTGAACGGGATCTCGACCTCGATGCGCCCCTTGGTGCCGGCGATCTGCACCCGCTGGAAGGGGGCGGTCTGCGTCGAGATGGCGAAGGACAGCTGGCGGCCCTTGCCGAAATCGGCGAGACCGCTCGCGCTGCGGTCGGTCTTGAACTTGGGGTCGCGGTCGAACACCGCGGTCACCGCTTTCGGCTCGGCGTCGAAGATGTAGCGCGCCACGGTGATCGGGTAGCAGCCGATATCGAGCAGGCCGCCGCCGCCGATCTTGGCCATGTTGCGCACGTTCTTCGGGTCATCGAGATAATAGGTGAACAGCACCTGGATGAGGCGCACCGTGCCGATCTCGCCCTTCGCCACCCTGTCGCGCACCGCCTGCCACTGCAGCGCGTGGCGCACCATGAAGGCTTCCGCTACATAGATGCCCTTCTTCACGTCCGTGAGCTTCTTCGCCTCTTTGGCGGTGATGGCGATCGGCTTCTCGCACAGGACATGTTTGCCGGCCCTGGCGGCGGCGAGCGTCAACGGCACATGCAGGTGGTTGGGCAGCGGGTTGTAGACGGCCTCGATCTCGGGATCGGCGAGCATTGCCTCATAGGAGCCATAGGCGCGCGCGATGCCGAGCTTCTTCGCCGCCTGATCGGCGGTCTTCTGGTCGCGCGACGAGATCGCCACGACGTCGAGCTCCCGGCTCTTCAGCATGCCCGGAATGACCTTGCCCATGCCGATATTGGCGGTCGAGATGATGCCCCATTTGACCGGTTTCATGCAGTGCTCCTGTGGTTCGGAAGGATCTTCATCCGGCGATCATCGCATCGGCATAGGCGCGGGTCATCGCCCTGGGCGTTTCCGCGTCGTCGGGGCGCCCGGTGAGCGCATAGCGCAGCCACAGGCCGTCGATGAGGGCGCCGATGCCGAGCGCCACGTCCTGCGCCCGCTCGCGCCCGATCAGCGGGATGAGATTGTAGAGGAGGTTGCTGTGCAGCCTGCGGTGATAGATGCGCAGGATGCGCTGCAGCTTCTGGGAATCGCGCGCATTGCCATAGAGGGCGAGCCAGGCGGAGAACACTTCCTCGGCGAATTGCGCATCGCCATAGGAGGCGTGGATGATCGCATGGATGCGCTCGAGCGGCGATTTCGCCACCCGCATGCGCTCGACCGCCTCGCGCCGCAGAATATCGAGCATGGCCCGCATGGTGGCGGCGAGCAGGTCGTTCTTGTCGGCGAAATAATGATGCACGATGCCGGTCGAGACGCCGGCCTTGCGGGCGATGCGGGCGACCGTCGCGCTCGAAAATCCGTGCTCATGGATCGAAGCGATCGCCGCATCGATCAGCTGCTGCCGGCGGATCGGCTTCATTCCCCGTTTGGGCATTGGCCCCTCTTCGATATTGGATCGCCCAGCCTAATATTATCATTGGATGTCCGTCCAATAAAAAGCTTGACGATCCCCCGGGAAATGAGAGTAGTCTTTCCTCCAAAGATATCCATAGGGAGGATGCGATGACGATGAAGTTCAAGGCCTTGCTGGGCGTGTTGGCGCTGGGCGCCTCGCTCACCGTGATGGCGGGAGCGGCCGCGGCCGGCGATGCCGAGGCCTGCAAGAAGGTGCGGTTCTCTGATGTGGGCTGGACCGACATCACCGCCACGACCGCAACCGCGGCCGTGCTGCTCGAGGCTCTGGGCTATGAGCCGGAGATTCAGGTCCTGTCGGTGCCCGTCACCTACAGCTCGCTCAAGAGCAAGGACATCGATGTCTTCCTCGGCAACTGGATGCCGACCATGGAAAACGACATCAAGCCCTATCGCGAGGACGGCTCGGTCGAGACGCTGGGGGCCAATCTCGAAGGCGCCAAATACACGCTCGCCGTTCCGAAATACACCTATGAGGCGGGCCTCAAGGACTTCGCCGACATCGCCAAGTTCAAGGACAAGCTCGAGAACAAGATCTACGGCATCGAGGCCGGCAATGACGGCAACCGTCTGATCCTCGACATGATCTCGGCCGACAAGTTCGGCCTCAAGGGCTTCGAGTTGGTCGAGAGTTCGGAGCAGGGCATGCTGGCCCAGGTCGCCAAGTCGGTGCCGAAGAATACCGATATCGTCTTCCTCGGCTGGGAGCCGCATCCGATGAACGCCAATTTCGAGATGGCTTATCTCTCGGGCGGCGATGACGTCTTCGGCCCCAATTTCGGCGGCGCCACGGTGCACACCAATGTGCGCAAGGGGTATGTCGGCGAGTGCCCGAATGTCGGCAAGTTCGTCAGCAACCTCAAATTCACGCTCAAGATGGAAAACGAGATCATGGGCGGCATCCTCAATGACGGCAAGGAAGCCAAAGCCGCGGCGGCTGATTGGCTCAAGGCCAATCCCGATGCCGTGACGCCGTGGCTCGCGGGCGTGACCGCCTTCGACGGCGGCGACGCGGCGGCGGCCGTCAAGGCCAAGTTCGGCGGCTGAGGTTGCAGCATTGCAAGGATGACAGGCGGCCCGTGACCAGGGCAAATCCCGCCAGAGCCTCCCGGCTCTGGCGATAGGGATTTGCCCCAGCTCCATAGCCAACGATCATGGTCATGACTTTTGACGGAAACCGTCAAAAGTCATCGTGATCTTCGGCCGCCTTTTTGTTAGGCTCGGGGAAAAGCCAGAAGAGGGGAGGGGTTGAGGTGGATCCGGTTACACAACTCATCGCCGACTGGAAGATTCCGATAGGCGCCTGGGGCAAGGCCTTTTTCGGCTTCCTGACGACGAATTTCGAATGGTTCTTCGACGGCATCGCGCGCGGCTTCACCTTCGTGCTCGAAGGCATCATCGGCCTGGTGCTGATGCTGCCGCCTGTCGTCGTCGTCATTCTGGCGGCACTCCTCGCCTGGTACCTGCAGCGCTCGATCAGGCTCGCCATCGCCACCGCGATCGGCCTGCTCTTCATCATCAATCTCGGCTTCTGGAAGGAGACGATCGAGACCCTGGCCCTGGTCATCGCCTCCGCCGGCGTGTCGATGCTGATCGGCGTGCCGCTCGGCATCGCCGCCGCGCACCGTCCCTGGTTGTTCCGCATCCTCAGGCCCGTCCTCGATCTCATGCAGACCATGCCGACCTTCGTCTACCTGATCCCGGTGCTGGTCCTGTTCGGTCTGGGCCTGGCGCCCGGCCTCATCGCCACGGTGATCTTCGCCATTCCCGCTCCCGTCCGCCTCACCCATCTCGGCCTCACCTCGGTGCCCAAGCAGCTCATCGAGGCGGGCGAGGCCTTCGGCGCCACCAAGCGGCAATTGCTGTGGAAGGTCGAGTTGCCGGCGGCGCTGCCCACCATCATGGCGGGCCTCACCCAATGCATCATGCTGTCGCTGTCCATGGTGGTCATCGCCGCGCTGGTCGGCGCCAACGGCCTGGGCAAGCCGGTGGTGCGCGCCCTCAACTCGGTCAACATTCCCCTGGGGCTCGAGGCCGGCATCGCCATCGTGGTGCTCGCCATCATTCTCGATCGCGTCTGCCGTGTCGGCGAAAGGAAAGCCGCATGACCACCGCCGTCGAGTTCAAGAAGGTCGATATCGTCTTCGGCGAGCGCGAGGCCGAGGGGCTCAAGCTCCTCGATCAGGGCGCCTCGCGCTCGGACATCCTGGAGAAGACCGGCGCGGTCCTCGGCTGCGCCGGGGCCAGCCTCGCCGTGAAGGAAGGCGAAATCAGCGTGCTCATGGGGCTTTCGGGCTCGGGCAAGTCGACCCTGCTGCGCGCCGTCAACGGCCTCAACAAGGTGTCGCGCGGCGAGGTGCTGGTCAATGACGAGGGCAAGCCGGTCGATGTCGTGAGCTGCTCGCCCGAGACCTTGCGGCGCCTGCGCCAGCATCGCGTCGCCATGGTGTTCCAGCAATTCGGCCTCCTGCCCTGGCGCACCGTCGCCGAGAATGTCGGCTTCGGCCTCGAGCTCGCCGGCATGCCGGACGCCGAGCGCCAGGCGCGCGTCGACAAGCAGCTCAAGCTCGTGGGCCTCGACCAGTGGGCGAAGAAATACGGCCATGAGCTGTCGGGCGGCATGCAGCAGCGCGTCGGCCTCGCCCGCGCCTTCGCCACCGAGGCGCCGATCCTCCTGATGGACGAGCCGTTTTCGGCGCTCGATCCCCTGATCCGCACCAAGCTGCAGGACGAGCTGCTGTCGCTGCAGAAGACGCTGAAGAAGACGATCATCTTCGTCAGCCACGATCTCGAGGAGGCGCTCAAGCTCGGCAATTACATATCGATCCTGGAGGGCGGGCGCATCGTGCAGACGGGCCGGCCCGAGGACATCGTGCTCAGGCCCGCCAACGACTATGTGCGCGAGTTCATCTCCAACGTGAATCCGCTGAGCGTGCTCACCGCCTATAATGTGATGCGCGACGCGCGCGATCTCGAGGAGGCGGGCGAGGGCTGGGTGTGGCTCGATCGCAGGAGGACCACCCGCTTCAAGATCGGACCGGACCGCAAGGTGGTGGCGGCCGAGCGCGAGAAGCAGCAGGCGACCTGGGTCGCCTGTTCCGAGGCGGAGCGGCCCGTCGATCCCGGCATGCGGCCGGTCTTCTGGGCCAGTCCCGGGACGCCCCTGCGCACCGTGATGCTCGCCATGCATCGCGCCGATACGGCACCGGTGGCGCTGTTCGACGAGACCGAGCGCTTCGTCGGCGCGATCGGCGTGCGCGATGTGCTGCAGGCGGTGCTGCGCCGCAAGCCGGACTAGCGCGGGATGCGAAAAATCGGGTACCGATTTTTCGCGAGAATCCCGCGCTAACCTAAAAGAATCGATCACGTTTATGAGTTTGGATCGTAACGATCCAACTAGGCTTCAGAGGTCGAGCGCCTGCGGCAGGATCACCAGGTCGCGGATCGTGACATGCGCCGGCCGCGTCAGCATGAAGACGGCCGCCTCGGCGATGTCTTCCGAGCGCAGGCCGGTACGGTCCGCCACTTTCCTTTCGATATCGGCCTCATCGTGAAAGCCCCAGAGTTCGTTGAGCACCGTTCCCGGCGCGATCGCGCCGACCCTGATATTGTCGGCGATCACCTGACGTCTGAGGCCGTGCACGAAGGCGTTCACTGCATGTTTGGAGGCGCTGTAGATGGGCTCGAAATGCAGCGCCTGATGCGCCGAGATCGAGCTCGTCACCAGGATATCGCCGCTCCTGCGCGCCTGCATATGCGGCAGCGCCGCCCGCACCGCCCTGAACACCGAGCCCGCATTGAGCGCGAGCAGGCGGTCCCAGTCGTCGGGATGGCCTTCGGCGACCTGGCCCGCGATATAGATGCCGGCATTGGCGAACAGCACGTCGATGCCGCCGAGCCTCGCGATGCTCTCCTCGACGAGGCGGTCGACCTCTTGCGGCACGGTGAGATCGGCCGGGATCGCCTGGGCCGCCGGGCCGAGCTCGGCCACGAGCGCGTCGAGCCTCGCCCGCGACCGGGCGCTGAGCACGAGACGCATGCCTTCGCGCGCGAAGGCGCGGGCCGCGGCGCGGCCTATGCCCGAGCTCGCCCCCGTGACCAGGACGGTCTTGCCCTTCAACGATTGCGCCAAATGCCTCTCCTGTCTTCTGTTCCGAATCCATAAGCGCCGCCGGCGGCTTCGGGCCGCCGGCATCGCGCCATCGCGGTATCACCTGTATTTCCGCGCCCAGTAGTCGGTCATGCTCTTGATGTTGGCGGGCGTGGCAACGGCGCCCTTGGCCAGGCAGCCTTCCGGCGGACAGCCGGGATCCTGGCCCTGGGCGATGAGCATCAGCACGCGCACCGCCTCCTTGGCGTGGGAGGCCGCATCCCATGTCACCGCGACGTCGATATAGCCGTTCTCCATCGCGCCGATGGCGCTGGTGAGGAGATCGTTGGAGGCGATCCACACATGCTTGGGATGGCCGGTCGGATGCCACTTGTCGAACTTCTCGAGCGCCGCCTGCACCGCATCGATCGCCCAGTCCGAGGCGGCGAGGATGCAATTCGCCTCCGGATGCGCGCGCATCGCGTCGCTCAGGCCCGACAGCACGATCTCGGGATTCCACTCGGTCGGGATCTGCGCGACGATCTCGATGATGTCGCTGCTTTCGTCGAGCTTCTTGAACTCCCGGGTGCGGTTGATGGCATTGATGTCGGCGAGCGAGCCCTGCAGCTCGACGCATTTGGCATCGACCTTGTTGGCGGTGAGGATCTTGACGAACTCCTCGCCCAGCGTCTTCGCCTGATGGGTGGAGTCGCCGCCGACATGCGCCGTCGGCTTGGCGCCGCTCGAGGCGCGGTCGAAGGTGACGAACGGCACGCCCGCTTCCTTGGCGCGCCGGATCGAGGCGCCGATCGCCGCCGCATCGAGCGCGCGGGTGATGACGATGTCGACGCCGCTGTTGAGCAGATCCTCAATATTGGCCGCCTGCCGGCTGCTGTCGTTGTTCGCCATGTTGACGATCCATTCGACATTGACGCCGGCGGCGGCACCTTGCGTCTTGGCTTCGGCCTTCATGAAGTCTTCCCAGGCCTGGTTGAGCGCGCTTTCGCGGGCGTCCCAGGACAGTCCGATCTTCACGTCCTTGGCCTCGGCGCCGCCGACCGCGGCAAGGAGGGCCAGAAATGCGGTAGTTATGAAACGTTTCATTTTATCCTCCCAATTGCTCATCATTGAGCCAGTCCAGCTCGTCACACGCCCTTCTTGATCCTCTGGCGGCGGAAGCCGCCGCCTTTGGTTTTCAACGCATCCGCATACATCGCAATGAAGATGACGACGCCCTCGACGAGCCGGTAGGAATACGGGTTGGCGCCGACATGCTGCAGCCCGCTCCGGATCATCTGAAACGTGAGCGCGCCTAGAATGACGGATGTGAGGATGTTTCCACGTCCGCCGAATAGCGAAATCCCGCCGACGACGACAGCCGCGATGGCGGTGAACTCCATGCCCTCGCCGATCTTCGCGGTGCTGACGGCGACCTGCAGTGTGTACATGACGCCCGCCATGGCGGCGAGGACGCCGGAAAGCACGAGAGCGACGAAGCCGCGGCGTTCGATGGCGATGCCGATGCGGCGCGCCACGTCCTCGCCATTGCCGATGGCGGTGAGCTGGCGCCCGAAGGCGGTGCGCCGGTGCACGGCATGGATGAGGGCCAGCACGACGAGGGCGATCACCGTATCGAGGAAGACCGGGCCGAGCATGGTGTTGCCGAGCGGCTTCACCGCATCCGGCATCTCGATCAGCCCGCCATCGGTGAGGAAGAGACCGAAACCGCGGAACGCGATCATCGTGCCGAGGGTCGCGATCAGCGAATTGACCTTGAGCCCGACGACGATCGCGCCATTGACGGCGCCGAGCACCAGGCCGGCGCCGACCGCGGCGGCAAGCGCCCCGACCAACGGTACGCCGCCGTCGCGCATCAGGAGGGCGAAGATCGCCGAGGCGACATAGGCGATCGAGCCCACGGAAATGTCGAGCCGGCCGCTGATGACGACCAGCGCCATGCCGGAGGCGACGACGATCATCGGCGCGACCACATGCAGGATGGCGATGAGGTTGGCGGCGCCGAAGAAGCTCGGGGCGGCGAGCGAGAACAGGGCGTAGACGGCCGCGAGCACGAGGAGAAAGCCGAATTGGCGCACGAAGCCAAAAACCTCCTTCATGCCGCGGCCTCCCTGCCTGACAGTCCCGCGACCGCCGTCAGGAGATCGCCCTGCGCCGCCGACCCGGGCAACTCGGCGATGATGCGGCCGCGCTCCATCACCAGATAGCGATCGCACACCCGCATCATTTCCTCGATCTCGGAGGAGACCAGGAGGATCGAGGCGCCGGCATCGGCGAGTTCGCTGACCAGCTTCAGGATTTCGGTCTTGGCGCCGACATCGAGGCCGCGCGTCGGCTCGTCGAGCAGAAGCAGCTTCGGCGCCGTGGCGAGCCAGCGCGCGAAGACGATCTTCTGCTGGTTTCCGCCGGACAGCGTGGCGACCCGCTGGCTTTCGCCGGCGACCTTGATGGCGAGTCTGCGGATCATGGCGCGGGCGATCCGCGCCTGCTCGTGCCCGATGACGAAGCCCAGCCGCGCGATCGCGCCGAGATTGGGCAGCACGATGTTGTCACTGGCCGACAGCGGCAGCAGCAGGCCTTCGCCGCGGCGATCCTCGGTGACGAATCCGGCCTTTTTCTGCAACTCGCGGGGACTGATCGCGGCGAGGCGGCCGTCCTCGCGCCAGCGCAGCGAGCCGCTGTCGATCGGGTCATGCCCGAGCAGCGCCCGCAGCAGCTCGGTCCGGCCGGCGCCGAGCAGCCCCCAGAGGCCGACAACTTCGCCGGAGCGCAGGGAAAGTCGCGGGATGTCGAGCGCGCCCGCCCGCGACAGGGCCTCGACCTCGAGCACCGTCTCGCTTTGCGCCGGCCGTCTGGCGACGAGCGGGCGCTCGTTTTCGCGCGTCCCCATCATCTCGTGGACGATCTGTCGACCGGTCACCTGGCCGATCCGGGCGCTGAAGACGGTCGCGCCATTGCGCATCACCGCCACGCTGTCGCAGACGGCGAAGATCTCGTCGACGAAGTGGGTGATGTAGATGATGGCCGTGCCCTGCGCCTTGAGCGCGCGAATGACGTCGAACAGCCGTTCGCGCTCGCGCCGCGACAGCGAGGAGGTCGGCTCGTCGAAGATCAGGATTTTGGGCTCGCGCCGCAGCGCCCGGGCGATTTCGACGAGCTGGCGGTCGCCGATGCTCAATTCCGCGACGGGTTGGTTAGGACCGAGCGTCGAGCCGAGGCCGGCGAGGATCTCCGCCGTGCGGCGGGCGCATTCGCCGGCATCGATCTGGCCGAGACGCTGCGGAAAGCCGTCGATGAAGACGTTTTCGGCGATCGTCATCGTCGGCAGCGAATTGAGCTCCTGATGGACGAAGGCGATGCCATGTTTGAGCGAATCGATCGGCGTGCGGAACGAGACCGCTGTCCCGTCGATGCGGATCTCGCCCTCGTCGAGCGCGATCACCCCGCCCAGGATGTTCATCAGGGTCGATTTCCCGGCGCCATTGGCGCCCATCAGGGCCAGGGCCTCGCCGCTCGCAACCTGGAGCGATGCGTCGCGCAGCGCTTCGACGCCCGGGAAGCGCTTGGTGATGCCGCTCAGCGTCAGACGGGGCGCCGTCATCGCGAGCCGCCTTTCGCCCACAGGCGGTCGAGGGCGACGAAGCCGATGATGATGGCGCCGCGGATCATCTGATTGACGAAGAGGCTGATCTCGGCCGCGTTCAGCGCGTTGTTGAGAAGGGTAATGAACAGCGCCCCGAAAACAGCACCCCAGATCCGGCCCGAGCCGCCATAGATGCTGATGCCGCCGACGACGCAGGCGCTGACCACATCGAGCACCATCGACGGGCTGGCGAGATTAGCCGACGCCGAGGCGAGCCGGCCTGTCAGCATGATGGCGGCGATCCCCGCCATCAGCCCGGCGAGCACATAGCTCAGGAAGATGACCCGGTTTTCCGGAATGCGCGCCACGCGCGCCGCCCGTGGATTGATGCCGACGGCATAGAGCCAGCGTCCATAGATCGTCGCGGACATCAGGACGATGCCGAGCAGGGCGGCCGCGGCGGCGATGATGACCGAGAGCGGCAGGCCGAAATAGCGGGCGAAGAAGGGATCGACGAAGGCGTCCGGCACATCGGCGATGCTGATCGAGCCGGTGAGCCAGACGGCGGCGCCATTGCTCACCGTCATCATCGCCAGCGTGACGACGAAGGGGATCATGCCGAGATAGCCGACGGCGATGCCGTTGAAGGCGCCGATCGCGAGCGCGGCCGCGACCATGATCATCGGTCCGCCAAGTGCATCGCCGGTGGCGCGCATATACATCGCGCCCAGGACAGCGCTCAGCGCGGCATTGAACGGCAATGAGAGGTCGATGCCGCCGCCGATCATGACGAGCGCCATGGCGACGGCGAGCACCGAGAGGGTCGAGGCCTGAACCAGGATATTGATGAGGTTGTTGGCCTTGAAGAAGGTGGGCGCATGGATCCACAGCGCCGCCAGCACCAGGGCGCACAGAAGAGCGACGATCACCGGCCTGATGATCCGGCCAAGCGAGCGGGCTTCGCGCGCATGGATCGCCGTGGCGGTCATCGTTCTGCCGCTCCTTCCCCGGGGGCGCCGAGCGTCGAGCCGCGGACGACGAGTCGCGGCGGCAGCCTGACATGGGCGGGCCTCGGGGTCTTGCCGGCGATGAGATCCTGCAGCATGCGCCAGCCCTTCTCGGCGATGGCGGAGCTGGGTTGGGCGACGACGCTCACCTGGGGGCTGAGCAGAGTGAGCGCCTCGAAATCGTCCATCACCAGGAGGGCGATGTCGTCGGGAACCTTGAGGCCAAGGCGCTGGATGGCGGGAATGACGCCCTTGGCCGCGATGTTGCTGGCGGCATAGATGGCGCGCGGCCGGTCCGCCCGCCTGAGGATGTCGAGTGTCGCCGCGCAGATCTCCTCGGGATCGAGGCTGAGCTCGTAGCTTTCGCAGGATTTATCCGTCCCCGCCTCGCGCGCCGCGGCGAGAAAGCCTTTATGGCGCTGATTGAGGATCCAGAAGCGGTGGCCATGGCCGATGAAGGCCACATGCCGGTAGCCGCAGTCGAACAGATGCTTGCCGCCCATGTGGCCGGCGGCGAAATTGTCGACGGCGACCGACGGGAAGGGGTTCTTCGCCTCGACGCGGTCGACCAGCACCACCGGCACGCCATAGGCGTTGAGATCGGGGATCATCGGCTGAAAGTCGAAGGACGGCACGATGATGAGCCCGTCGACGCGCCGCGAGATCAAATTGTGGACCTGGCGCTGCGCCCGCTCCTGGTCCTCGCTGGTGGTGAGGAACATCACGCCCTTGCGCTCGGAAATGCCGAGATGCTCGATGGCCGAGACGATTTCCGAGAAGAAGGCGTTCTTGATGTTGGGCACCGCCACGGCGATCATGTCGGTCTGGTTGCTGCGCAGGCTGGCGGCGTTGCTGTTGCGCCGGTAGCCGAGCTTCCGGGCGGCTTCGGTGACCCTGAGGACCAGTTCCTCCTTCACCGTCGGACGTCCGTTCAGCACGTTGGACACCGTGCCGAGCGAGACTCGGGCAAGCTGGGCAATGTCCTCGACCGTTGGCTCTTTCATCGGACACTCAATGAAACGTTTCATAAAACTTATGTCAGGAAAGTCCTTCTGTCAATATTCCCGAACCCGGGGCAAGATCGGAAGGCGATGACAACCAGGCAATTCACCGTGCACCGCTGCCAGATGGCGGGCGTCAGCGCCGTCGCGGCGCAGACACGTCATGTCTTTCCGCGTCACACTCATGACCAGTTCGGCATCGGCGTCATCCACCAGGGTGCTCAGAAATCGCTGAGCGGCCGCGGCACGGTAGAGGCGGGGCCGGGCGATGCCATCACCGTCAATCCGGGCGAGGTTCATGACGGCTCGCCGATCGGCGATCAGGGACGCGCCTGGCGGATCCTCTATTTCGAGCCGCAGGTGATCGCGGACGCGGTCAGCGACATCAGCGAGGGCCGGACGGCGGACTTCGAGTTCGAGCATCCCGTCATCACGGACCGGACGATCGCCGGCCGCTTCCGCGCCCTGTTCGCCGCGATGACGGCGGAGCCGGACACGGCAATCCCGCGGCGCGAGGAAATGCTGCTGATCCTGCTGGCGGCCCTGCGGCCGAAGGAGGCTCGCGCGAGAGGAGCGGTTCCCGACGCCATTGTGAGGGCGCGGAGCCTCATCGATGACGACCCGGCGCGCGCCGTGACCCTGGCCCAGCTGGCGGAGGCGGCGGCCTTGAGCAAGTTTCAGCTGCTGCGCGGCTTCTTCCGCGCCACCGGTTTCACCCCGCATGCCTATCTGATCCAGCGCCGCATCGATCTGGCGCGCCGACTCATCGCCGGGCGCATGCCGCTCGCCGAGGCGGCCTTCGCCTCGGGCTTCACCGACCAGAGCCACATGACCCGCGTCTTCGTGGGCAGATATGGCGTGTCGCCGCGCCTCTATGCCGATGCGGTGACGGGCTAGACCGCAATCCCGTACAAGACGGCGCGAGGCCTGATCGGCTGTTCTTGCCATCATGTCGCAGAAGCTCCAGGGATATGCCTGTCTCACCCTCGCCATGATCCTTGTCGGCAGCACCGTCATCGCGAGCAAGATCATCGGCGGCGGATTGCCACCCTTCACCGCGGCGGCGCTGCGCTTCGCTCTGGCGCTGCCCTTCTTCATCGTCCTCATGCGGCTGAGCACGACACCCTGGCCGCGCCCCGGCCGGCGCGACGGGCTCCTGCTGGTCATCCAGTCGACGGCCGGCAGCGTCGGCTACACGACCTTGCTCATCACCGGCCTGCAACTGACATCCGCCGCCAATGCCGGCGTCATCATCGGCACGCTGCCCGTGGTCTCGGCGGCGATCGCCATCCTCATCCTGGGCGAGCGGCCGCGGCCGGCGGTGCTCCTCGCCATCGCTCTCGCCGCCCTCGGCGTTTTCGCCATCGCCTTCGAGCCCGGTGCGGCGGGCACCTGGTCCCTCTTCGGCAATGCGCTGATCTTTGCCGCCGTCCTGTGCGAAGGCCTCTTCATCCTTCTCAACAAGAGGCTCGACGTGCCGATCGCCCCTTTGGCGCAATCCGCCCTGATGACGGCGATCGGGCTCGCGGTCGCGGCCGTGCCGGCCCTTTTCGAAATGCCGTGGAGAGGAGACATCGAGCCCAACTCAGTCGCCGCCGTGCTCTATTACGCGCTGGTGCCGACGGTCGGCGGCTATCTCCTGTGGTATGGCGGGCTGGCGCGGGTCTCGGGCGCGGAGGCCGCTCCCTTCACCGCACTGGCGCCGGTTTCGGCCGTCCTTCTCGCTTTCGCCTTTCTGGGCGAGGCCGTGAGCCTCCATCAGACGATCGGCATCGGCTGCGTACTCGTCGCCGTCCTGAGCCTCGGCCTTGCACGGCGATGATTATTTGAGGAGGCCCTTCTGCTTCAGGAGTGCGCGCGACACGCAGTCGCCGAAATTGCGTCCCGGCTGGATGACGCGGGCGAAGCATTTGCCGCCGCCGCCGCCCAGCCTGACCCGGATGCGGCCCTGGACGCGGATCGATCCGCCGCCCCCGCCCTCGCTGAAGCCGAAGGTCGGCCTCGGCACGTTGCCGGTGACCGGGAAGCCTGCGCTCGCCAGATGGCTGCGCACTCTCTTGCAGTAGTCCACCGACTTGACCGAGAAGCGCGTCTCGGCGTGGCCGGCGCGGTATTTCATTACCGTGGTGCAGATATCCCGGCCCGACAGCCGCCAGGCCTGCGCCAGATATTGCGTGCCATAGGCGATGTTGGTCTCGGGCCTCGCCAGCGCCGAGGCGGACCCCTTGAAGCCCAGCATGTCGGCGGTCGCGGGCAGGATCTGCATCAGGCCGACTTCGCCGACATCGCCCCGCGCCCGGGGATCGTAGCCGCTCTCGACCCGCATCACCGCATCGACGATGGCGAAAGGGATGTCGTTGCGCTTGGCTTCCGCCTTGCCGATGCGCTGATAGAGCGCCTTGCCGCTGTCGAGCTCGGCGAGCGGCGGGCGCGCCAGCGCATCCCCTGCGCCAATAAGGAGGGACAATCCGGCGATGAGTATGAGACCTGCGCGCGCCATTCTACCGTCTGGCCTGCTTCGTTACATGGGATTCGTTCGAATTTGGGGCCGGTTCCAAGGATCATTGTTGCCCTTCCAGCAGGTTCAGGCATTCGATGGCCTGGGCGCGAACCTGCCGCCAATCGGGAGACTCTTTGAGGGCTAGCCCCCGCCAAAGTTCGGAATTTTCTTTGCCACTCATGAGACCGAGTTGGGCATCGAGCGCGCCGAGCGCGTCGACCTGAACTTGCGTCAGGCCAAGCTCATGCCGCCATCCCGGATATCCTTTGTCAGGTTCTCCACAGCAACCGATGAAGGCTTCGTAATACTCCAGGGCGAGTTCATCCGCGCATATCCAGTCATCTTCCTGTTTCATTTTCATGAAACGAAAGATGTCCTGCAGATATTCGATCTGCTCTTGGGCAGGTCTGGCGAGATTTCCCAGGGTGCGAAACAGCTCGCGTTGCAGGTACGTCACCCTCTGGGCTGCATGCTCAGCTTCCGCGAGGCGCATCCGCACATGTCGTTTGATCCGCTGCCGCTTCTTCCAGTTGAGCGACGACAGAGCGCGGCCGAAGGTGCGATAGGTACGACTGTACCTA
>CAZICN010000062.1:0-7964 GCA_964537655.1 uncultured Aestuariivirga sp.
GCGGTCAGGATTTGAGGGAATTTCTGAACCAAAACCACACTAGAATTCTGGATTTTCTAGTGTCCTTTCGAATCCGAAGTTCGCTCGGAAGGCGCGGTGATATGATGCGAACTTCGGATTCGGGACACTAGCCGCGCAGTTCGACGCCGGCAGTGATGCGGTTCTCGTAATCGTCGGACTGCGGCTCGCTGCTGTCGTTGTAGATGAAATCGTAATCGAGCGTCCAGGCCAGCCAGCGGTTCATGCGCCACAGGATGCCGGCATTGCTGCGCAGCGTCAGCTCGGTCTGGTCCGTGCCTTGGAAATCCTCATAGTCGACGCCGGCGCTGCCGGTGACGGTCAGATACTCGCGCAGGTCATGCGCGACGCGCAGTTGTCCGCCATGCAGGCGCGATCCGCTCGACCCGGCCGTCGCCGTTTCGTTGAGTGCGGTGCTGAGCGTGAGGTCGACCGTCGTCATCTCGCCCGGTCGCCAGGTTACTTGCCCGGTCGCGCCGAACGTGTCGACCGTCTCGAGGTCCGGATCGGCATAGTCTCGCAACAGATAGGTCAGCGCCAGTTCGCCCGACCATAGTGGCGAGGGTTCGAAGGCGAAGCCCGCCGAAAGGCGATAGCCGTCCGAATCGCGATCGAAGCCGTTGCGGTCCTGGCTCTCGAAATGGATGCGCGGCGCATAGCCCGCCTCGATGAACGGCCGGAAGGCCGGAGAGACTTCGTAGCCGACGCGAAATGACGCGTCGGGCTCGACATATTCGCGGTCGCCATTGTCCTCCTTGCCGCCGCCGGCGAGATCGACATCGCCATAGTACCGCCAGTCGGCCCCGGCGCTGAGCGTGCCGGTGAGGCGGCCGAAGCGGTGAGTGAGGGCGGCTTTCTGATTGAAGGACTGGTCGGTGCGATTGCCGATCGCGGTATCGGGCACTTCGCTGTCGGAGCCGTTTTCCTGGGACAGCGAATAGCCGGCCTCGAGGAGAAGGCTGGTCGAACGCAAGACATCGAGGCGCAGATCGGCGCGAATATCCGCATCGTTCGAATCGTTGTCGCTGCGATCGGCATAGAGGATGAAATCGCCCGAGCCCTCGACCGTCAGCTCATGGCGAACCCAGTCGCTGGTGACCCTGAGCGTCGGCCTCAGCCTCGCGCCAAAATCGCCTTCCCGGTCTGACGGCAATGAAGCGGGGTTGTCCGAGACGACGACACCGGCCCTGAGCACCGGGAACACGGTGAGGCCGCCGACATCGAGGCCGAGCGCCGCATAGGGATCATCCTCGCGCCGTCGCTGGCGCGGTGGCGGTGGTGGTTCAACCAGTGGCGCCACTTCGAGTGTCGTGGGCCTGGCGGAAGCCATCACCAGGCCCTCTGGGCCTGGCTGCTGAGCACCGGCGGCGGTGACGGGGTCCGGCGCGCCGAGCGTCGTCCGCAGATCGGCAGGTTCCTCGGCGCGCGCCACGCCGTTCAGGATGAACGCCGCCGCGACCCCGCAATATATGAAACGCCGGCGGACCATCCACTAACCCTTCCCGCCAGAAACCTAACGAAAACATGGTTAATGGGCAGTTGACGCCGGACGTCCGGCGAATGATATGGCCTTGAGGCAATGCTGGCAGTGGCAGCGGAGACTTGCGCCAACATATTGATTTGGCGCTATTCTCTCAGGGCGAGAGCAATTTCCGAATCGCCGCGAAGCGCTGGTTTATTGTTCCGGAAGAATAAGCTAAGTGAGCGCATGGCAAAAGTAATCGAAGTTGACCCTGAGGGACTGCGGAACTGGATCGCGTCCGCCCGCCGCACGCTCGGCATCGAGAGCGAAGCGATGGCCAAGCTCATCGCCGCATTGGACGGCCCGCTCGGCCGTGCCTTCGGCGAGGCTATTCGCCTGATCAAGGGCGCCACCGGACGCGTGGTCCTGACCGGCATGGGCAAGAGCGGCCACATCGCCCGCAAGATCGCGGCGACCCTTGCATCGACCGGCACGCCGGCCTTCTTCGTTCACCCGGCCGAGGCCGGTCATGGCGATCTCGGCATGATCGGGCGCGACGACGTAATCGTCATGATCTCGAATTCAGGCGAGACCGCTGAATTGCGCGCCACGCTCGACTACGCCAAGCGCTTCGACATGAAGATCATCGGCCTGACGAGTCGTGCCGCGAGCACGCTCGGTCAGCACGCCGATGTCCTGCTCTGCCTGCCCGACGCCCGTGAGGCCTGCCCGATCGGCATGGCACCGACCACCTCGACCCTGCTTCAACTCGCCATGGGCGACGCGCTCGCTCTGGCGCTGCTCGAGGACCGCGGCTTCAACGCGGCGCAGTTCAAGACCTTCCACCCGGGCGGGCTTCTGGGCGCCGCCCTCACTTGTGTGAAGGACTTCATGCACAAGGCGCCGCTTCTGCCGCTGGTCGCACCGACGACGCCGATGGCCGAGGCGCTGGTGACCATGACGCGCAAGAGCTTCGGCTGTCTCGGCATCGTCGATGACACAGGCAAGCTGGTCGGCATCCTGACCGACGGCGATTTGCGCCGCCACATGTCACGCGATCTCATCGACCTCGCGATCTGCGACGTGATGACCGGCACTCCCCATACGATCGCGCCGGACACGCTCGCCTCCGAGGCGCTCGAGCACCTGAATTCGATGAAGATCACCAGCCTGTTCGTCGTCGACGACCAGGGCAAGCCGGTCGGCCTCGTCCACGTTCACGATCTGCTGCGCCAGGGGGTCAGGTAGGCCTCTCGGCCGGCTCGACGACGAGTTTCACGCCGTCGACGGCTTTGATCTTGACCCATTCGCCCTTGCCACGGTCTGAGCCGGTCACCACCCACAGCGTGTCGTCGATGCGCACCTTGCCGCGGCCATTGACGATGGCGTCCTCGAGCACATAGGCACGGCCGACATAGTCGTACATGCGCTGATTGAGGTTGGAGGTGTCGCCCCGCTGCAACTGGAGGCGCGGCCTTACGAACAGCACGAACAGGATGGAAAGCACGGCGAAAGCGGCGATCTCGATCTGCCAGGATAGATCGACGAAAATATCGACAATGCCGATGACGGCCGCCGCCAGCGCCAGCCACATGAAGAATATGCCGGGAAGGATCAGTTCGACCAGCAGCAGGAGGCCGACGATCACCCACCAGGTCCAGCCTCCGAGGAACGGCAGGAACTGCTGCATCTTGCGTCAGCTCTTGGGAGGATGGACGGGCGGCACGCTGCCCGGCTTCTTCTTCGGTCCGGCGACCTGGTCGGACGAGCCGCCGCCAAAAGTCTCGCGGGCGATTTCGGCGATGCCGGTCAGCGAGCCCATCAGCGACGTGGCTTCGAGCGGCAGCATGAGCACCTTCTGATTGGGCGCTGTCGCCAGCGACTCGAGTGCCTTCACGTAATTGTTGGCGACGAAATAGTTGATCGCCTGGATATTGCCGCTGGCAATGGCGTCGCTGACCATTTGCGTCGCCTTGGCTTCGGCTTCGGCGGCGCGTTCGCGGCCTTCGGCGTCGCGGAATGCCGCTTCGCGCCGGCCTTCGGCCTCGAGCACCACTGACTGCTTCTCGCCTTCGGCGCGCAGTATCTGCGACTGGCGCTGGCCTTCCGCCTCGAGCACGGTGGCCCGCTTGTCGCGCTCGGCCTTCATTTGCCGCGCCATCGCATCGACGAGGTCGCGCGGCGGGCTGATGTCCTTGATCTCGATGCGGTTCATCTTGATGCCCCAGGGCGTCGCCGCCTGGTCGACCACGCCGAGGAGACGGTGGTTGATCTCGTCGCGCTGCGACAGAAGGCTGTCGAGATCCATCGAGCCCATCACGGTGCGGACATTCGTCATCACCAGGTTGAGGATGGCATGTTCGAGATTCTGCACTTCATAAGCGGCCTTCGCCGCCTCGATCACCTGGAAGAAGGCGACGCCGTCGACCTTGACCATGGCGTTGTCACGGGTGATGACTTCCTGGCTCGGCACGTCGAGCACCCGCTCCATCATGCTGAGCTTGTGGCCGACGCGGTCGAAGAATGGGACGATGATACTGAGGCCCGGCGGCAGGGTCCTGATATAGCGGCCGAAGCGCTCGACCGTGTAATTGGACCCTTGCGGAACCATTCTGATCGACCGCAACAGGCCAAACAGCACCACGGCCAGAAGAATGATGACCGCAATTCCCGCGCCTTCGAACATAAGCCGTCTCCACCTGTGACTAGGAAACTAGTCTAGCGCCCTCTCGGGCGATAACATAGGGGCATGTTGATGAATCGCAAGTCCCTTCATAGCCAGCCCGCCAATTCCTTGCGGATAAGGGCGGCCAGCATCGTGATGGACGGCTGCGAATCGTTAAGACAGGGCACGGTCGAGAAGTCGCCGCCGCCATTGTCGCGGAAGGTCTCCTTGAGGCCGATCGCCACCTCTTCCAGCGTCTCGACGCAGTCAGCGGCAAAGCCCGGCATGATCATCACCAGCTTGCGCACCCCCTGGCCGGGAAGGCCCGCCACCGTGTCCTGCGCATAGGGCTTGATCCATTCCGCCTTGCCGAAGCGCGACTGGAACACCATCCGCAGCCTGTCCTCCGACAGCTTGAGCCGCTCGCGCAACAAACGGGTCGTTTCCTGGCAGTGGCGGTAATAGGGATCGCCCGCTTCGACATAGCTTTCCGGCAGCCCGTGAAAGGAGGCCAGAATGACGTCGGGCGCGAAGTCCAGCGTCCTCAGATGATCGCTGACACTGTCGGCCAGCGCCTCGATATGGGCAGGCTCCGCATAATAGGGCGGGACGAAGCGCAGGGCCGGCTGCCAGCGCATTGCCGCCATGGCCTCGGACACCTTGTCCGCCACGGTGGCCGTCGTCGCAGCGCTGTATTGCGGATAAAGCGGAAAAACCAGGACGCGCTCGCAACCCTGGTCCTTCAGCGCCCTGAGGCGCTCGCCAACCGGCGGCAGCCCATAGCGCATGCCCCAGTCGATGCTGATGCGGCTATCCTCCGCGAAAACCTCCGCAAGCTTCTCGGCCTGCGCCCGGGTGATCGTCTTGAGCGGCGATTCGTTGCGCTCACGGTTCCAGATCTTCTCATAGGCGTGGCCGCTACGCTTTGGACGCGTCGTCAGGATGACGCCGTTGAGGATGAACCACCAGAGAAGCCGGTTGGTCTCGACCACGCGGCGATCGGAAAGGAACTCCTTGAGATAGCGCCGCATCGGCCAATAGGAGGTGGCTTCCGGCGTTCCCAGATTGACGATCAGGATGCCGATGCGGCCACCCTCTGCGCTATGCGTGCTCTTCGCCATGATGGACTTTGCAGTAGCGGATTGTTAACCAAAGCGGAAGAACCGGTGACACCTTAACGCAACCCCAAGCGGCCTTCCGAATAATGGAATGAGTGGCTGGGGAGACAGGCCGACAGTTCATGGTGATGTCAAGCGATGGCCTTTTCGGGCAGATGGAACGCCGTGCGGCGAACGACGCGGGCGGCGCCTCTGACCATGCGTCGGCCACCGCCGGTTCCAAGTCCAGTTTCGACATCAGCCGGTTTCGCGCCGAGCAGCTCGCCCCGCTGTCCCAGTTCCGCCCCTATATCATGGGCGCCAATCTCCTCGCCGTGGCGATCGTCGCCTGGACGAGCCTCTACTTCGTCTCAGGCCCCTGGCTCTACCTGTGGACGATAGCGCAAGTCGGATTGAGCATCACGGTGCTGTCCTATTGGGCCCAGAACCACAACTTCACCAAGATCAGCCGCTACACGCTGGGCCTCGTCGAGGCGGCGAGCCTGGCCTTCGCCATCCTCTGGGCATTCCCGGCGCTCGAGCTCTTTCCCGCACTGCCCGAGGTCACCCAGCATCTCGTCATCGCGATCACCTTCATTGCCTCGGTCACCGGCGCCTTCGCCTTGACCCGGCTTCCCTTTGCCTCGATCACCTTCGCCGCCATCGTTTCGGGCGCGCTTTTCGTGAGTCAGCTCCGCAGCGGCGATGATCTCGATCTGCTGCTAGGCTCCATCGGCATCGCCGTGGCCATGCTGATGTCGCTGATGAGCCTGGCGCTCAACCGTACCCTCATGCGCCGCGCCGCCGACAGCTACCACATGAATCGCCAGGGCGAGTTCCTGTCGCTGCTGCTCAAGGACTTCGAAAGCTGCTCCAGTGATCTCCTGTGGGAAACCGACGGCAAGGGCAGGCTCAACTACTTCTCCGACCGGTTGCCGAGCCTGGTGGGCACGTCGGCGCTCCTGCTCGGCAAGTCGCTTCAGCAGGCGGCCGGCGCTTCGCCAGAACACCAGGGCTGGGGCGATTTCGAGAAACTGTCCAGCAACCGCCAGGTCATCGACGCCTTGCGCCTGGAGGTGAGGCGGCCGTCCACCACCGACTGGTGGATGATCACCGCGCATCCGTTATGGGGCCATTCGCAGGAATTCCTCGGCTATCGCGGCGTAATCCGCGACATCTCGCTGGAGCGGCGCGCCCAGATCGAACTCATCAAGGCCAAGGAAGAGGCCGAACGCGCGTCATCGGCCAAATCCCAGTTCCTCGCCATCACCAGCCATGAGCTGAAGACCCCGCTCAACGCCATCGTCGGCTTTTCTGAGATGCTGGTTGCCCAGAATGAGGGACCACTCGGCAGCCCGGTCTATCAGGAATACGCCTCGACCATCCTGCAGAGCAGCACGCATCTGCGCAACATCATCGCCGACATTCTCGATGTCACCCGCATCGAGCGCGGCGCCCTCAATCTGGTCGAGCAGGAGATGGACGCTGCCGAGATCCTCGAAATCTCCTACAAGATGTGCCGCGAGCAGGCGAAGGCCGCCGGCATCCCGCTGTCGATCAATCTCGACACCACCGCGGAGATCGCGGGCGACATCACCCGCACCCGCCAGGTGCTGATCAACCTGATCACCAATGCGATCAAATTCTCCGATCCCGGCAAGGAAGTCATCCTCGCCATCGACCGTGGGCCGGACGATGAACTCATATTCATCATTGGCGATCACGGTATCGGCATCGCGCCCAAGGATATCGAGAGGGTCTTCGAGCCCTTCGAGCAGGGAGATGCCAGTTCCTCCAGGCGCCATGGCGGCATCGGCCTCGGCCTCGCCATCGCCCGCCGGATCGCGCGCCTGCATGACGGCGACGTCACCTTGGAAAGCGTCGAGGGCGAGGGAACCATCGCGCGTTTCTCCTTCCCGGCAAAAAGGGTCAGGTGGCCCAAACCCGCCGAATCCGTTAAGGCGGAGATCCTTTAGGCCCCTGTTCACCGCTTGTCCGGACTCCCATGAAACTGAAGAAATCTCGCCAGCCCTTTCTCGGGGCCACCCTCGCCACATCGCCCAAGGGCGCTGAGGCCGCCCTGTTCGGCGCGCCGCATGGCACTCCCTATCGCGGCATCGACAATCGCCCCTATGAGACCGCGCCCGGTGCCCTGCGCAAGGCTTTGCAGGCAGACCGAGCATTTCTCGACTCCTGGGACTTCGATTTCGGCGGCCCGTTGCTGGGAAAGACGGGCCAGTATCGCTTCAGCGATCTGGGCGATCTGCCGACCCTGTCAAAGCAGGCGGCGAAGAACCGCAAGCTCATCGAGGACATCACCCGCGACATCCTCGACCACGGCGCCGTTCCCGTGATGATCGGCGGCGATGACTCGACCCCTATTCCCTTCATCAAGGCCTTCTCCGATCACCGCGACCTCACTATCCTGCAGATCGATGCCCATATCGACTGGCGCCAGGAGCGTTATGGCGAGCCGCTCGGCTTCTCCTCGACGATGCGCCGCGCTTCGGAAATGCCGCATGTCGGCAAGATCATCCAGTTGGGCATGCGCGGCATGGGCTCGGCACGCGAACAGGAGGTGCGCGACGCCGAGGCCTGGGGCGCCAGGCTCATCACCGCGGCCGACATCCATGCGCGCGGCATCGATCTGGCGCTCTCCCATGTCGATCGGGGATCGCCGCTGCTCATCGCACTCTCGATCTAGGCTGTGGCACAGCGACGC